>DASTSB010000062.1:0-6470 GCA_035760885.1 Steroidobacteraceae bacterium | reverse complement strand
CTTATCCGAGCTATCCGCCACTTTATTTCAGCGCCCCACCTACGAGCACGAGCGACATCGGCGCTGGCGAGATCAACGAGCACAGCACGAACTTATGCAAACCCGGCTGTTCGCATGAAGAATATTCCGGACAGCACTGCGCCTACGCGGGAGTGACAGATGGTTGTTGCACGTTCTGCGTCCGCCGCGTTTTCGTGATTCTGACTTGACGGTAGTCCTTCCTGACGCATGAGCGTCCCGCCTGACGTGAGTCCTTCCTGATCGCGAGGCGATCCGTCATTCACGCCCGCAACAATCGCGGCTAAGACACTCCCTTACAAGACGCCGCCGATTCCCCTGATCACGTCATTCCCAAACTGTGAAGAACTCCCGCTCGCATGAATGCGCCGTGGCTCGGGAGTTGCACCTATATAGGCGTGTCAGAAGCATGACGGTGCGCGAAGCGCAGTGATGGGGTGATGGGGTGATGGGGTGATGGAGTGATGGGTGAGGGCCGCAGCGTCTTGCTAACCGCTAACCGCTAACCGCTAACCGCCACCATTCAGCCAACCGTCAAACCCCAACAGTCAACCGTAAACAGCAGAGTTCATGGCAGCAGTGGCAGCAACATTGGATTTGAAGTCGATCGTACGCTCAGGTGTAGGCGTGCCGATCGGCGTGCTCGCGGCACTGGCGATGGTGATCCTGCCGTTGCCGCCGATCGCGCTCGACGTGTTGTTCACGTTCAACATCGCGTTGTCGCTCATCGTCGTGATGGCAGTGTTCTACGTGCTGCGTCCGCTCGACTTCGGCGTGTTCCCGACCGTGCTGTTGTTGGCGACGTTGCTGCGTCTCGCGCTAAACGTCGCATCGACTCGTGTGGTGCTGTTGCACGGGCATACCGGCTCGCACGCCGCGGGTCGAGTCATTCAATCCTTCGGTGAATTCGTGATCGGCGGCAACTATGCCGTCGGTGTCGTGGTGTTCGCGATCCTCACGATCATCAACTTCGTCGTCGTCACCAAAGGCGCAGGCCGCATCTCTGAAGTGAGTGCGCGCTTCACGTTGGATGCAATGCCCGGCAAGCAGATGGCGATCGATGCCGACTTGAACGCAGGGCTGATCACGCAAGACGAAGCACGCACGCGTCGCGCTGAAGTGCGAGCCGAAGCGGACTTCTACGGTTCCATGGACGGTGCCAGCAAATTCGTTCGCGGCGATGCGACCGCGGGCATTCTGATTCTGGTCATTAACATCTTGGGCGGCATCTCGATCGGCATGATGGGACACGACATGTCGTTCTCCGATGCCGCACGCACGTACACGCTGCTCACGATCGGTGACGGCCTGGTCGCGCAGATTCCGGCCCTGTTGCTGTCGACCGCAGTCGCGATCATCGTCACTCGTATGTCTCGCGCTCAGGACATGGGCGGCGAACTGGCGAAACAACTGCTCTCACAACCTCGCGCGCTCGCCATCGCAGGCAGCCTGTTGGGCGTGATGGGATTGATCCCCGGCATGCCGAACGTTCCATTCTTATTAATGGCGGCGATCTGCGGCAGCGGAGCGTGGATGTTGCACAAGAAGGCGCAAGAACCCCAGCCGGTTGAAGAGAAGGCCGCCGCTGCGCCGCCACCTCCGCCGGTCGAATCGCGCGAGCTCACCTGGGATGACGTTCAACCCGTGGACATCATCGGTCTGGAAGTTGGCTATCGCTTAGTGCCGTTAGTCGACAAAGCACAAGGTGGCGACTTGCTGGCTCGCATTCGCGGTGTGCGCCGCAAGCTCACGCAAGATCTCGGCTTCCTCGTCCAAGCGGTCCACATTCGCGATAACTTGGATCTTCCGCCGAACGCATATCGCATCAATCTGTCCGGTGTGCCAGTGGGCGAGGGCGTGATCTATCCCGATCGCGAACTGGCGATCAATCCAGGCAAGGTCTTTGGAAAGGTCTCGGGACTCGAGACACACGATCCGGCATTCGGCATGGAAGCAGTATGGATCGAACCGTCGGCTCGCGATCACGCGCAAACGCTCGGCTACACGGTCGTGGATGCAAGCACCGTGATCGCAACTCACCTGAGTCACGTGATCCAGACACATGCTCACGAGCTGCTTGGCCACGAGGAAGTGCAGCATCTGTTGAACACGCTGGCGAAGACCGCGCCGAAACTCGTCGAAGATTTGACGCCCCGATTGCTGCCGCTTGGCACGGTCGTCCGCACCTTGCAAGGTCTGCTCTCCGAACGCGTGCCGATCCGCAACATGCGCACCATCGTCGAAACGCTCTGCGAACACGGCGCAAGGACACAAGACCCGCAGCAACTGCAATCGCATGTCCGCGTGGCGCTCGGCCGTCAGATCGTTCAAGACATCGCCGGCATGACCAACGAGCTGCCTGTGATCACACTCGAACCCGATCTCGAACAACTGCTCTCGAACTCTTTGGCCGGCAACAATGCAGCCACGCCCGGACTCGAACCCGGCCTCGCCGAACGCATGCAACGCCGCCTCGCCGAAGCCGCACAACGCCAAGAAATGACCGGCGAACCGGCAGTACTGCTGGTGCCGCCGCAACTGCGACAAACCCTCGCACGCTTCATGCGCTCCATCGTCCCAAGCATGCACGTGCTCGCTTGGAATGAGATTCCGGATAACCGGAAGGTCAGGCTGGTCACTGCCGTTGGCAGGTAAGAGAAGCGGTTAGCGGATAGCGGTTAGCGGTTAGGAAGAATGCGGAGACACGTATGGTTTTGTTCATCAGTAGGCACGATCAAGACGATCAACCGCGACGCGCGCATGCTCATTGGCTCTGCTCTTGCCAACCGCTAACCGCTAACCGCTAACCGCCTCCCCAATATGAAATTAAAACGCTACCACGCCCCCGACATGCGCCAGGCATTGCGACAAGTTCGCGATGCGCAGGGCCCAGATGCCGTGATTCTCTCGACTCGCAAGGTGAATGGCGGAGTTGAAGTTGTCGCAGCGGTGGACTTCGACGTTGCTGAAGAAGGTGTCGATAACTACGGACGCGACAGCGCGCACGTCAGCCAACCTTCGCAGCAATCTTCTGTAACGACGGCACAGCTTGAGCGCAGTGCGCTCATGGGCCGCGACATGCCGGCCAACGAGCAACGGCGCGAGGCTTCGACCTCTGCAGCGGATTTCGCCGCCCTGGCACATCGACTCACGGAGGCGGCGGATCCGGATGCCGCGGTGGGCGAGGGTGTGAGCGAAGAGCTGCGCACTTTGCGCCGCATGCTGGAAACCCAGCTTGCAACGCTGGCTTGGAATGATCTGTCACGACGTTCGCCGATTCAGACCGAACTGTTGAAACAGATGACGGTGCTCGGGCTGGCGAACGACTTAGCTGCCGAACTCGTCAGCCAATTGCCAACTCGTTTGGAGCTCTCAGAGGCGCAACGCATCGCGTTGGCATTGCTCGCGCGCCGCATATCGACTGTCGAAGAACGCTGGCTCGACAAAGGTGGCGTGGTGGCGATGGTAGGCGCGACCGGCGTCGGCAAGACCACGATGGTCGCGAAGCTCGCCGCGCGTTGGGTCTTGCGCCATGGACCACGCGATCTCGCGTTGATCTCGACGGATTCCGTACGCATCGGCGCGCAAGAGCAGATTCACACGCTGGGCCGTTTGATCGGTGCACCTGCGTACGCCGTCGATGGCGCTCACGAACTTCCCGACCTGCTCGAGCACTTGTCGTCGCGCCGCATGATTCTGATCGACACCGCCGGCTTGAGTCAGCGCGATGAGCGATTGGCAAGCGAACTTGCCTCGCTCGCAAGCGCGAGCGATCGCATCGAAACCTCGCTCGTTCTTTCGTCGGCGGCGCAAGCCGGCGCTATCGAAGAAGCTGTCGATCGCTTCGCGCCGGCACAGCCCATGACCTGCGTGCTGACGAAACTCGATGAAGCGACGAGCTTGGGCGGCGCGATCTCGACATTGATCCGCTCGAAGCTGCCGCTCGCCTATGTGAGCGACGGTCAACGCGTACCTGAGGATTTGAGCCCGGCGCGCTCGCATCAGCTCATTGCGCGTGCGGTGGAGCTCTCGCGCAAATCGGGTGCGCATGCAGATGAAGATTTATTACGGCGTCGCTTCGGCAACATCGCGCATGCGATCGCTTGAGCCACTTGAGAACACAGCAACAAAGGTATTTCGGATGGAAGCAATGCAAACCACCGGCTTGAGACGCGCGGCTCAGCCAGGTCCGGTCCAAGTCATCGCGGTGACGGGCGGTAAGGGCGGCGTGGGCAAGACCAGCGTATCGGTCAATTTGGCGACGGCCATCGCCTCGACCGGCAAGCGCGTCATGCTGCTCGATGGCGATTTGGGCTTGGCGAACGTGGATGTGTTCTTGGGTCTATCGCCGCGGCACACGATGGCGCACGTGCTCTCGGGCGAGCGCACCTTGGAAGAAATCATCATCGAATCCCCGCAGGGAATTCAGGTGGTGCCGGGGGCATCCGGCGTGGCCGATCTCGCTAATCTTTCGGCGGCAGGACATCTCGGTTTGGTGCAGGCGTTCAGCGCGTTGAGTCAACGCGTCGACACATTGATCGTCGATACGTCTGCAGGCATCTCGCATAGCGTGATCCAGTTCACACAAGCAGCACAGCACGTATTGCTTGTGGTGTGCGACGAGCCAGCCTCTATGACGGACGCTTATGCATTGGTGAAGGTCATGAGCCGCGGTCACGGCGTGAATCGATTCCATGTCGTCGCCAACATGGCGCGTGCGCCGGGCGAGGGCGAGACTTTGTTCAAGAAACTCGAACGCGTCACAGGCCGGTTCCTCGATGTCACCCTCGAGTACGTGGGCGAAATCCCAGAGGACCCGTATTTACGTAAGGCAATTCGTGAACAGCGTCCGGTCGTTGCTGCTTTCCCCTCATGCCCTGCAGCTCGGGCATTCAAGAAATTGGCGTTGAAGGCCGATAAGTGGCCTATACCGGAAGGCCCGCGAGGGAATCTGGAGTTTTTCGTCGAGCGTTTGGTGCGCAAACCGCAGGCGCGACTGGAGGTCGTGCAATGAGTGGATTGAACGCATACAAGGCGCAGGCGAACGCTGCCAATGCAGATGCGTTGGTGATGCGCCACGCAGAGTTGGTGAAGCGAATTGCCTATCACCTGGCAGGGCGCTTACCGGCGTCAGTCGAAGTGGCGGATTTGATTCAAGCAGGAATGCTCGGATTGCTGGAAGCCGCTTCGAACTACACCGCTGATCGCGGTGCGAGTTTCGAGACGTATGCCGGCATTCGAATTCGTGGAGCAATGCTGGATGCGTTGCGAAAGCTGGACTGGGCGCCGCGCTCCGTGCATCGCAAAGCACGTGCTGCCGCTGCAGCGGTGCGCGAGATCGAGTCTGAATTCGGCCGCGAGGCGCGCGACAACGAGATCGCGCAAAAGATGGGCGTGACGTTGGATGACTACCATCGGATCGCGCAGGACGCCGCGAGTTGCCGCATCACGAGCTTGGATAGCGCCAACGATGACGAGGACTCGCCGCTCGGACGCGTTAAGGACGAAGGAGCGGATCCGTTTGCGGACGTGAGCGACTCGGGGTTCCGAGCCGCGCTTGCGCAGGCGATCCAAGATTTGCCGGAGCGCGAACGGTTGGTCATGTCGTTGTACTACGACGATGAGCTGAATCTCAAAGAGATCGGCGCGGTGTTGAAAGTGACGGAATCGCGAGTGTGTCAATTGCACGGACAAGCGCTGGTGCGATTGAAAGCACGGTTGGTAGATTGGCGCGATCGAGTCGGAAGTTGATTTAAGAATGGGCCGAAGGCTCGAGACGCGGGGACTTAAGCCAGAGTTGAGTGAGCACTCTGGCACGAGCCTCCAGTCTCCAGTCAGTTGCTAGGAGATAGAAGTGAGCAAAGACATGAAGTTCTTGGTCGTCGACGATTTCTCGACGATGCGTCGCATCATCAAGAATCTGTTGAACGACCTCGGCTACGCCAACGTGACAGAGGCGGACGATGGGCAAACCGCCCTGCCGATGCTGCAAACCGGCGCGTTCGATTTCTTGATCACGGATTGGAACATGCCCGGCATGCCGGGGCTGGAACTTCTCAAAGCGGTGCGCGCCGATCCGAAGCTCGCCAAGATGCCGGTCCTGATGCTCACGGCAGAAGCGAAGCGCGAGCAGATCATCGAAGCCGCTCAAGCCGGAGTGAACGGCTATGTAATCAAGCCTTTCACGGCCGTCACGCTGAAAGAGAAGATCGACAAGATTCTCGAGCAGCGCGCGAACGCCGCCTAAGCCATGCATCTTGAGCGCAAGAGCAGCCACCCGCGGCTTTTCACTTAAGACCGACACAGGATAAGAACATGAGCAGCGGAATTTTGGCGTTGCGCGAAGAGTACGGGCCCAGCATCGCTGCGCTCGCGGGCGCACTGGCCGCAGGTGACGAGGCAGCGTTTCTAGCCGAGCTCGATGCGCTCGTACGTCGCCGCGAGATGACGCT
>DASTSB010000061.1:0-12654 GCA_035760885.1 Steroidobacteraceae bacterium | reverse complement strand
GCGGAGGTGGCTGGGCGTTTGATGCGCTATGCAGATGCCGAAGCACTGCTTTCTCGCTCTCTAGAGCTGGCACCCAGCTTTGCCGCCGCGCGTCATAACTATGCGTTGATTCTGCATCGGCAGAACAAGTCGGGCGCGGCGCTCGCCGAACTCGAGCGATTGTTGCGGCTGGACCCGGACAATCTCAGTTACAAGAATCTACTCGCCGCCGTGCTCGCGGGGATTGGGGAATACAACCGAGCGTTGGATCTGTACGAAACCGTGCTCGCCAAGCAGCCGCGCCAAGCGAAGATTTGGATGAGCTATGGGCACGCTCTCAAAACTGCGGGACGGCAAGAGGACAGCGTCAAGGCTTACCGCAAGGCCATCGAGATCGCACCGACGCTAGGCGAAGCCTGGTGGAGTCTTGCGAACATGAAGACGGTGAGCTTTACGGATCAGGATCTGGAGTCACTGCGCGCACAGCTGGACAGTGCGTTGGCCGATGAGGATCGTTGGCACTTCGAGTTCGCGATCGGCAAAGCATTAGAAGATCGGAAGGAATTCGAGCAGTCCTTTGCTCACTACGCAAGCGGCAATCTTCTGCGCAAATCGCAGATGGGTTATCGCGCGCACGACAATCGAGCGTTCGTTCAACGAGCTCGCGAGTTGTTCACGCCTGAGTTCTTCGCTGCGCGAAGTGGTTTCGGCACCGATGCTAGCGATCCGATATTCATCGTGGGATTGCCGCGTTCCGGATCCACACTGCTCGAACAAATCCTCGCGAGTCATTCGCAAGTTGAAGGCACGATGGAATTGCCGCAACTGGTCGAGATGGCCCGGTTGCTAGGCCGGCAGAACGGCGGCTCCGGCGCTGCGAATTATCCGCAAGTGCTGGCGGGATTGAGCGCCGATCGTTGTCGCGAGTTGGGCGAGCAGTATTTGGCCGACACACGCATCTATCGCAAGACCGATGCGCCTTTTTTCATCGACAAGCTCCCCAACAATTGGGCGCACGTTGGGCTCATTCAGCTCATTCTGCCGAATGCAAAGATCATCGATGCGCGGCGTCATCCACTGGGCTGCTGCTTTTCAGCGTACAAGCAGCATTTTGCCCGCGGCCAGCACTTCAGTTACGACTTGAACGATGTCGGCTCTTACTACCGCGACTACGTGACGTTCATGGCGCACCTCGATGCGGTTCTGCCGGGCCGAGTGCATCGAGTGATCTATGAGCAAGTTGTTGCCGAGTTCGAATCCGAAGTTAGGCGGTTGCTCGATTACTGCGGACTGCCATTCGAACCGGCGTGCCTAAAGTTCTACGAGAACGACCGCGCCGTGCGCACCGCAAGTTCCGAGCAAGTGCGTCGCCCGATCTTTCGCGATGCACTCGAACACTGGCGCAATTATGAGTCGCACTTAGATGCACTCAAGGGCGCACTCGGATCCGTGCTCGATAGTTATCCGAATGTTCCAGCTGATCTGCTCGAATGACTGCATCAGAAAATGGGGAGCTAGCGATGACACGCATCGATCAACGTAAGCGAAGGCTGCGAGCGTTTTTGCGCCGGAGCGGCGCGCTTGCGGGAGTGCCATTGGTCTCAGCGATGTATGTGAATACGCCCGCGCTTGCACAGACGGCTGCGGAAGAAGAAGCGTCCTTGGGACACATCGTGGTGACGGCGCAGAAGCGAACGGAGAATCTTCAGGATGTTCCGGTCAGCATTCAGGCCATCAGTACGGCGCAACTCGAAGAGCAGCACATCAACGATTTCGAGGACTACGCGAAGATGTTGCCGAGCGTGTCCTTCACCACGATCGGTCCTGGATTTGGGCTGGCGTATATGCGTGGCGTGGCGAGTGGCGAGAACAACAATCACTCGGGTCCGCAGCCAACCGTCGG
Source organism: Steroidobacteraceae bacterium (assembly GCA_035760885.1). Taxonomy (GTDB): domain Bacteria; phylum Pseudomonadota; class Gammaproteobacteria; order Steroidobacterales; family Steroidobacteraceae; genus Steroidobacter. Next base: position 10,772 of record DASTSB010000061.1, on the reverse strand, counting down.
CATGTATTTGGACGAGCAGCCGATTACCACGATCCAAGGTTCGCTCGACATTCACCTGTACGATGTCGCTCGCGTCGAGGCACTGGCGGGCCCGCAGGGCACGTTGTACGGAGCGAGCTCGGAAGCCGGCACGATTCGCATCATCACGAACAAGCCGGACACGAGCGGATTCGATGCGAGCTACGACCTCGAATCCAACTACGTTACCAATGGCGGCGTGGGTTACGTCGGCCAAGGCTTTGTGAACATTCCGTTGTCCGAGCGGGCGGCCGTAAGACTCGTCGGCTGGTACGAGTCGGATCCCGGCTACATCGATAACGTCGTTCAGCCGCGGCGCTTTCCGACCTCCGGCGGTTGTATCGAAAACTCTCCGACTCCTGAAAGCGGCTGCGTATCGAGCCCGACGCTCGCAAAGGACGGCTACAACGATATTGAAACCTACGGCGCGCGCGCCGCACTGAAGCTGGACTTGAACGATCGGTGGACCGTGACGCCGACGCTCATGGGGCAGAAGGAAACCGTCGATGGCGGCTTTGCTGTCGATCCGAAGCTCGGCGATCTCAAGGTTACTCGGTACTACCCCGAGAACTCTGTAGATGAGTGGGTCCAAGCAGCGCTGACTGTCGAAGGCAAGATCGGTAACTTTGATTTGGTGTATGCCGGTGCGTACTTGAAGCGCGACGACGAGGTGAACTCAGACTATTCCGATTACGCATTCTTCTACGACCAAGTTGCGGGTTACGGCGTGTACTGGACCGACGACGCGGGCAATCCTCTCGCCGATCCTTCGCAATACATTCACGCGACTGATCACTACCGGCGCTCCACGCACGAGTTGCGGCTGTCGTCGCCTTCCGATCGGCCCTTTCGGTTTGTCGCCGGATTGTTTACGCAACGCCAAGAACATCTGATCTTCCAGAACTATCAGATCACTGGGCTGGCGAGCTTCCTATCGGTATCGGGCTGGCCCAACACGATCTGGCTTACGAATCAGAAGCGCATCGATCGCGACTACGCCGCTTTCGGAGAAGCAACATACGACTTCACGGACAAGCTATCGGCAACGGTGGGAGTGCGCTTCTACAAAACCGATAACTCGCTGATGGGCTTTTTCGGATTCACTCAGAACTACAGCTCGAACTACGGCGAAGCGTTGTGCTTTTCCGACTATCGATTCCGCAACTCGCCATGCACGAACCTCGATGATGATGTGAAGGACTCAGGAACCATCCCCAAGGTGAACGTCACCTATCACTTCGACGGCGATCGCATGATGTACGCAACGTACTCGAAAGGTTTTCGCCCGGGCGGCATCAATCGCAACGGCACCGTGCCGCCGTACGATCCGGATTATCTGACCAACTATGAAATCGGCTGGAAGACGCTGTGGCTCGACGATCGCATACGATTCAACGGCGCAGTCTTTCAGGAGAAGTGGACCGACATTCAGTTCTCGTTCCTACCGCCCAGCGGCTCGGGTTTGAGCGTGATACGCAATGCAGGCTCGGCCAGGATTCGCGGCGTCGAAGCAGACATCGGCTTCGCGGCGAGTAAGAGCTTTACGATCACCACGGGCCTGACGTACATCAAATCCGAATTGCTCGAGGATTACATTCAGGATCCAGACGATCCGTTGCAGCGAGCCTCGAAAGGGGATTCCCTGCCGTTGACACCGAACTTCAAAGCCAATCTCACGGCTCGCTATACATTCCCGCTCGGCAGCGCCGATGGATACGTGAACGCTTCGGCCGTGTATCAGGGCAGCAGTTGGTCGGACTTGCTGCGCGCCGACCGAGAGGCATTCGGCAAACAGCATTCCTATACGCTCGCGAACGTGTCAGCCGGTATGGAGCGCGATAGCTATTCGCTCGAACTCTTCGTAAACAACGCATTCGATAAACGCGCGCAACTGACGACCTTCGCTCAATGCGCAACCGTGGCATGCGGGACGCAGCCCTATGTCGTCGTGAACCAACCGCGGACGGTTGGGCTGAAATTCGGCCAGAAGTTCTGATGAAGTCAGGAACGGGCTTCAGCGAACGCTCGCGATCAACACTCCAAAAGGAGGCAATTTCAATTCCGTGATGTCGGCGGGAGCTTCAGCCAGCGTGGTCAACAACACCTTAGATCGCTTGGCGTTCACTCCGCGGTCGTTCAGGTCGAACGAAACTGTCTGCTCCGAATCCGACATGTTGAGCGCAACGAGTACGTTGGTCTTGCCGTAACTGCGCAGATACGCGAGCACATTCGGATCATCCTCGTTGAGCGGAACGTAGTTGCCGTCCAAGAGCGCACGATTCTTGTGTCGGAGCGAGAGCAGTGACTTGTAGAACCACAAAATCGAATGCTTGTTACGCAATTCGGCGTCGACGTTGTACTTCTTATATGACGCGGGAATCGGCAGCCACGGCTTGCCTGTCGTAAACCCGGCATTCGCGCGGCCATTCCATTGCATCGGCGTGCGCTCACCATCGCGGCCCTTCTCATTCGGCCAGCCGAGCTTGCCGATCGGATCCTGCACATCCTCTCGCCGGGTCGGATCGTTGTTCTGCATCCCGATCTCCTCGCCGTAGTACATCACCGGCGTGCCTCGCAACGTCAAATACAGCGCCGCCAGCAACTTGGCGATTTGATCGTTGTGGATGCCATCGCCGTAACGATTGTATGAGCGAATCATGTCGTGATTGCTGATGACGTAAACGGGCCATCCGTTCGCTGACTCTGCCAGTGCAATCTGCTTGCGGAATTCGGGCGCGGAGATGCGATTGACCATCGTGAACATGAAATCCATCGGCATCTGGATTTCGCGGTAGTACTCGTTCAGTTGTTCGATGTTGCTCGTCCATGTCTCGCCGATGAGTACGGAATCGTGTTGGTCGGTCACGTTGCGCAGATCTCGCAGCACGTCGTGAAGCTCCGGCAGATTGGTGTTGTGTACCGGGGTCTGATTCGGGTCCCCGAATCGATTCGTGCCGGGCTGTGTGGGGTTATCGGTCAGAGCGGGATCTTCCATCAGCGTATCCACCGCATCGAGCCGGAAGCCGGCGACGCCACGATCGATCCACCATCGTGTGATGTCCAACATCGCATCGCGCACTTCCGGATTGCGCCAGTTCAGGTCGGGCTGTTCGGGATAGAAGTAGTGGTAGTAGTACTGATTAGTCCGCGGATCCAGCGTCCATGCCGAGTGTCCGAACACGGCGAGCCAGTTATTCGGCGGCTGCCCGTTGGGCTTGCCGTCGCGCCAGATGTACCAGTCGCGCTTGGGTGAATCGATCGAGGCCCGCGACTCCTTGAACCATGGGTGTTGATCCGAGGTGTGATTCACGACCAGATCCATGATGAGACGAATATTTCGCTGTTTCGCTGCGCTCGAGAGACGATCGAAATCGTGCAAGGTGCCGTACATCGGGTCGATGCTTCTGTAGTCGGAAACGTCATATCCAAAGTCGACTTGCGGCGAGGGATAGCAAGGCGTCAACCAAATCGCATCGACACCCAAATTGCGTAAGTAGTCCAAATGCCTGGCGATTCCGTCGAGATCGCCGATGCCATCGCCGTTCGTGTCCGCGAAGCTGCGTGGGTAGATCTCGTAGAACACAGCGTGTTGCCACCACTGATGTCCCTCGCGATCGATCGCTTTGGGCGCTGCATGCAGTGCAGGCGCGAGCAGTAGTGAGGCGCACAGCAGCGCAGAGCTAAATTCCTTCATGCGCAATCCTCGAATGAGTGTCTTGCGCGATGGTACTTGATGGCACGCAGTCAGCGAAACCTTGCTGACAAGCTCTGAGATCCATTGGTCGCAATGATTTATGCCCTGCGCTCATGCCAGACGGCGAGCCAGCCTATAGCATGCGCGCACGCTCGCGCGTTAAACGCAGTACGCGAAAGCCGGAGCGGATCGAGGCCGGCTTGAACCAGGGAATTATGGGCTGGATGGCGTCGCAACTGATCCTGCACGAGCATCGTCGATGCTCCCGAAATCGAAGCGCCTGCGATCGGGCATACGCTTCTGCGCTGATGCGGGGAAGAGCTCGAGTGAGCTGGGCAGCGCATTCGGTGCGGGGTACTTACCTAGCTTGACGGCCCGCGCGATTTCGACGCTCTCCGGCACATCGTCGGGATCGAACGGCTTATTGATGACGCCTAGCGCCGCGTCCTTGTTTTCGAGCGCCACCTCTCGCGTCATTGTCACGAAGAGCACTGCAACGTCGTATTGCAGTCGCAAGGATCGAGCCAATTCGACTCCTCGAGTACTGCCGTGCAAACCGATGTCGACCAGCGCAACGTCGGGCCGATGTTCGGCTGCAAGCCGCAGCGCATGTTCTGGATCATCTGCGGGGCCGAGCACTTGATGGCCTGCGAGCTCTAGCTCCAGCTCCAGGCTGACGGCGATCAGCGGTTCGTCCTCGACGATCAATACCAACATCGTGCCCTACGCGAGAAACCTGCTCTGATAGGAGAACGAACGCTGTGCGGGATGGTTCCTAACTTGATGCTTATGACAACCGATCCTCGCGCGGAATGATCACAACGTCACATTAATGCCGACGCGCGCTTGCATGCCCGGCGAGCGGAAGCCCACGGTCTCTTGGTAATCGTTATCGAGTGCGTTATCTAGATTGAAGTAGAGCTTGGCGCGCGAGTTTAAGTTCCGCGTGATTGAAACATCGAGACGGCGATAGGCATCTAGGTCGCGATCGCCCGTCGGTACCGAACTGCCATGACGGCTGCCGACGAAGCGTGCGTCTGCGAACAAGTCCCAGCGCGCATCGAAGTGCCAATTGAAACTGAGCCCCCCGTACGATTTAGGCCGATACAGCAGCTGTGCGTCGTCCTGCATATCGAAGCTCGATTCCGTCCAGCGTGCGCTGATCGATAGCGTATCCAACGGTCGGTAGTTCACGAACATCTCGACGCCATCGATATCGACACGAGAACGATTGATCAATTTGAAGGTGGCGAAGTCGAAGTCGATCAGGTTCGAATACCGAGACTGAAATGCCGTAATGCCCGCAGAAAAATTACTGACGATATTCTTCTCGAACGATGCTTCCCACGTGTCGCTGCGTTCCACTTGCAGATCCGGATTGCCGACGAGCGAATCTCCGAGCGAGTAGAAGCTCGGTGCTTTGTGGCCATTCGCCCATGTGAGTCGCACCGATGCGTCGATCGAACGCAACGCATACTCGCTCGACAGTCGCGCGGACGTGCGGGTACGGTCACGATCGCTGTCGTCCAGCCGCGCAGATCCGTACAGCGCAAGTGAATCAAACGGACGAGCGCTGACCTCGGCGAATGCAGCGAGGGTACGACGGTCCAGCGAAAAGTCGCTCGGCAGTTGTGCAAATCCCAGGTCCAATGTCGCAGTGCGCGTAGCATCTTCCTTCAGGATGTCGGCGCCGGCACTGAGCTGCACGTCGCGTACTACATCGCCTCGCGCATAGACGGTGAATTGCTTTTCGCGGTAGTGCGTGTGGCTCACGGAAGCCGGGACGGCGTCGAAGACTCCAGGCGCAACCGCAGGCGTGTCGATGTCTTCGTCGCGATCGAAGTACGTGCCTTGGAAGTGAAGATCCCAATTCGAGCGCAATCGGTGCGTCGCATTCAGCCATGCAGATGCTTCATCGGCGTCCGCGCGTTCGAGTTCGCGATTGACTGCATATCGCTCGGAGCCGCTGGCATCGGGGAAGGCGGTTCGATGCCGTTTCGCGAACCGAGCGCCCATGCGAACGTCGAGCGGGTCAGATGTGTAAGCGCCTTGCAGTTCAGCTCCAGCCAATCTGCGTGTTGAACCCTCGCTGTTCTCGCCAACATCGCTGTAAACAGCATGCGCGCTGCCGACGAGGCGGGCGCCTAATGGTCCCGCAATGGAGAGGAATGCGCGCTGATCGGATTCATCTGACGTTTCGACGCTGGCCCGCGCTGACGGCGTGCTTGTCGGGGCGCGGGTGATGATATTGATGGCGCCAGCCATTGCATCCGAACCATAAACGGCCGACAGCGGACCGCGTAGGATCTCGATGCGTTCGATCTCGTTGGGATCGATGGTTGAGAAATCGTATCCGCCACCACGCGTGTTTGACGCGTCGTTGCGGCGGACTCCGTCGACGAGTACGACCGCAAAGTTCGACTCCGCTCCGCGTAAGAACACTTCAGATATTGCGCCAGGCCCGCTTCCGGAGGCGACGTACACGCTCGGTGTCCTCCCAAGCAGCTCGGCGGCATCCGCCGCATGTTGCGGTTCGATGTCTGCGGCACGGACCGTCGTGCTACTTGCCGCGGGTGGGCTGCTCAGACGTGAACCGGTGACCGTGAGCCCGGATTGCTCCGTTGAGTCCTGTGCGCGAGCGTGTGGAGCAAGTGCGAGTAGAGACGCAAGCGCACACAGCAGCGAGGAGTGCGGGTGAGTGTTCGAGGACATGGAGGGAAATGCGATTTCAGAAGATGAATGAAAGCGTCACTGAGCGGGAACACGACGAGCGCATCGAGTTCGTTGCGCGCCGGAAATCGTGCGACGTGTGCGGTGTTGGGTCCGGCTGCTGGTTCGCACGCGAACGTTCAGCAAGGCGAGATTGTACGTGCCGCGCGTCCGTTACGCGTGTGTCAGCCCGCGAATCGATGGGCAGGTAGGCCGCGGACGTCGAGTCGAACTCTAAACAGACCGCCAGCGAGGGGCTCGCGCGCGCGCTCTTCGGGTGTCAAATCGTTGCACGCAGTGGTGATGTACAAGGTCTGCAGATCGTCGTCGCCGAATGCACAGCTCGTGACGAATCGAGTAGGCAGATCGATCTTCAGCAGCAGTTCTGATGACGGCGTATGGCACGTGATGCACGCGGCACCCCAGTGTGCGATCCAGATACGACCGTCTGCGTCCGTCGTCATTCCGTCGGGACTGCCTTCGGTCGCAACCTCAAACGTCTTCCATTCGCGCTGGCCGCGCAACGTGCCGGTCGTCGCATCGAAATCGAACGCGTAGGTTCGATGGTTGAACGTGTCCGTGAAGAACATCGTCTTTTCATCGCCCGACCAAGTAGGCCCGTTCGTGATCGCGATGCCGTCGAGCGCTCGCGTGCAACTCGTTGCGCTCTCGAAGCGATACAGCGCACCAGTGGGCCGTCGGCAATCGAAATCCATCGTGCCCGCCCACAAGCGGCCATGGCTATCGCACTTGGCGTCGTTGAACCGATTGCGTTTGCGCTCGGGCTCAGGGCTCGCGAGCGGTGTGATCGTTTGCGCCCTGGGATCGAAAAACGCGATCGTCTGACGCAGCGTTACGAGCAGTCCATCGCCGTCGCGTCGCTCGCAAGCAGACGAGATCTCTTCGTCGAAGTCCCAAGTCTCTTGCGAGTTCGTGTCGGGCGAGTACCGATGCAACTTGTGCCCAAGAATGTCGACCCAGTACAGCGCTCGCGATGCGCTCGACCAGACCGGCCCTTCGCCCAACAAGGCGCCTGCGGACCAAACGCATTCAGGGGGATGCAGGAGGGAAGGGGTGCGCATGGGGTAGTGACTACTGACTAGTGACTTGTGACTGGGGAGTGGGGACTGGGAACTGGGAACTGGGAACGGGGACCGGGGAACGATACCTCTCCCCATTGTGGGAGAGGTCGCGCGAAGCGCGGGAGAGGGGGAACGAGAAACGGCCGCTCTCGGCGTCCTGCCTCTCGCGGCATTGGCACATCCATGTGCGGCCGCCGCTCTCGGCGTCCTGCCTTCGCGGCATTGGCACATCCATGTGCGGCCGCCGCTCTCGGCATCCTGCCTTCGCGGCATTGGCACATCCATGTGCGGCAGGAAACCGGAAAGAAGCCATACTCTGACTAACCGCTAACCGCTAACCGCTAACCGCTTCCGTCCAGCTCAGTGCGAATCCCGCGGCACTTCCGCGCCGCTGCCGCCGACGAGGAAGTCCAAGTCGGCGCCGAGGTGCGCTTGCTGGACGTGTTCGACGTACAAGCGATACCACCCTCGTTTTGGAATCTGTTCCGGCTTCCATTCTTTGCGGCGCGCTTCGAGCTCAGCTTCGCTGACTTCCAAATGGATGCTGCGTGCTTCGACGTCGAGCGAGATCATGTCGCCGTCGCGCACGAGGGCGAGCGGGCCACCCGCTGCAGCTTCCGGCGACACGTGAAGAACGACGGTGCCATAGGCAGTGCCGCTCATGCGCGCATCGGAGATGCGCACCATGTCGGTGATGCCTTTGCGCAATACCTTCGGCGGTAGCGGCATGTTGCCGACCTCCGGCATGCCGGGGTATCCCTTCGGTCCGCAGTTCTGTAGCACCAGCACGCAGTTTTCATCGACGTCCAACGCTTCGCTGTCGATGCGCGAATGAAAGTCTTCGATGCTGCTGAACACGACCGCGCGGCCGCGATGCTTCATCAAGTTCGGCGAAGCGGCGGCCGGCTTGATGACTGCGCCATCGGGAGCCAGATTGCCGCGCAGCACGGCGATACCGGCTTGCGGTTTGAATGGCGTCTCGTACTTGTGGATGACTTCGCGATTCCAGCACGGCGCGTTCGCGACGTTTTCGCCCATCGTCTTGCCGTTCACGGTGAGCGCATCGAGATTCAGCAGCGGCGCGATCTCGCGCAGCACTGCCGGCAATCCACCTGCATAGTAGAAATCTTCCATCAAGAACTGGCCCGACGGCTGCAGATTGACCAAGCAGGAAACGTGCGACGCGAGTTTGTCGAAGTCTTCGAGCGTGAGCTGTATGCCCATGCGCCCTGCAATCGCGAGCAAGTGAATGACGGCATTGGTGGAACCGCCGATGGCGGCATTGGTGCGAATCGCATTCTCGAACGCCGCACGGGTCAGCACCTTCGACATGCGCAGGTCTTCGTTCACCATGGCGACGATCCGGCGGCCGGTGAGCTGGGCGAGGCGTTTGCGGCGCGTGTCTGGCGCGGGGATCGCTGCGTTTTCCGGCAACGACATGCCCAACGATTCGACCATACATGCCATCGTCGAAGCCGTGCCCATCGTCATGCAGTGTCCTTGCGAGCGGTGCATGCACGATTCAGCGGCGTTCAATTCTTCCATCGTCATTTCGCCGGCACGGACTTTTTCCGACATTTCCCACACGCCGGTGCCCGAACCAATCTCATGCCCGCGGAATCGGCCATTGAGCATGGGGCCGCCTGATAAGCCGATGGTCGGCAAGTCACAGCTCGCCGCGCCCATCAATAGTGAAGGCGTTGTCTTATCGCAGCCCATCAGCAGCACCACGCCGTCGATCGGGTTGCCGCGGATAGACTCTTCCACGTCCATGCTCGCGAGATTGCGGAACAGCATCGCTGTCGGGCGAAGCTGAGTCTCGCCTAAGGACATAACCGGAAATTCCAGGGGGAAGCCGCCGGCTTCATAGACGCCGCGCTTGACGAATTCCGCCAATTCGCGGAAATGACCGTTGCAAGGCGTCAGCTCAGACCACGTATTACAGATGCCGATGATGGGGCGGCCGTCGAGCAGATCGTGCGGATAGCCCTGATTCTTCAGCCAGCTGCGATGGATGAAGCCATCGCGATCGTTACGCAAGAACCAGGAGTGACTGCGCAAAACGCGCTTCTTTTCAGACATTTAGGATCCTCAGATCTACTGCGAACCGGCTAAAGCCAGCTGCGAGAGGCCATACGTTTAATCGGTGGAGCTTTGCAATTCGCGCCATGCGAGTGAGTCGAAAGCGTCCTTAGGCCTCAACGCCGGTGCCGCCGGCGAAACTTACGGTCGCGATCGTACGTGGTTCCATATCACTTTTGAAAATATGAGTTGTGAGCACGGCGATAACGCTTGATATATGCGGCGCCGCCGCTTTGTGACTCGGCCAACATAGGCGTTCGCCTTATACTGCCGCGCCCTCGATTTCCTGAGCGTTTCATATGTCCCCGCACGACTCCATCCAGTTCACATCGCTTCGTTCCAAGAACGTGTTCATTACCGGCGGGGCTACGGGAATCGGCGCGTCAATTGTGACCGCATTTGCAGAGCAGGGCACGCGCGTCGCGTTCGTCGACATCGATGAGGCAGCTGCCGCTGCTCTCGCATCGCAGTTGAGCTCCAAGGCCCGGATCTGGTGGCGGCGCTGCGATGTGAAAGACGTGAATGCTTTGCAAACCTGCATCCGCGATGCGGCAGCGGAGCTGGGCGATTTCTCGATCCTGGTGAACAACGTCGCGAACGACGAACGTCACGAACTGTTAAGCGTGACGCCCGAGTATTGGGATGAGCGGATGGCCATCAATCAGCGCCCCGCGTTCTTCGCGATCCAAGCGGTGGTGCCCGGCATGCGCAAGCTGGGCGGCGGTTCGATCGTCAATGTCGGTTCCGGCGGGTGGCAAATCAAAGAGCCAGGCTATCCGGCCTACGCAACGGCGAAAGCCAGCTTGCATGGACTGACTCGCGGCCTGTGCAAGCTGCTCGGACCCGATCGGATCCGGGTCAACACGCTATCGCCCGGCTGGACGATTACAGAACGGCAGAAGCGCTGGTTGACGCCGGAGGCAAAAGCGGAGCTATTCCGCACGCAGTGCCTCCCCGACCAAATCGACCCTGAGGACGTAGCAAATTTTGTCGTGTTCCTGGGGTCCGATGCGGCTCGGATGTGCACCGGTCAAGAATATAAGGTCGATGCGGGGTGGACTTGATCGCTAGAACTCAAGCGTGACGCGCGGCGCTTGATCCCGAAGTAGCTCGACTAGATCTCGCTGGTGGCGTTCCGGCGGACGCCGCACGGCGTCGTTCGCGAGTTTCTTCTTAGCGTCGATCGC
>DASTSB010000060.1:0-3493 GCA_035760885.1 Steroidobacteraceae bacterium | reverse complement strand
TCGGGGATTCCGATTCGTTGTTCGTAAATGCCTCGACATGGGGACTGATGCTCACCGGTCGATTCATGAGACCGACTGACGAGGAGCTAGGAGATCATCGCGGGATCGTTGGGCGGCTTGCATCGCGCTTGGGCGAACCGGTGTTGCGCGCAGCCTTTCGACAAGCGATGCGGATCATGGGTCGTCAGTTCGTGATGGGCCGCACCATCGAGGAAGCGCTGCAGCGGGCGGACGAGGAGCAGCGCGCATATCGGCACTCGTTCGACATGCTCGGCGAGGCTGCGCTCACTAAGCTCGACGCGCAACGCTATTTCGATGCGTACATGAAAGCGATTGCGGCGGTCTCCGATCGCGCCAGCGGAATGCCGCCCGAACGTGCGCCTAGCATCTCCGTAAAGCTTTCGGCGTTGTTTCCGCGTTACGAATTTCTCCAGCGCAGACGAGTTCACCTCGAATTGGCTCCGGTGCTGATCGATCTCGCACTCGCGGCGCGTGAGCGCAATGTCGCGCTCACAGTGGACGCAGAGGAAGCCGAGCGGCTCGAGATTTCGTTAGAGCTGATCGAGCGTGTCGCTCGAGAGCCGAAGCTCAGTGGCTGGAATGGATTCGGTTTGGCCGTGCAGGGCTATCAGAAGCGGGCTGTCGATGTCCTGCGTTGGCTGCAGGAACTCGCTCGTTCCACGCAGCGACGATTGAATGTGCGGCTCGTCAAGGGTGCGTATTGGGATACCGAAATCAAGCGGGCTCAGGAACGAGGCTTGAGCGGGTATCCCGTGTTCACTCGTAAAGTGAATACCGATGTGTCGTATCTCGCTTGCGCTCGCGAACTCATCGGCGCTGATGAATGGATCTATCCGCAATTCGCAACACACAACGCGCATACAGTCGCGGCCGTGCTCGAGCTAGCGCGCGCTGTAGGTCGTGCATTCGAATTTCAACGGCTGCATGGGATGGGCGAGGAGCTGTATGCGCAAATCGTCGCGGGTCCTGAACCGCTCGCAGCGTGCCGAGTCTATGCGCCAGTAGGATCGCACGAAGACCTTCTGCCGTACTTGGTTCGCAGACTGCTTGAGAACGGTGCGAATACCTCCTTCGTCAATCGCATCGTCGATGAGTCGATGCCGATCGAACAGATTGTGCGCGATCCGGTAATCGAAGCTGACGCAACCCAGCCCAAAGCCCACCCGCGAATTCCTTTGCCAAGGGATCTCTACGGGCAGAGCCGCCGTAACGCCAATGGCGTGAATCTGGCGGATCCCAATGAAACCCGAGCGTTGCTGGATGCAGTCGCCCACGCACGAAGGAGTAAATGGGCTGCAATGCCGATCGTGGCGGGCGACCGGCGTCGTGCGAAATCGACTCAACTATTGCGCAATCCCGCGAATGTGAGCGAAGTCATCGGCGAAGTGCATGGGGCCGATGTCGCGACCATCGATCAAGCATTTGCTGCAGCAACTCGCGCTCAACCCAGTTGGAACTCAACCGCTGCAAACGAGCGCGCGGCGATACTGCGCCGGGCTGCTGATTTGCTCGAAGCGCGCATGCCGGAATTCATTGCGTACTGCACGACCGAAGCGGGCCGCACGATTCCCGATTCCATCTCCGAAGTGCGTGAGGCGATCGACTTCCTTCGATATTACTCAGAACGAGCTATTGAGGATTTCGGTAAACCCATGCGATTGCCCGGTCCGACCGGCGAGAGCAATGAGCTGCGGCTGCATGGTCGCGGCGTATTCGTTTGCATCAGTCCTTGGAATTTTCCGCTTTCGATTTTTTGTGGGCAGATCGCGGCGGCACTGGTCGCGGGAAATGCTGTAATTGCCAAGCCTGCAGAGCAGACTCCGATCATCGCAACGCGAGCGGTCGAGTTGTTGCTCGAAGCGGGGGTGCCTTCCGACGTTTTGCATTTGCTAATTGGCGAAGGCGAGACGATTGGTGCTCGCATCGTGAGCGATCCGCGCGTCGCCGGGGTCGCCTTCACGGGTTCGACTCAGACCGCGAAGATCATTCATCGTTCTCTTGCCGCGAGTAGCGGCCCAATTCCGGTCTTGATTGCCGAGACCGGCGGACAGAACGCAATGATCGTCGATAGTTCGGCTTTGCCCGAACAAGTCGTGCTCGATATCGTGCAATCGGGCTTCAACAGTGCAGGGCAGCGGTGTTCGGCCTTACGGGCCGTGTTCGTCCAAGAAGAAATCGCCGATCGCGTCCTCGAGTTGCTCGCCGGTTACATGGATGAACTGATGATCGGCGATCCGAGTGTGTTGACGACTGACGTCGGGCCGGTCATCGATGAAGCGTCACGAAAGATGCTGCAAGAACATGCGAAGTCGATTGTCGCGGCAGCGCGTTGGGCTCACTCGTGCAGATTGGACCCCGAGCATGATCGCGGCCTGTTCTTCGCTCCGCTTGCGGTCGAGATCGATTCGCTCATGCGTCTGACGGGCGAAGTATTCGGGCCCATCGTTCACGTGATTCGTTACTCCGGTTCGAAATTGGACGAGGTCATCGGCGCGATCAACGCGACCGGATTTGGTCTTACCCTCGGCATTCACACGCGAGTCGATGCGACCGCGCGTTACATCGCATCGCGCGTCAACGCCGGAAACGTTTACGTGAATCGCAACATGATCGGCGCAGTCGTCGGCGTGCAGCCGTTCGGCGGGCGTGGCTTGTCAGGGACGGGTCCGAAGGCAGGCGGACCTTACTATCTGCATCGATTCGCGACCGAACAAACTGTCACGATCAATACGGCGGCTGTTGGAGGGAATGCGAGTTTGTTGTCGATTAAAGAATAAGAGAGAGGACGCCACACAAAGAGCACATAGATAAACAAAGATCACAAAGAAGATTTAGCCGCAGAGAACGCAAAAAAGAATGTGTGACGTGTCAGGTGAAGAGAGCTTGTCCGAGCCTGTCCGGAACTTTGTGTGAGCCTATCCAGAATTTTGTGTGAGTCTGTCCAGAATTTTGTGTAACTGCTCAGGCGGGTATACGGTTTTGGAGCATGATTGCGAAGCGATTGAGGGCTGCGCTTTTCCGGAACTTTTCGAGGACCACGAGGCTGTAAATTTCCACTCGCTGCGACTTCCTTCCTGGTTGTACCTCCTAGAGCACTCTGTTTTGTGCGCTCGTCTATCTATGTGCTCTTTGTGTTCCTCCGGAGCTTCTCAGCGGCGGGGATAGTCGAATTCAGCATTCACACCGCTGCGCCATTCGACGTCGGTCCAGTGCTTAACGTGAAATTCAAGCGTGAAGACTGCGCTGGTGGGCATGTTGTCTACGGAGCGCTCTTTCGATAGGCGGTCCGCGAATTCCGTGATGCCGGGATTGTGGCCAACCACGAACACGTGATGATGCGTGCCGGCGAGTTCCTTGAGAACGGTGAGCATGACATCGGGCGAGGCGAGATAGAGACGTTCATCCTCGACGATATGATTTTTGCGAACCTTCAGGTGTTCAGCAAAGATTTTGGTGGTGCTACGTGCCCGAA
>DASTSB010000059.1:0-44559 GCA_035760885.1 Steroidobacteraceae bacterium | reverse complement strand
GGCGATGACTCGCATGGCAGGTGGTTATTGCGCCCTGTAGATGCAGAGGTGTGTGCGACCCGTTCGTATCGGGACGACACGTTGATCCTCGAGACGCGGTACGAAAGCGCGGATGCCTCGGTATTGGTCATCGATTTCATGCCGCCGCGAGGCATCAACTCCGACGTGGTACGGCTTGTCGTGGGCGAACGCGGCACCATGCACATGCGCACCGAACTTGTCGTGCGCTTTGGTTATGGCGCCGTCGTGCCCTGGTTTACGCGCATCGGCGAGGGAGAATGGAAGGCAGTCGGTGGACCCGACATGGTCGTCCTGCGTACGCCGGTGAAATTGCACGGCGAGAATCTCCATACGGTAAGCGAGTTCGACGTCCGCGCTGGAGAGACCGTCCCCTTCGTCCTGACGTATTCCGAATCGCACAAACACCCGCCACGACATATCGACGAGCTTCGCGCGCTACAGGAAACCGAAACCTTCTGGAGATCTTGGGTGAAGCAATGCGAATACGATGGGCCGCATCGCGACGCGGTGATTCGCTCTCTGATCACGTTGCGCGCGCTCATCTACGCTCCCACAGGCGGCATCGTCGCAGCGGCGACCACCTCGTTACCCGAACAGTTCGGCGGGCCGCGCAATTGGGACTATCGATACTGCTGGATCCGCGATGCGACGCTCACGTTGCTCGCCTTCATGAACGCGGGATACTCGAAGGAAGCCGGCGCGTGGCGCGACTGGCTCGTCCGTGCAGTCGCGGGCAGCCCTCGCCAAATGCAAATCATGTATGGCGTCGCAGGTGAGCGCCGTCTAACCGAGTGGGAAGTGCCCTGGCTTCCCGGTTATGAGGAATCCAAACCCGTTCGCATCGGCAATCTCGCCCACGCACAGTTGCAGCTCGATGTTTTCGGCGAAGTCATGGACGCCCTGCATCAAGCCCGTAAGGCGGGATTGAAACCCGACGACTCAGCGTGGGCCGTGCAGCGCGAGTTGTTGGAGCATTTGGCGGATATGTGGCGCGAACCCGACTACGGCATGTGGGAGGTGCGCGGCCCCGCCAGGCACTTCACCTATTCGAAGGTGATGTGTTGGGTGGCGTTCGATCGGGCGATCAAGAGTGCAGAGCGCTTCAAACTCGAAGGACCACTGGATCGGTGGCATGAATTGCGCGAACAAATCCACCGCGACATTTGCGCCAACGGCTTCGATTCGAAACTCAATTCATTCACGCAGTCATACGGATCCTCTGCCCTAGATGCGAGTCTGCTGCTGATTCCGTCCGTGGGCTTCCTGCCTGCGAACGATGCTCGCGTCCAGGGGACGATCGCAGCCATCGAACGGGATCTGCTCCGCGATGGATTCGTGCTTCGGTATCGAACGGACGATACCGACGATGGCCTGCCCGGCGATGAAGGCGCATTCATCGCGTGCAGCTTCTGGCTCGCGGATGCTTATGCGATGACCGGCCGAATCGATAAGGCACGAGAGCTGTTCGAACGCTTGCTCAGTGTTCGCAACGATCTCGGACTGCTCGCCGAGGAATACCACGCGCCCAGCAAACGCCTACTCGGGAATTTTCCACAAGCGTTCTCGCATGTGGCGCTGCTCGGCACAGCGTACAACTTGGCGCGCGCGGCGAAACCGGCTGAGCAGCGCTCTGAGCAGCACGTTCCCGCGCCCGGTTAACAGCCTAGAGGGGACATGATCTCCACGGAGAACACCAAGGCGGCGAACAAAGGAGCGATCATTCGCATGCAGTGCTCGGCGCCACCGCGGATTCAATGCCTATCGAGGCAGGCTCAGCATCTCCAACGCGCCTTTAAGCAGGGCCGTGGCGCCTGCGAGCTCGGGCACGATGACGAGTTGTGCACCGGCCGTGCGCAGGAGTTCTTCGTTAGCGGCTTGTTCAGCGCGGGCAGCGATTACGACGTTGGGATTCAGCGTGCGAATTTGCTGAATCGCAGCACGAGCAGGCGCAAAGTCGGGCAATGCAACGATGACCAAACGCGCATTTTCGATGTGAGCCGCCTGCAAGACGACCATTGAGAACGCGTTGCCGTAGATCGCAGGCAATCCATCCGCCACGCCATCGCGAACTCGCGAGAGTCGTGAGTCGATAACGGCCACATGAATACCGGCATCGCGCAAACCGCGAGCGATGCTTTGTCCGACGCGACCGTACCCGATGACGATAGCGTGAGCTTCCAACTGTGCGCTTTCGCCTACGACGTTCGATGCGCCGTCGAAGAAGCGGCGAGTTTTCGCCGATCGGAGCAGCAGATCGCTGAGTGCCGGCGCCAGCGCGAATGCGGCCGGGGTCAACACAATGGTCGCCAGCGCCGAGGTCAGAATCAGGTTGTACAAATCTTTCGTGAGCGCACCGGACTGCAATCCCACTTGAGCGAGGACGAAATTCAGTTCGCCGATCGAGATCATGCCGAGCGTCGTGAACGCAGCGGTTCGGGCCGAAACGCGAAACGGCACGATCCCTACGAAGGTGCTGACCGCTTTCAACACCAGCGCAAACGCAGCAGTCGCCAACACGTAAGGCCATCGATCGAGGATGAATTCGATATCGATCAACATGCCGACGGAGACGAAGAACAGCGTGGCGAACAAGTCGCGCACCGGCACGACCTCGGCAATCACTCGATGATCGAACTCCGACTCCGACAGCAGCAAACCCGCAACGAACGCGCCCAACGCGGGAGACAATCCCAACAAAGTACTCACGCTCGCTGCTCCGAGCGCCAACACGGCGGCGGTCACAATGAAGATCTCCGACGATCGCAAGCGCGTGACCTGATTCATCAGCCACGGCACGACGCGCAGTCCAACGATCAAAGATGCGGCGATGAAGATGGCTGCCTTGAGCAAGGTCACACCGACATCGATCAGCATCACGCTAGCGTCGAACTCGGCGTTGAAGCTCGAGATCTTCGGCAGCAAAACAATGAGCACGACGACGATGAGGTCCTGCACGATCGACATGGAGAGCAGCAATCGTCCATGCGCGGAGGCGATCTCGCCACGATCCAATAGCGTCTTGAGAATCACCATGGAACTGCTGGCCGCCAGTGCAGTCCCGAAGGCGAACCCCTGCACGGTCGTCCAGTGCAAGCACTGAGCGATGGCCCAGCCACCCGCAATGGTCAGCGTGACCTGCGTGAGCGTACCGAACGTGGCGATAGCACGAACCCGCGCCAGGTCCTTCAACGAGAAAGCGACGCCCAAACCGAACATCAGGAAGATCACACCCACATCGGCCAATGCAGCGATTTGATCGCGATTGCCGACGAATCCTGGCGTGAACGGTCCTATCAAGACGCCGGCCAGCAAGTAGCCGAGGATGGGCGATTGCCGTAACCAGCTCGCGGCGAAGCCGCCGGCGACTGCGATCGCGAGCGCGATCGCCACATTTAAAACGACAGGTACGGGTTCACCCATGAGCGTAGGAAGAGCAGCACAAGCAATTCACCTTGCCATGATTCGCCACGATCTACCAGAATTCGTCATCCCATTCCGCTTGCAACGCGTGCAGGATGCTCGACAGGCACGCCAGAAGATCCTGGCCGGCACCGATCAAGCGCAACCGAACTGCCATTACGATTGAGTGCGATCGGAGTTGGTCGCAACGCTGCAGCCCGGCGTAGCACCGGGTTCGGCACTCATCATCGCTCGCTCATCTTAAGTCCCCAACTCAGGCGATCATGCCGCTACGCAGACAGCTGAAAAAATTTCGCACACAGATCCTGACCGGCCTCGCGTTAGTGTTCGGCGTTGGGCTCATTGCACTACTCGTCTGGGTCTTCTACCTGGACAGACAAATCACGCGGCAATTCGAGGGACGCCGCTGGACGCTGCCCGCACAAGTGTATGCAGAGCCCACCGAGCTGTACGTGGGTCAGAGTTTTACTGCTGCGGCTCTGGAAGAGGAACTGCAGCGCCTCGGTTATCACAAAGCCGCTGTGGCTGAGTCTCCCGGCAGCTACCTGCGTCGGGGCTCGCATATCGAATTCGTGAGCCGACGCTTTCAGTTCACGGATGCGATCCAGGAACCGACGAAGATTCTCATCGACGCGAATGCCAGCGGCATCAGCGCGATCAAAGACGCACAAGGCGATGACGTCGCCATCTTCCGTTTGGATCCGTTGGTGATCGGCAGCATCTTCCCGATCCATGGTGAAGATCGTGTGATCGTCACGCCCGACGAAGTGCCGAAGCTATTGCCCGCAGCGCTCAAGGTGGTGGAAGACCGCAAATTCGATCGTCACCATGGCGTGGATTTTCTCGGCATCCTCCGCGCCGCGTACGTGAACTTGCGTGCGGGAGGATATGAGCAAGGCGCATCGACACTGACTCAGCAGCTCGTGCGCAGCTATTTCCTCGATAACCGCCGCAGCATGGCCCGTAAGCTCGAAGAAGCCGTGATGGCGATGCTGCTCGAAGTGCATTTCGACAAGCAGGATTTGATGAACGCCTACATCAACGAGATTTATCTCGGCCAGGATGGCGAACGTGCGATTCACGGATTCGGCTTGGCGAGCCAGTTCTACTTCGGCAAGCCGCTGGACGAACTGCAATTGCACGAAGTCGCCATGTTGGTGGCAGTCGTCCGTGGTCCCTCGTACTACGACCCACGGCGACATCCGGATCGCGTGCGAGCGCGCCGCGATCTGATCTTGAAGTTGATGGCGCAGTTCAAAGTCATCGACGAGTCCGCCGCGAAACGCGCGATGTCCCGTCCGCTGGGCATCGTGAATGCCGGAGCGCACAGCGGTGGCTACTATCCCGCGTTCTTGGATCTCGTACGGCGAACCTTGCGCCGCGACTATCGGGAAGAGGATCTGACCGAGGCGGGGCTGAAGATCTTCACGACGCTGAATCCTCGCGTGCAAAGTCGCGCAGAGACGCTGCTCGATCAGGAGCTGAGCCGCTTGGAGCAGGCGCGCAAGCAGAAAAAGAAAACACCGCTGCAAGGCGTGGTCGTGGTCACTGCCCCACAGAACGGCGAAGTGATTGCCGTGGTGGGCGGTCGCGATGCGAGCTTTGCGGGATTCAATCGCGCGTTGGATGCGAAGCGTTCGATGGGTTCGCTGGTAAAACCGGTCATCTATCTCGCGGCGATGGAGTCGGGAAAATTCAATCCTGCCTCGATCGTGGATGACGCGCCGATCGAAGTGAAACTTTCGAACGGAAAGGTTTGGAAGCCGCAGAACATCTCGCAACAGACGTATGGTCCGGTGCCGCTAGTGCGGGCGCTTGCGCAATCTCTGAATCTCGCAACCGTACATTTAGGAATGGACGTTGGCCTGGACTCCGTCACGCACGAGTTCAAAGCCTTGGGGCTCGAGGAAGAACCGCCGCAGCTACCTGCGATTCTGTTAGGCGCGATCGATCTGTCGCCGCTGCAAGTTGCGCAGCTCTACAACGGTCTCGCCAATGGCGGATTCAATACGCAGCTGCGTGCCGTACGCGCGGTGCTCGACGAGCAAGGCAAACCGCTGAAGTCATTCGGGTTGGAGGTAACGCCGGTCGCATCGCCCGCGGCGGTCTACGAAGTGAATCGAATGATGGTGCAAGTGATCGAGCACGGCAGCGGTCGCGCAGCTCGCAGCGTCTTACCTTCCGATCTCATCGTGGCCGGCAAATCAGGCACGTCTTCGGATTACCGCGACAGCTGGTTCGCGGGGTTCTCCGGGCAGCACTTAGCGGTCGTGTGGATTGGGTACGATGACAACAGCCCAACCGGTCTCACAGGTTCGAGCGGTTCGCTCGCAGTATGGTCGCGGTTGATGGCATCTTTGCCGACGAGCTCGTGGAGCCCACCCATGCCGGAAGGCCTCATCGATGTGAATGTCGATTTCATGTCAGGCATGCAGGCCAACCCGGAGTGCTCGACTGATCTCGTCACCATTCCAGTACCCACAGGTACGGAGCTGCCCGTTCAACCAGGCTGCGAGACCTCGCTGCTCGGCCGCATTGGTGAGCGTGCCCGCGATTGGTGGCAGGGATTGAAAAACTGAACCGCAGGGCGCGCCCTCGCGTCTATGGAGCCCAAGCTACTCACAATGATTATGACTCGCACACTTTGGTCTTTAGTCACTGCGCTTCTCGTGGGCCTCGCGGGATGCGCCGTACCGCCTCCGTATCAGCCTCCAGCGCCCACCGGATCCACACCGCAAACGACGCCACCGGCCGAAACATTTCCGGCAACGCCACCTCAGCCCGTAGAGCAGGGCGCTCCGCCGCCAGCACCGGTTCGCGAACCATCCCTGGGCGCGGCAACGCGAGCCCTAGTCAATCAGGCACAAACTCAGGCGGCGGCGGGCAACTACACGGTCGCCTCTGGGACCATCGAACGGGCATTGCGAATCGAGCCGTCCAATCCGCTGCTGTGGATCGAACTCGGCAAGGTGCGGCAGGCGGAGGGGAATTTCGTTCAAGCCGAGAACATGGCTCGCAAAGCACTCAACATGGCGGGTCAAGCACCGAAAGCGCAGTCCGCGGCATGGCGGCTGATCGCGGATTCGTATCGCGGACGCGGCCGAAACAGCGAAGCTCGTGACGCAATGGCCCGGGCCGAGCAGTTAGCGGCGAGTTGATGGACAAGGGTAACTCGCGGAGCGGATGGTGACCCTCACAGCCCCGGGTCGGCGCGTGTGAATTTGGGTAGTCGAGCTTAGGTGTCGCGCTTGTCACCCTATGCCGACGCAAATAATCCCCACCGCTGTCGCTGCGTGCTTTCAACATGTGCTTTTGAATCCCACTTTCGCGCGACTCGACGAGGAATCAAGGAACGCAGCGCGTCCTTTAGATCGAGTGGGAAATCAGCCTTATATTTTTGCTAGTAACTGAGAGTGCTCAGCCATGATCGGACTTCTGCAGCGGGTTTCTGAAGCTAAAGTGGAAGTCGATGATCGTTTGGTCGGATCTATCGGACCTGGCCTGCTGGTTCTTGTAGGCGTTGAGCGAGGCGATGCCGAAAGCAACGCCGAGCGGCTCATGGATCGGCTGCTGACTTATCGAGTGTTTCCGGATGAGATTGGCAAGATGAATCGCTCGCTCAGAGATGTGGCGGGAGGCCTGCTGCTCGTCTCTCAGTTCACCCTGGCCGCCGATACGAAATCCGGGACACGCCCCGGTTTCAGCCCCGCCGCGCCACCGAACGAAGGGCAGAGACTTTTCGACCATCTCGTGCATTACGCCCGTACACAGCACGGCACCGTCGCGACGGGCGAGTTCGGAGCTCACATGCGCGTGTCACTGATCAACGACGGCCCCGTCACCTTTTGGCTACACGCGTGAAGCCTCATTAAGTTTCAGTGAATTGCACGACGGATTGGACTGCGGCTAAGCGAGTGCATGGCGTATGATCCGCGGGCTTTTGCAGCGGGAGACAGATCATGGGTATTGGATTTAGAGAGCTTTTGGTGATCCTCGCGATCGCCTTGTTGATCTTTGGTGCGAAGCGCCTGCGTACGATCGGATCCGATTTGGGCTCGGCCGTGAAGGGCTTCAAGAAAGCCATGAATGAAGGTGAAGACGAGGAGAACAAGCAGATCTCCGCGCCGAATCAGAAAGACGCCGAGTTCGATGCGGCGCCGAAGACGAACAGCAAATCGACCAACGCCTAATTCGTACCCGCGATGTTCGAGGTCGGGTTCAGCGAGATCATTCTGATTTTGGGCTTGGCGCTCTTGGTGCTAGGCCCGGAAAAGCTGCCCGGCTTAGCTGCAAAAGTGGGGCGCTGGACCGGCCGTGCAAGAGCGATGGCTCGTCAGTTGCGTACCCAGCTCGAACAAGAAGTCACCATGGAAGAAATGACGCGCTCGCGGCCGATGCAGTCTTCGTCTGCGCAAACTGACCATTCGATTAACCCGAATCCGCATCAATCCGAACCCAGCGCACACTCAGCAGCGCCACGAGCCGGAACGCAAACCGAACCAAATTCGATACATGCCCCGGCGGCTTCCTCTGAAGCGGCGCCGACCACTTCTTCGAATCCGCAATGAGCGAGGCACCCGAGCAACTCGCTGAAGGATCGCTGATCTCGCACCTATTGGAATTGCGCGATCGGTTGATGCGATCGGTCATTGCGATCGCGATTCTGTTTGCGCCATGCGCCTATTACTCGGATCGACTGTTCACGCTGGTGGCGATGCCGCTGATCAAAAGGATGCCCAAGGGCGCATCGATGATCGCCACGAGTGTGGTCGCGCCTTTCACCACGCCGTTGAAGTTGTCTCTGCTCGTGGCGCTGTTTCTGGCAATGCCCTACGTGCTCTATCAGGTATGGGCGTTTGTCGCACCTGGCCTGTATCGCCACGAGAAGCGCTTTGCTGTTCCCCTGGTCGTGTCCAGCATCGTGTTGTTTTATGCCGGCGTCGCGTTCGCTTATTTCGTCGTGTTCCCGCTGATGTTCGGCTTTCTCACCAGCATTGCCCCGCAAGGCGTCCAGATGATGACGGACATGTCGGACTATCTGGATTTCGTGCTGCTGTTGTTCTTCGCGTTCGGGATTGCCTTCGAGATTCCTGTCGCGACCGTGCTGCTTGCTGCCACCGGATTGGTCAAGGTCGATACGATGGCCAAAAACCGCGGCTACGTTCTGCTCGGAATTTTCGTGGTCGCCGCATTTCTCACCCCGCCCGATGCGATCTCGCAATGTTTCATGGGCGTACCCATGTACTTGCTTTATGAAATCGGCATCGTTATGTCGCGCGTGTTACTCAAACAAAAACTCGCACGCGAGCAGCAAGAAGAACAGAGCGCGTCCAGCTAATCGCAACGCACTCGCGTCGTAGACATTTCTTCAGAGCATCTGCGTTGTTGGGCAGATGTATACCGTTCGCGCGTCTTGCCGCGCCCCGTAAACATCGGTGAGACTCCGCGCTGCACATCCCGTGGCGAGTTCTCGGAGCGGTTTATCGTATGAACGTCAGCGTTAGTCCCGGCTCGAGCCAAGAGAAGCAGCTCTTTGGTCACCCCCGCGGACTCATGACGCTGTTCTTAACGGAGATGTGGGAACGCTCGACCTACTACGGCGCGCGAGCGATCCTGATCCTGTTCATGACGGCGCTCATCGCCGACGGCGGATTGGGCATCGACGATGCCACCGCAAGTTCGATCTACGGCCTTTACATCTCCGCCACGTACCTGTTGTCACTGTGGGGTGGCTGGGTCGCCGATCGGCTGATCGGCCAACAGCGCGCCGTGCTCGCTGGCGGCGTACTGATCATGGTCGGCAATGCCATGCTGGTCGTGAGCGATACGCGCTTTTTCTTCGTCGGCCTCACGATCATCGTGTTCGGTACTGGCCTTCTCAAACCGAACATCAGCGCGATGGTGGCGCAGCTCTATCCCGAAGGCGGCGCACGACGCGACGCTGGATTCTCCATCTTCTACATGGGTATCAATGTCGGCGCGACGCTCGGTCAAGTGCTGATTCCCATCATTGCCGTGCAAGCTGGATGGAAGATCGGCTTCGTCGTGCCGGCAATTGGCATGTTGCTGGGCGTGGTTCAGTTCTGGTTCGGTCGCAAATACTTATCCGCTGCGGGAGCTCATCGACAAGGCGCGCCTGCCGGCTGGTGGCCGGTGTATGCGCTGGTGATTCTCACGCTCGTGATCATCGTTCTGGCATTCACGAATGTCATCAAGCTGAACCCATCGGCCATTTCCGCGACGGCGAACTGGGCAATGATTGCGCTTGCGACGCTCTACTTTCTGTATCTCATTTTCTTCGCCGGTCTCGATCCCACCGAGCGTGGCCGCGTGTTCGTGATGATTGCCTTATTCATCGCATGCGCGATGTTTTGGATGGGCTACGAACAAACCGGTGCATCGCTGACGTTGTTCGCAGACCGCTACACGAATCGAAATGTATTCGGCTGGACCGTACCGGCCGGCGCGGTGCAAAGCTTCAACTCCATTTACATCATCATCTTCGCGCCGTTCTTCGCCGCACTGTGGGTATGGCTCGGCAAGCGCAATTTGAATCCGTCGGCACCGTTCAAGTTCGCGCTCGGCCTGCTCTTGATGGGCGCTGGATTCGCAGTCATGGTCGCGGCCTCCCACTACGTCCTGCAAGGTCAGACGGTGGCGCTAGGTTGGCTTGCGATCACCTATATGTTCCACACCTGGGGCGAGTTGTGCTTGAGCCCGGTGGGCCTCAGCTCGATGACGAAACTGGCTCCCGCACGTTTTGTCGGTCAGGTGATGGGTGTGTGGTTCTTGGCGACGGCCATCGGCAACAACCTGGCGGGACGGTTTTCATCGGAGATCGATCCCACTCATCTGGAAACGATGCCGACGATTTTTTCGCGATTGTTCTGGTTCGGAATGGTCGGCGGCATCGCGTTGTTCGCGATCACTCCGTTCGCGAAACGCTTGATCAAAGGCGCCGACTAGTTCTTTAGCGAGCGCAACATGAGCACCGCGATGCGTACGTCGACTTTGACCGCCGCTCTGATCTTGGGCTTGAGCAGTTGCGCGCAGCACAGCGCATCTACACAAGCGCCACAGCCGAAAGAAAATGCAGATGCGTTCGTCGCGCGCATCAATCAGGAGATGCTGGAGAAATCCAAGGAGCTCAGCGCAGCCGGATTCACCTACGCAACATACATCAATCCCGATACCGAATATCTAAACGCCAAAGCGAACGACCGTTATCTCGAGTACTTCGGCCAAGCGGTCGAGCAAAGCAAAGCTTACGAAAACACCACACTTAGCCCGAGCACCGCACGTGCGCTGATGTTGCTTAAGCTGGGAGTCGCCGCGCCCGCACCGAAAGATCCGCAGAAGCGCGCGGAGCTCAGCGATATCACCTCGCGCATGGAAGGCATGTATGGCGCTGCGAAGTACTGTCCGCACGGACCGCAGTCATGTAAGGACATCACTGCATTGAGCGATGTGCTCGCGCACAGTCGCAATTACGAAGAGCTATTGGATGCGTGGCAGGGCTGGCATTCGACGGCTCGTCCGATGCGCAAGGACTATGTGCGCTTCGTGGAACTCGCGAATGAAGGCGCGCGCGAACTTGGGTTCGATGATCTGGGCGTGATGTGGAAATCGAACTACGACATGCCCGCTGCCGAGTTCTCGAAAGAGACTGAGCGACTCTGGGGACAGGTCAAACCGCTCTATGACTCGCTGCATTGCTACGTGCGGACTCGTTTGCAGAAGACGTACGGCGCCGATCGCGTACCGGACCATGGCGCCATTCCCGCGCATCTGCTCGGCAATATGTGGGCGCAACAATGGGCGGAGGTCTATCCGCTCGTCGAACCGTTCCCGGGAGTGTCGGATCTCGATGTCACTCGCGCGCTGAAGCAGCAAAAGTACGACGCCATTCGTATCACTCAATCTGCCGAGAACTTCTATGTTTCATTGGGCTTCCCTAAGTTGCCGCAAACTTTTTGGGAACGCTCGATGTTGACCAAGCCGCCGGGGCGCGATGTGCAATGTCACGCAAGCGCTTGGCACATGGACGGCAAAGAAGATGTGCGTATCAAGCAGTGCATCGAGCCGACGCAAGACGAGTTGATGACCGTCTACCACGAGCTCGGCCATGTCTTCTATTACCTGTCCTACAAGGACCAGCCGTATCTATTCCAGGGCGGAGCGAACGACGGCTTCCATGAGGCGATCGGCGATACCGTCAACTTGTCGATGACGCCCGTTTACTTGCATCAGATCGGGCTTACCGGTCCGGTCACGCGCAGTCCGAAGGCAACGATCAATCAGCAGATGAAGCTCGCGCTCGACAAGATCGCCTTCTTGCCATTTGGCAAGGTGATCGACGAATGGCGTTGGAAGGTGTTCTCGGGCGAGATCAAGCCGGAGCATTACAACGAAAGCTGGTGGGCGCTGCGCAAGCAATACCAGGGGATCGCTCCAGCAGTCGCACGCAGCGAACAGGATTTCGATCCAGGCGCGAAGTACCACATCCCGGCGAACACGCCATACACGCGCTACTTCCTCTCATTCATTCTGCAGTTCCAATTCCACAAAGCGTTGTGTCAGGCGGCAGGATTTCAGGGTTCGTTGAGCGAATGCTCGGTGTATGGCAACGCCGAAGCCGGACGTCGCTTTCGCGAAATGCTCGCGCTGGGTCAAAGCCAGCCGTGGCAAGACACGCTCGAAAAACTCACCGGCACGCGCGACATGGATGCTGCAGCGATCATCGAATATTTCGGACCGCTCATGACTTGGCTGAAGGGACAAAACCAAGGCCAACAATGCGGCTGGGATTAACCCTACTTCCCGAGGCCTAAACACAACGCAAGGAGCAGTAGAGATCACAAAGAAGATGCGCGCGATCGGCAATCGCTCCACGAGTTTCCCTAGCTCATTTTTCTTGGTGCCCTTTGTGTACCCTTGCGTGCGCTTTGTGTTTCGTCGGCCTCCGGGTTAAAACCGAGCAGTGCTCGCTTCGCTTACTTACCCACTTTCCTGTGCGCTTTGTGTTTCGTCCGGTCGTCATCATGCAAAACACTTCAGCTCCGCAACTCACTGCACGCGCAGTAATCCTCTCTGCCGTACTCGCGATGATTTTGGCGGCGGCGAATGCTTACTTGGGTTTGTTCGCCGGCATCACGATCGCCTCCGCCATTCCGGCGGCAGTAGTCTCGATGGCCGTGCTGCGTGTGTTGGGCGGCGGACACATCCTTGAAAACAACATCGTGCAAACCGGTGCGTCGGCCGGTAATTCGATCGCAGCGGGCGTGATCTTCACGATCCCCGCCTTAGTACTGCTGGGATATTGGCACGACTTCAAATACGGATGGGTGCTCGCCATTGCAGGGTTGGGCGGCGTGCTCGGTGTGATTTTCTCCGTGCCGTTGCGTCGCTCGTTGATCATCGAACAACAACTCGCGTTCCCAGAAGGCAAAGCGGCGGCCGAAGTCCTGCGTACCGGCGAGAATCCCTCGCAAGGCATCAAGGTGCTCGCTGGCGCAGCCGGACTCGGCGGATTGGGCAAGCTAATCGCAGCGAGCGGACTGCGGTTGATTCCCGACTCGGCAGCGCACGCCTCGGTGTTCGGCAAAGCGATCGCTTATATCGGGACCAATTTATCGCCTGCATTGCTGGGCGTCGGCTACATCGTCGGGTTGAACGTTGGCATCGTGATGATTGCGGGCGGAATCATATCCTGGGATATCGCCATCCCGATTTACAGCGGTTGGTATCTGAACACCGATCCTGCGCTGGCCGCTCGCGTGCAAAGCTTGGGCGCGGAAGATGCCGCGTACGCAATTTGGGCCGCGCAAATTCGCTATCTGGGTGTCGGCGCGATGTTGATCGGCGGTGTGTGGACGCTGATCTCACTGCGCAATTCGTTGTTGTCGGGCGTGCGCAGCGGACTTGCAGCGACCCGCGCCGGCGCGTCGCGCGTCATCGAGCACACCGATCAGGATTTGCCGATGCGAGCCGTGATCATCGGTTTGATTGCATTTGCCTTGCCGCTCGGCATCCTTTATCAGTCGATCGTTTCGAATCTCGCGGTGTCGATCCCGATGACCATCATCATGATCGTCGCGGGGTTCCTCTTCAGTTCGGTGTCGGCGTACTTAGCGGGTCTGGTCGGCTCGTCGAACAATCCGGTGTCGGGTATCACGATCGGCACCATCTTGTTTGCGTCTTTGATCTTGATGCTCCTCATGGGCCGCAATGCGCCGCTTGGTCCAGTCGCAGCGATCATGATCGGGGCGGTGGTCTGCTGCGCCGCCTCGATCGCCGGCGACAATCTGCAAGATCTCAAGTGCGGCTACATGATCGGTGCAACGCCGTGGCGTCAGCAGGTCATGCTCGCCATCGGCGCGATTTCATGTGCGCTCGTCATGGCCCCGGTACTCAATTTGCTCGCGCAGGCTTATGGCATCGGTCCGCCGACACCCGATCACCCGAATTCACTCTCCGCTCCGCAAGCGACCTTGATGGCATCCGTCGCACGCGGCATGTTCGGCGGCAAATTGCCGTGGACGTTGGTGTGGATCGGTGCAGCGATCGGGGCGGTGATCATCGCCATCGATGAAGTACAGAAAAAGCGAGGCTCCTCGTTCCGAGTGCCAGTGCTCGCGGCCGCTGTCGGCATTTACCTACCGATGGAATACACCGCACCGATCTTTATCGGTGGACTCATCACGCACTTGGTGGAGCGTGCGTACGGAAAAATCTCGAGCACGGAGGAGGGCGAAAAGATTCACCGCAAGGGCGTGCTGTTCTCGGCAGGACTCATCACGGGCGAAGCGTTGGTGGGCATTCTAATGGCGCTGCCCATTGTGATCAGTAAGCGCGCGGACGTACTTGCGTTGCCGGAATCGATGCAGCTTGGAGAGTGGCTGGGCTTGGCGCTATTCGTGATCGTCGGCTACATCATGTATCGGGTCGGTTTGCGCGGAGCTCGCACAGCACGCGGTTGATCAACGCTTGGTCTTGATCACTTCGATCTTGCCGTTGTTGCCGATCAAACCGGAGCCGACCCAGGATGTGAGGCCCACGACGATCGAGGTGCCCAGGGCGGTGCCGAAATTCGCGATCTGAAATCCGTGCAATAACAGCGCGACCAGTCCCAGCATCGCTGCGTTGATCACCAACAAGAACAACCCTAAGGTCAGCAGCGTCAAGGGAAGCGTGAGCACAATGGCGATCGGACGGACGATCGCATTGACGAAGCCCAAGAGCAAAGCCGCGGCAAACAACGTCCCAGGCGTATCGAACATCAACCCAGGAAAGATCTTGGTGGCCAACCATAAGCCCAACGCCACCAAGCTAATGCGCAGTACGAAACCAGTCATGTCGAAATCCTCGAACGGGCCCTGCCGCGCATTCGATGGTAACAGGCTGCGCAGTCAGAATGAGCACTGCAACGACACGCGTTCGCAGATCGGCGAGCATCGCGGCGATGGCGCATGCGAAAATCGAGGCTGCTTAGGAGACAGACATGCCGTACGTTGCGTTGGTGACGTTACTCGCACTCACTCAATATTTTTGGTTCAGTATCCGCGTGATGCGAGCGCGCGGTAAGTATGGCGTTGCCGCGCCGGCCATCACGGGACACGAGATCTTCGAGCGGCATTTCCGGGTGCATATGAACACCCAAGAGCAACTGCTGCTCTTGCTGCCTTCGCTGTGGATGTTCGCCGGATTTATCAGCCCAGTATGGGCAGCAGCACTGGGATTGATCTACGTCATCGGGCGCGAAATTTACGCTCGCGGCTATGTGCAGGATCCGAAGCGACGCGAGTTGGGCTTCGTTATTTCAATTACACCGATCGCGGTGATGATGGCGGGTATCGCGATTTGGGCTATTCGCGCAATCGTCATGACTGCCGCGGCCTCCTAGCACTCAAGCAGAGGCTCGGCGCCGCTCGCGATCTTGTCGCATGCGTTGATTGGCCAGCACGATTAATTCTTGCGGATGCGAATGATCGCTGGGGTAACTCGCCGCGCCCACATTCACGTTCGCCCGAACCAGATGGTTCGCGACGGAGACGGTGCTGGTGTACACGTGATTGCGAATCCGCTGCGCAATGTTTTTCGCCATGACCGGATCGGCATCCCCGAGTAGTACGAAGAATTCGTCGCCGCCGAGGCGAGCGGCGACATCCGATGTGCGGATGGAGCGCAGGATCGCGCCTCCCACTGAGCTGATGATCTCGCTACCTGCATCGTGGCCGAGCGACTCGTTGACGTGCGCCAAGTTGTCGATGTCCACAATCAGAATCGAATAGGGCTGCACGACGCGAGCGGACTTGCGATGCTGCCGGTGCAGCACCTTCTCGAACGTCTCGAGATTCAGCAACCCTGTGAGCGCATCCTTCGTGACCAGCTCGGAAATGGTGTGCGAGGCCTCACGCATCTTCTGCATGAGACGCCCGAGAATCAGCGCGACGCCCGCGCCTGGCGCGATAGCGCCCAACAGGATCACGCCGAACTCTGTGCTCGCGATGCTGATGCCGCCCGTGATCGTAGCCAGCGTCAATGCGATCAGCGCGATCACGCCGACCGCAATAGCGACCGCCCACCAGGTAGCAAATGCCACGGCCGTTCCCGCAAGCGGAATGAGAAAGAGCGGCAGGGCCGCGCTGCGCAGTGCTTCAGTGCTGACCGCGAAGGCTGTTATGCAGCCGGTTAGCACGCCCAAATCGACGCAGTGTTGGTAGACGGAACTCCGCCAAGTGAAGCTCCTCACCAGGAGCGTGGAGATCGCGAGGATCAGGAGTGAAAGTCCAGCGATGAGGGGCGCCTGAATAGTGTTGGGCGCGAATGCAAACTGCAGCCCGGCCAACACCAAGGCCAGTGCATTCATCCACAGCAGTGCACGGCTTGCGAACTGCGCGGCAGAACTGAACTGAGGCCGGTCAGCAGGCATGAGAGAAGATCGACTTTCGACGCGCCGCTCGATCAGCAGCGATGCGCGGATTAATTCAAACTGCTTTGCCGAATCTTCGGCTGCGTCTGATCTTTCTTTAGCAGGTCCATCGCGAGCTGCACCTCGTAGTCCTTGTGCACCACATCGCTTACGCCCAGATCGGCAGCCGCATCGCCGTCTTTATTCAGGTGGGCACTGAGTTCTTTTTCATCGACGAGGACGTCAGGGGTGATGCCTTTGCCGTGAATCGACACACCCGACGGAGTGAAGTATTTGGACGTCGTGAGCTTCAACGCGTGACCATCGGATAGCGGCATGACCGTCTGCACCGAACCTTTGCCGTACGTTTGCTGGCCGAGCAACGTCGCCCGATGGTGATCCTTCAGCGCGCCGGCAACGATCTCCGAGGCCGAAGCCGAACCGCTGTTGACCAATACAATTACTGGTGCGCCATCCAGCAAATCGCCGGGTTGCGCATCCATTTCGAACTTCGCATCGGGCGCACGGCCATCGGCCGTGACGATGATTCCATCGTCCAAGAACAAGTCCGATACGCCGACCGCCGCTTCGAGCACGCCACCGGGATTGTTACGCAGATCGAGAACCAAACCCTGCAATGAGCCGCCGTTTTGGCGCTTCATTGCAGCGATCGCGCGCTCGAGATCGGCAGTCGTGGTTTCGCTAAAGTGGGAGATGCTGGCGTAGCCGAAACCGGAGCTCAACAGATTGCTCGCCACGCTGTGTACCTGAACTTCCGCGCGCTTCATCTGCAAGTCCATCGGTGCGTCGAGTCCGGCGCGTTCGAGCGTGAGCTTGACCGTGCTGCCCACTTTGCCGCGCATACGATCGATCACGTCGTTGATGTTGGTCGTATCGACAGCCACATCGTCCACTGCAAGGATCGCGTCTCCCGCAAGAACGCCAGCACGCGCTGCAGGCGCATCTTCGATCGGCTTGACCACTTTAACTTTGTTCTTTTCCAACGCGACTTCGATGCCCACGCCGGAATATTCGCCGCTGGTGCTGATGCGGATCTCGTCAAACTGTTGTGTATCGAGGTATGTGGAATGCGGATCGAGCTTCGACATGACCCCGCGAATCGCCGCATCGACGAGTTCTTGATCAGATAACTCGTCGACGTAGTCCTGCCGCACTCGCTCCAACACTTCCGATAACAATCTTTCGTCGCGGCGTTCGACGGGCACGCGTGCAACGCGAGCAGGCTTCGCGTTCGCCTGCGAAATGTTGCGGTCTGCTTTAACCGCGGGACCGAGCGACAATCCAAAACCGGCAACGCCGCCCAGAGCAAGCAACATTGCGACTCGAAGGGGTCTGGTCATGCGCGACATGGGCGAGATCGGTGCGGCGCTCAAGGATGATGATCCTCAGAATAGTACGGAAGGCGACAAGCGCCTATGCGGCGAAGGATGCAGCAAATGGCTGACGTGTCCTGCATCACATTCCCGCAAGGCGAGCCATGCGCGGCGACACCGAATTGCGCGCGCCCGACGGCGCGCCTCTCAGCAGCTCCTGCAGCACCGTCTCGAGCGGACGCGGACGTCCGATCGCAAATCCTTGTGCGAAGTCGACGCCGAGATCGCCGATCGTTTTTAGGATCTCTTCGCTTTCGACGCACTCAGCCGTCGTCGTGAGCTTCATCGCCTCGGACAGCTGCACGATCGCAGACACCATCGCTTGCGAGCGTTGATTGCCCACGAGATCGCGCACCAGTCCGCCGTCGATCTTCAAATGCGATACCGGCAAAGACTTGAGATAAGTGAGTGAGGACAAACCTCGGCCGAAGTCATCGAGCGCAATTTCGTGTCCCAGATCTTGCAGGCGCCGGATCAACATTTCGGCGCGCACGATATTGGCAACGGCCGCAGTCTCCGTAATCTCGAACGACAGCAACGAAGGCGGCAGCGCGTACTCGCGCAATTTGGACTCGAGGAAATCAGGAAAATCGGTATCGCCCAGCGATTGACCGGAGATGTTGATCGCGAAATGTGCGCCGAGTTTTTCGAGTGCTGGCGCAGCCGAGGAGAGAATCTCCAACGCATATTGCACCACCCAGCGATCGATGTCCGTGGCCAACTGATACCGTTCGGCGGCCGACAAGAATTTGTCAGGCGATACGTTCTCGCCATTGAGATCGATCATGCGCAACAACAGTTCGAAGCGCCGCGGATTCGCGGACTTGCCCATCGCGACGATCGGTTGTGCCTCCATACGGAAGCGGTCTTGCTCGATGGCCTCGCGTAGATCGCCCACCAGCGTGACGTCTTCGTAACGGCGAATGATGCTGCGATCGGCGTCTTGATAGATTTCGACGCGACCGCGGCCGCGATCTTTCGCCGCCTTGCATGCGACTTCCGCGGCGGCCATTGCGTGCGAAAGCGGCAGTTTCGTGTTCGGCACGCACGCGACGCCGAAGCTCAACGAGAGTTCGATGCTCTTGCCGTCGTAAGCGAACGCAGTGTTGGCGACGCTGCGGCACAGTTGCTCTAGAAAATATTGAGCGGACTCCGCGCTCGTATTCGCGAAGAACAACGCAAAGCGATCCCCGGAAATGCACGAGGCAGTGATGTCCTGGGTCAGATGCGAGCGAATCGCCTCTGCGATGCGCGCGATCACTTGATCGCCGACGTGCATGCCTTGATTTTCATTGACGACGTGCAGGCGATCGATATCCGCATACGCGACGCAATGCGTGCCACCTGAACCCGATGAAGTGATGACCGCGAGGGCGCGCTGCTCGAACGCGTGGCGCGTGAGTAATCGCGTGGTGGAGTCATATGCGGTCTGCATCACGTACGCGATCCGACGCGCCATGAGATCGACCAGGCGCAACTGACGCGTATCGAAATCGATGGCACTGATCGGTTTGAACAAGATCAGCACGCCGACCACCTCTTGGCCGTTCTCACGTACGGGGCACGCGAGAATTTTGTAAGGCAGCGCACCGAAAGGACTGTTCGGCGGCGCCTTGTTGAGCACCAGCGGGCGACGTTGCACTTGGGTCCAAGCGAGCAAGTGCCGCTGATTGCGCTCGAGTAGTTCGGCGTCGCTGCGCTTGGTCGAGGGGCTGATCGAATGCGAGACCGAGATTTTTTTGTCAGGGATCAGCAGCGCACCGAAGGAGCAGTCGAGGTGCTGTACGCAGTGTTGGACCACTGCTTCGAAGCTGTCCCCGTGCTCTTCGTTGCTGGATCTTGCGTTAAGCAGCAGCGCGAGATCGCCTTCGCGCTCATCTAGATCGCGGCGTAGATCGCCGAGCAGGTATTGACTGCCCAATTCGCGACTGAGCACTTGGACCGCGGGTCGCAGCAGCCCGTGCACCACCGCGAAGGGCCGCGACCCACCGCTGCTATCGCGGCACGACAGGGCCAGAGTGCCGAGCAACTCGTGACCGTCCCGCAAGATGAAGACATACGCCGTATCGCCATCCCAGTCGCGCGCAAATCCATCGCGTTCGTTTGGATCCGGAATTCCGGCTCGAGCTGCGTTTAGCGCCTCTTCGACCAGCTGGAGTAAATCGTGGCCATCGTATCCATCCGACAGCCACAAGGGCACGCCCATGCGATCGTGAATGGCGATGCACAGCGCTCGAGGCATTAGCATCTTGATCAGCTGTCCGTAAGGATCGAACGACGTCGATAGGCTGTTCGCCTCGACGGTCGCGTCGTTATCCAGGATAGCTGCCATGAATTGTTATGCCGGGGGTGCCGGGGATGAGGAATTGCCCTAGGTGCGGATTCGCATCATCCGGCTGCCCACGCTGGCATTCCTTGAACTCCGCCGCACTTTTGGTGGGAAGAGACGCGCAACTGAGTTGTCAAAATTGGGCGCGAGCGATGCTATTTTTTCGATAGCCAATCGGCGGGGTTTAGCGGCTCCTTGCCTCTGCGTATTTCCAGGTACAAACCGGGCTGGCTGAACCCTGCGGCGTCGCCGACCGCGGCCAGCACATCGCCGGCACGGACTCGATCGCCGACCTTGCGGAACAGCTGCTCATTATGTCCATACAAGGTGAGATAGCCGCCGCCATGGTCTAGGACGATGAGCAACCCCAAGCCGGGCAGCCAATCCGAGTACACCACCCGGCCGGGGTACGGCGCGCGCACTTGCGTGCCGCGCTCAGAGGCGATCACGAGCCCTTGCCATTTGAGCGGCCCACCCGCACGAAGCTGACCGAAGGAAGCCAGGATCCGGCCCTTCACGGGCCACGGCAGACGACCGCGTACTTTGGCAAACGGCTGCTCGCCCAGGTCCGGGAAGTCCTGCGAGGCGCGACGCAACTCGTCGATCAACTTTTCCAGGGCTTTCGCCTCGCTCTGCAGCTTGGCGAGCTCATCGCTGCGAGTTCGCAGCTTGCTCTTTACTTGCGCCAGGGTTTGGGCCCGTTCTTGGCGGGCGCCATTCAGTGCTTCCACTTCCTTCTGGCGCTGGCCTTCGAGTTCTTTGAGCTGCTGCGTTTGCGCCACGATTTGCTCGTCGAGCAGCTTCAAATGAGCGAGATGGTCGTTGATTTGCGCGATCCGATCCGCGCGCGCTCGGCCCATATATCCGTAGTAAGCCATCATGCGACCGAGCTGGGCGGGATCTTGCTGATTCAGCAGCAGCTTCAATTCCTCTTCGCGCCCGTTCATGTAGGCGACCGCCAGCTCGCTGCTCAAGGCAGCGCGCTGATCGTCTATTTGCTGCTGAGTCTTGGACTGCTCATCGCGCAGGGCGGCCAGTTGGCGTTCGGCCTCGGCGCGTTGCGTGCGCACGTTTGTCAGACGTTCGCGGGCAGACTGGATGCGCAAATCGGCGGCGCGCAGATCCTTCGCCAGTGCATCACGCCGTTCCGCGTCGGACTGGATGGCCTTGCGCACGGACTCGATCCTTCCCTGGAGTTGCTTGAGCTGCGCTTCCTTGACCTCGGGTGCTGCGGCAAAGCCTTGAAAGGGCCACCCACACATCCACATCAGACACATTAGGAGTGCGGCGGCGCGAGGCCAGCGAGCTCGCGGGTGGCTGCTATACTCTGCGCCCTTTTTCGGACCGGTCGTAGCGCAGGCCCGCCTCGGACGAGCGGTGGACCCCGGTTGTTTGCGAAGGCGGACCGGCATCACTGATCGATAGAACTGCTAAGCATGCAACGCATCATCGAATACACCACCCACCATCCCGCTCTCGTCGCGGCGACCGTCATTGTCGCGATTGTCACCGTTGTGATCGAGCTGCGGCAGCGGGCGCGCGGTTCGGCAATGGTTTCGGCGAATGACGTCGTGCAGCTGACGAATCGCGGCGGAGCACTGCTGCTGGATATTCGCGATCAGGCTCAATACGACTCCGGCCACATCATCGACTCGCGCCATGTCCCCTCTGGCGAACTTGCGACCCGCGCTGACACATTGAAGAAATACAAGGAAAAGCCGGTCGTCGTGTACTGCGACAACGGATTTGCTTCCGCCGCCGCCGCCCGCATGCTGCGGGGTCTGGGCTTCACCAAGGTCGCAACCCTGCGCGGCGGCCTGCAGAGCTGGAAGCAGGATAACTTGCCCTTGATGAAGGGGCCGTCGGTGAAGGGCGGAAAGGACGGGAAGTGAAATGAGCGCGTCTCCGGAAATCGTCATGTATTCGACCAACTGGTGTGGCTATTGCCAGCGCGCACGCAGTCTATTTGATCGCAAGGGCGTCAGCATTCAGGAAATCAAGATCGATGACAGTCCGGAGCAGCGCGACATCATGTTGAAGCGCAGCGGCGGACGGCGCACCGTGCCGCAGATTTTCATCGGAGAACGACATGTCGGCGGTTACGATGATCTCGCCGCACTCGATCGCAGCGGGGAACTAGACCAGCTCTTGGGCAAGTCCAGCTAATTGCGAATCGATCCGTCTTCGTAAGCGAATGCTTTATCGCGGGCAGTCGCTACATCAATCAACTACGCGACGCGAACAGAACTAGAGGATTTCAGACATGGCTGATGAAGCTGCCAACACCAACGGTCAAGCCGATCCGAACGCACCCCAATTCGCGCCGCAGACGGTGTACTTGAAGGACGTGTCGTTCGAGTCGCCAGCCGGTCCGCGCGTTCCTGCCAACGCCAACAGCGCACCGACGATCGGCCTGAACATGAACACGTCGGTGAACGAACTTGGCGGCGACCTCAAGGAAGTCGTGCTCAGCGTTCGCGTCGAAGCGCAAATGGGCGACAAAACCATGTGGCTCGTCGAGCTGCAACAAGCCGGTGCGTTCGGCATCCGCAACGTTCCGCCGCAAGAATTGCAGCGCTTGCTCGGGATCTTTTGCCCGACGTACCTGTTGCCTTTCGCGCGTCAGACCATCTCTGATCTGCTCACCAAAGGGGGCTTCCCGCAATTCCTGCTGCCGCCGGTGAACTTCGAAGCTTTGTTCAATCAGGCGCTCGCACGAGCGCAACAAGAGCAGCTCCAGCAGGGCGGCGATCAGCCTGCCACTGCGGCGAACTAGCGCGTATGTCGCAGGCGCCTGAGGCTGCTACCTCGTCGGCGCAGATTGCGGTGTTGGGCGCCGGTTCCTGGGGAACGGCGCTCGCTATTCAGTTCGCGCGCGCGGGACATGCGACGGCGTTATGGGGCCGCGATGCAGCGCAGATGGATGCGCTGGCCACCGAGCGCCGCAACGCGCGCTATTTGCCGGATGCTCCGTTCCCTGAGCTGCTGCGCGTCGAGTCAGATCTGCACCGCGCACTTGAGGCGCGTGACGTGTTGTTTGCGGTTCCAAGCCACGCGTTGCGTAGCTCGCTTGAAGAGAGCGCGGCACATCTGCGCGACGATGCGCGCGTAGCATGGGCCACCAAGGGATTTGAACTCGCCAGCGGGTTGTTGCCGCACGAGGTTGCTGCGGAGGTGCTCGGACCGAAGATTCCTCTGGCGGTCATCTCAGGCCCGACGTTCGCAAAAGAAGTGGGCGCCGGTCTGCCCACAGCGATGACGGTTGCCGCAAACGATCATGTGTTCGCGAAGGAACTCGCGCAGAACATTTCGGCTCACAATTTCCGAGCCTATACATCCGCGGACATCGTGGGCGTCGAGGTCGGTGGCGCGGTGAAGAATGTGCTGGCCATCGGAGCCGGCATCTCCGATGGGCTTGGATTTGGCGCGAATACGCGCATTGCGCTCATCGCACGCGGCCTTGCTGAGATGATGCGGCTCGGCGTCGCGCTCGGCGCACAAAAAGAAACGTTCATGGGACTCGCGGGCCTAGGAGACCTGGTGCTCACGTGCACGGACAATCTTTCGCGCAATCGCCGCTTCGGCCTTGCGCTTGCCCGAGGCCAATCACCCAGCGAAGCTCAGGAATCGATCGGCCAAGTCGTCGAGGGCTTTCTGGCCGCGAAAGCGCTACGGACCGTAGCGGCGCGCAAAAACGTCGAAATGCCGATCAGCGAGCAGATCTATCGCATCCTGCACGAGGGCGTGTCGCCTGAAGTTGCAACCAAGGAACTGATGAGTCGCGCATTGAAGCCTGAATCGCTTTAACTCGCGCCGGCAAAATCCAGCTGACGCCACGCTTCAAATACCACGACAGCCGCCGCGTTCGACAGATTCAAACTGCGATTGCCGGCTACCATCGGGATCCGCAGCCGCCGTTGCTCGGGGCAGGTTTCAAGGATTTCCCGCGGCAGCCCGCGGGTTTCCGGCCCAAAAACAAATACGTCGCCGCGCTCGAATCTCGCGCGATCGTGTCGCATCGCACCGCGTGTCGAGATCGCAAACCAGCGGTGTTGCTCCAGCGAAGCAAGGCACGCCTCCAGCGACGACCACGTTTGGACGTTGGCCATTTCGGCGTAATCCATACCTGCACGCCGCACCGCCTTTTCGCTGATATCGAATCCGAGCGGTTCGATCAAGTGCAGTGCCGATCCGCAGTTCGCTGCAAGCCGGATGATGTTGCCGGTGTTGGGTGGGATTTCCGGCTGGAACAGCACAATGTGAAACATGAGCCCTAGAGAAGTCCGCGAAAGTAAAAGAGCGCCGCTTCTGCCGCATGCACATTCCGCTACACTGCGGCCCTCGCAACGCTCGGCACACCTGTCATGTTACCTGCTTCGCTCGCGGTCGATTTCTGCGGTCTGAAACTGAACTCGCCCATTGTGTTGCTTTCCGGGTGCGTAGGGTTCGGCGAGGAGTACACGCGAGTCGAAGGATTTTCGAATCGTCACGCGGGTGCCATCGTACTCAAAGGCACCACGCGCGAGCCTCGTTTGGGCAATCCGCCGCATCGTGTGTACGAGACTCCCGGCGGGATGTTGAATGCGATCGGATTGCAGAATCCAGGCGTGGACTATGTCGTCACGAAAATTTTGCCGACGCTCGATTTCACCGAAACGCGTTTCATCGCCAACGTCTGCGGCTCCACGATCGAAGACTATGTGGAAGTGACGCGGCGCTTCGAAGATTCGCCAATCGATGCGATCGAGATCAACATCTCGTGTCCGAACATCAAAGAAGGCGGCGTGCAGTTCGGCAATTACCCCGAAATGTCAGCTCGCGTCGTTGCAGCTTGCCGAGCGGTCACGCGCAAGCCGCTCATCACCAAGCTATCGCCCAATCAGACGGACATTCGCGAGAACGCTCGCATGTGTATCGAGGCCGGCAGCGATGCACTTGCGGTCATCAATACCATGATGGGCATGGCTATCGACGTGCACACACGCAAACCCGTGATCGGCAACATTCAAGGTGGCTTGTCTGGGCCGGCGATCAAGCCCATCGCATTACTGAAAGTGCATCAGGTGCACGAAGTCGCGCGCAAGCACAGTGTGCCGATCATCGGCCAAGGCGGGATTTGTTCGGCAAACGACGCTTTAGAGTTCTTGATTGCGGGTGCTTCCGCGGTCGGGGTCGGCACTGCGCTTTTCTACGATCCGCTCGCGTGCACTCACATCAATACAGGAATAGCTGCGTACCTTGCGCAGCATAAGCTTGCGAACGTCGGCGAACTCGTCGGATCCGCGACCAGTCATCAGACAGCACGCGCCCCTACCGCAAAGGCTTGCTGAGACTTACTCGTCGTCCATCGCAAGCTCTTTGAGCTTGCGTGTCAGTGTATTGCGACCCCAGCCGAGCAGACGCGCAGCTTCCTGGCGGCCGCCTTCCGCCTTGCGCAGCGCTGCACGAATCAGGGTGCGCTCGAATTCGGGCATCGCATCGTCAAGCAATGGAATTGCGTTTGAGGCCAAGCGTTTTTCTGCCCAACTATTGAGTTGGCGCGTCCATTCATCCTGCAACTTCGCTGGCCCTGGCACGCCGCCGAGGTCCGGTGGAATATCGTCCGCTTTGATCTCTCGTCCGGGTGCCGTGACCGTGAGTCTGCGGCATGCGTTCACCAGCTGACGCACGTTCCCGGGCCAATCGAAATTCGAAAGGACCGCCGCTGCCTCGGGCGTGAGTGTTTTGGGCTCGACGCCAAGTTCCACCGCTGCCTCATTCAAGTAGTGAATCAAAAGTTCGGGAATATCTTCGCGGCGCGCACGCAGCGGCGGCACTTCGATGCGAATCACGTTGAGTCGGTGGAGCAAATCCTCGCGGAATAGGTTCTGACGCACGCGTTCCTCCAAATCTTGGTGCGTCGCTGCAATCACACGCACATCGACGCGCACGGGAGTCTGGCCGCCCACGCGGTAAAACTCGCCTTCTGCCAACACGCGCAACAATCGAGTTTGCAGTTGCGGGGACATGTCGCCGATTTCATCCAAGAAGAGCGTGCCGCCATCCGCTTGTTCGAAACGTCCGCGGCGCTGCGCATCTGCTCCCGTGAAGGACCCCTTCTCGTGACCGAACAATTCTGATTCGAGCAAATCCGCGGTGAACGCCGACGTATTCAGCGCAATGAATGCTTTGCTGGCGCGCGGGCTGTGACGGTGCAGGGCGCGTGCTACCAATTCCTTGCCGGTACCCGATTCACCTGTAATCAAGACCGTCATGCTCGAGCGCGACAGGCGGCCAATCGCGCGAAACACCTCCTGCATCACGGGTGCTTGTCCGAGCATTTCTGGAATGCGCCGCGCTTCGGGCACGGCCTGTTCGACGCGAACTTTCTGCTGAGCTGCCCTGCGCACCAGATCGACGGCTTGGTCGATGTCGAATGGTTTCGGCAGGTACTCGAACGCTCCGCCCTGATACGCCGCTACAGCACTGTCCAAGTCCGAGTGCGCCGTCATCACGATCACCGGCAGCTCTGGCTGACTGCCGCGAATCTCCGTGAGCAACTCAAGACCCGAACGGCCGGGCATGCGAATGTC
This sequence comes from Steroidobacteraceae bacterium, assembly GCA_035760885.1. GTDB lineage: Bacteria > Pseudomonadota > Gammaproteobacteria > Steroidobacterales > Steroidobacteraceae > Steroidobacter. The sequence goes on along the minus strand of DASTSB010000059.1, from coordinate 17,913 downwards.
GGTGATCAAGACGTCGGGTCGATCGCGTCGTAGCGCGGCGAGCGCGGTCTCGGCGTGATCGAATGCGGTCGGCGCCATGCCGCCCTGGCGCAGGGCACGCTCAAGGACCCATCTAATGGAGGCATCGTCATCGACGAGCCAAACGTTAAGAGGCTTCACCGGTGTTTGGAGCATGGAATGGCAACAAGATAGTGAAAATGGTTTGTCCGGGGCGGCTCTGAAACTCGATCAACCCATCGTGTCGGCTCACGAGATCCTGTGCGACCGCCAGTCCTAGCCCGGTACCGTTCGATCGTCCGGTCACGAGTGGGTAGAAGAGGGTTTCGCGCAGATCGTCCGGCACACCCGGGCCGTTGTCTTCGAATTGCACACTTGCGACGAGCCGATGCCGTCGTGCGCCGATGTTGACGTTCGTCAGAGCGCGTGTTCGCAGGATCAATCGACCGCTGCGCGTGGGGTTTTGTGCAATCGCCTGCATCGCGTTGCGGCCCAGATTGAGCATTGCCTGAATGATCAGGTTCCGATCCAGCCGCAACGGCGGCAAACTCGGATCGTAGTCGCGCTCGACGCTGACACCTTCGGGAGCATCTGCGGCCAGGAGGTGCCCGATGTGCTGCAGCAGTTCGTGAATATTGACGAGTTCTTTGCGCGGTGCGTGCCCAGGGCCAAGCAGCGCGTCGACGAGGGCAACTAAGCGATCGGCTTCGCTGATGATTACTGATGTGTATTCGCGCATCGACGCATCCGCCAGTTGCCGAGCTAGGAGCTGCGCAGCGCCGCGAATACCGCCCAGGGGATTTTTAATCTCGTGTGCCAGCTGGCGAATCATCGCGCGGCTACCGCCAATTTGCGTAAGCAGCGCTGTCTCTCGTGTGATCCGCTGGTGTTGAGTCGCATCGCTGATTTCGACGAGTACGGCGGACGGAGCGCCCGCTTCGTCGAACGGCGCCACCGTGCAGTCGACGACGAGTTCGCCTTCGCCGTTCAGCGGCTTGATGCTGAGCTCACGACGCGAGAATGGACGCCACGTCTCGATGGCTCGATGGATGACTGCCTCCAGACCTGAGGCATCTTCAAGCAAGTCTTTGAGAGGCTTGCCGCGGACCTGATTACGGCTGACCCCGAACAGTGTTTCGGCGGCGACGTTGAGATAGAGCAAACCGTGCGATTGATCTGAAATCAGCACACTGGTGCTGAGACCATCAAGGATACGAGTCGCATCGGCGATTGAGGCGCGCATGGCGGCAGGATGTGCGGCCACGATCAAACCGCCCCCGTTGAGCGGTCAACAAAAAGGCTACTGCAGCGTAGCCCTTCTTGGGTATGTTGTTTGGCGAATCGATCCGAGGAACGCCGTTGACATCGCCAAAGCCGGGCTGCGAGGGAGGCAAGCTGTTTGATGCGCCAGGCTAGCGAGGCCGTGGCTTCGGAGGCGGCTTCAACGCAGGGCCGACCGGTGGCTGCGCGATCGACTCCTGTCGAACAGTAAAGTGCACGGAACCCGTGGTTTTGACTTCGCGCCCGCCCGTATCCGTGATGCGAGCAAGAACTGAATGTTGACCGCGAGCAACGTTGGTAAGCGAGTACTCCGTAGCGTTGTCCGGAAAGCCTTCCACTAAGCGGCCATCGAGATACAAGGCCAACGTGTCCCCCGCGTTCAGGCGAGGATTCAATCGAATGCTGACGCTGACTTGGCCGCCCGTATTGATGAGGACATCGCCTTCCGCTGGCGTGGAGATTTCGAAATCTTGATATTGAGCGTCCGCAGGAGGTGAGGGCGGACTGTACGTACTGCGGCTGCTCGAGGGCTGAGCCTCGGAGCGATTGCTCGAACTGATCTCGACCTTGGTTGCACCCGGAACGGGGCGATCCGAGAAATGCGTGACGCCTTGATCGTCCACCCACTTCCATACGGTCTGCGATGCGAAGACCGGGGTCGCAAGCATCGCGAGCAATAGCAGCGCAGTACGCATGAGCACAGAGCATATCTGCTTCGCCTCGGCCTGACAAAAGCGGTGACGGTGCTTTTGTGAACACCGTCACCGACCTACCGCGCAAGCTAACGAGCGCTGAGCCGGAGGACCCGGCGCTCGGTTGCTTTACACGCTGTAGTACAACTCGAACTCGAGCGGGTGCGTCGACATACGCACCTTCGTGACTTCCTGCATCTTCAGTGCGATGTAGGCATCGATCACGTCGTCGGTGAACACGCCGCCCGCCTTGAGGAAGCCGCGGTCGGCATCCAGCGATTGCAGCGCTTGTTCGAGGGAGTAGCACACTTCCGGAATGTTCTTCGCTTCTTCTGGCGGCAAGTCATACAGATCCTTGTCGGCAGCTTCGCCGGGATGGATCTTGTTCTGAATGCCGTCGAGGCCAGCCATGAGCATGGCGGAGAACGCGAGATACGGGTTTGCAGTCGAATCCGGGAACCGCACTTCAATGCGGCGGCCCTTCGGATTGGAAACCCACGGAATACGAATAGAAGCCGAACGATTTCGCGCCGAGTACGCGAGCATCACCGGCGCCTCGAAGTGCGGCACCAAACGCTTGTAGCTGTTCGTGCTCGCATTCGTGAACGCATTGATCGCCTTCGCGTGCTTGATGATGCCGCCGATGTAGTACAGCGCCAGATCGGAAAGACCTGCGTATTTATCGCCAGCAAACAGCGGCTTGCCATCTTTCGAAATCGATTGATGAACGTGCATGCCACTGCCGTTATCGCCAACGATCGGCTTCGGCATGAAGGTTACGGTCTTGCCGTAGGCGTGCGCGACATTGTGGATGGCGTACTTGAGATTTTGAACTTCGTCAGCCTTCTTCACCAACGTGTTCGCATTCACGCCGATTTCGCATTGCCCCGCAGTTGCGACTTCGTGGTGATGCACTTCGACCTTCATGCCCATTTCTTCGAGGGCCAAGCACATCGCCGAACGGAGGTCTTGGAATGAATCAACTGGAGGAACCGGGAAGTAGCCACCCTTCACACCCGGACGGTGCGCCTTGTTGCCGTCCTCGTAGTTCTTGCCCGAGCTCCAAGCCGCTTCCACAGATTCGATATCGAAGAAAGAACCCGACATCGTCGTGCCATAACGCACGTTGTCGAAAATGAAGAACTCGTTTTCTGGACCGAACAGAGCGCGATCGCCGATGCCCGTCGATTTGAGATACGCCTCGGCGCGCTTCGCCAGAGAGCGTGGATCGCGGTCGTAGCCTTGCATGGTCGCGGGCTCGAGGACGTCGCAACGCACGATCAGCGTCGTTTCCTCGAAGAACGGATCGATCACCGCGGTGCTGGCATCCGGCATGAGCACCATGTCGGACTCATTGATGCCCTTCCAACCTGCAATGGAGGAGCCATCGAACATCTTGCCGTCGTCAAAGAAGCTTTGATCCACAGTGTGCGCGGGAACGCTAACGTGTTGTTCCTTGCCGCGCGTATCCGTGAACCGTAGGTCCACGAATTTGACTTCCTTCTCTTTGAGCATGCTGAGAACTTCAGCGGGGGTCGTCATGAGATTCCTCCGGTATACGATGAGATTAGGTTGGCCCTCGGAGCGCTCACCGCTACGCGCCTGAGGTGATGTGAAGGGGCTCTGGGAAATTGCAGAAACCATGCCACCGCCCTGCGATGAGGCAGAGGCTTGGTTTTTCTGGAAAAGCTGCAGAAAGAGTTACAAAGCAAGCACCATTTTAGTGCGAAAGGAATTGATGGCGCACTCATTCTGTGCGCGCGCCACGTGCCCTCGCTCGTTTTTTGGGCCGCCCGTCGCGAAATCCGCGCGATATACTCCCCGTCCTTTTTTGTGCGCCGCTCAAGCAATTCACGATTTATGACGTCTCCAGCGTCGCCCCGTACCTTCCAAGATCTGATTTTTGCCCTCCAGCAGTACTGGGCACGGAGAGGCTGCGTTGTGCTGCAGCCGTACGACATGGAAATGGGCGCTGGCACCTTCCATACCGCTACGCTGCTACGGGCCGTGGGACCCGAGCCCTGGAACGCCGCTTACGTGCAGCCGTCGCGTCGTCCTACTGATGGCCGATACGGCGACAACCCTTTTCGGCTCCAGCACTACTACCAATTTCAGGTGGTGCTTAAGCCATCCCCCGCGGACATCATCGAGCAGTATCTTGGGTCTCTGGCGGCTCTAGGCTTCGACCCCCTGACCCATGATATCCGGCTCGTGGAGGACAATTGGGAGTCGCCCACACTCGGTGCCTGGGGCCTGGGATGGGAGATCTGGTTGAACGGTATGGAAGTCACCCAGTTCACCTATTTCCAACAGGTAGGCGGATTGGACTGCCGGCCGGTGATGGGCGAAATCACCTATGGTCTGGAACGACTCGCGATGTACTTGCAGGGAGTGCAAAGCATCTACGACATCCTCTGGGCCGAGGGCCCGACTGGCCCCGTGACCTACGGTGATGTTTATCACCAGAACGAAGTCGAGCAATCGAAGTACAACTTCGAATTTGCCGATACGGATCTGCTGTTTCGCCACTTCGATGAACACGAAGCCCAGTGCGTTAAGCTTCTGGAGAACGGGCTAGCGCTGCCGGCTTACGAGCAGATGCTGAAGACCTCACACACGTTCAATCTTCTCGATGCTCGCAAAGCCATTTCGGTCACGGAGCGGCAGCGCTTCATTTTGCGCGTGCGCACGCTCGCAAAAGCCGTCGCCGAGACCTATTACAAGTCTCGCGAAGCGCTCGGCTTTCCTATGCTGAAGAGGGCCGCGGCCTAACGCGGCACGTCGGACCCTCGGAACTAAATTGATGTCCACACGCGATTTTCTCGTGGAAATCGGCACCGAAGAGTTGCCGCCGAAATCGTTATTCACACTAGCGGAGTCATTGGCCTCGGGAGTGGGAGCGGGTCTTGCCGGCGCCGGTATTGGGCACGGCGACGTCCGATGGTACGCAACGCCCCGTCGCTTAGCTGTTCTCGTTGCTGGACTGGCGGAGAAACAACCGGACCAGGAAATTCGCAAACAGGGTCCAGCGGTGGCTCAGGCGTTTGATGCCAGCGGCAATCCAACCAAAGCAGCTATGGGCTTCGCCGCTTCGTGCGGTGTCGAGTTTTCTCAACTCGATCAGGTTGAAGGTCCTAAGGGGAAGGTTCTCCAGTTCGTCGGGGTTCGGAAAGGCAGCTCCACTGCAGAATTGCTACCGCAAATCATCGCCAAAGCACTGGACGAGCTGCCGATCGCGCGGCGCATGCGTTGGGGATCGGGCGACCAGATGTTTGTGCGTCCGGTGCATTGGATCGTGATGCTATTCGGCGCCGAAGTGGTGCCGTGCTCCATCTTGGGTATCACCAGCGGACGAGCTACGCACGGCCATCGGTTCCACGCGCCTCAGAAATTTCCGCTCGCGAGCCCCCAGGACTACGCAGCCGTGCTCGCATCTAACGGCTTCGTGCTGGCCGATGCGAATCAGCGCAAGGAAAAGATCCGCACTGAGGTGCAACACCTAGCAAAAGCGATCGGCGGCATCGCCGTGGTCGAAGACGTCCTCCTCGACGAAGTTGCAGCTCTGGTGGAATGGCCGGTTCCGATCGCCGGGCGTTTCGATGCGCGCTATCTGGATTTACCGCAGGAAGTGCCGATCGCCACCATGCAAGATCACCAACGATACTTTCCGGTGCGCGATGCTAGTGGGCGTCTGATGAATGCGTTCATCACGGTGGCGAATATAGAAAGCCGCGACCCTGACAAGGTTAGAGATGGTAATGAGCGTGTGGTCCGTCCGCGTCTCGCCGATGCTGCCTTCTTCTGGGACACGGATCGCAAGCAGCGCCTGGATGCGCGCCGGGACGCACTGCGTTCGGTCACCTTCCAGAACAAGCTCGGCAGTCTATTCGACAAGAGCGAGCGAGTTGCCAAGTTGGCGGTTCGCATTGCGAACAGCATCGGAGCGGATGAAGCGCAGGTGAGGCGCGCCGCAGAATTGAGTAAGTGCGATTTGTTGACCTCCATGGTCGGCGAATTTCCTGAACTTCAGGGCCTCATGGGCAAGTACTACGCCCAGCACGACGGCGAAGCGGCGGAGGTTTGCGAGGCCATTGAGCAGCACTACTGGCCGCGCTTCGCGGGAGACAAGCTCCCTGAATCGAAAGTGTCTGTTGCCGTGTCAACGGCCGACAAGCTGGACACGCTAGCAGGCATTTTTGCCATCGGGCAGAAGCCGACGGGAACGCGCGATCCGTTCGGACTGCGCCGTGCCTCCCTGGGAGTGCTGCGAATCCTGCTCGAACGTTCAATCGATGTGGACTTATTCGAATTGATTGAAGGAGCCGTCGGGTTGCAGCCGGTGCGCGCGCAGAATACCGTCAATGAGATCTGGGAATACGTGCTGGAGCGCTTGCGCGGTGCGTATCTCGAATCCGCCAACGGGATCTCTACAGAGATGTTCGATGCGGTGATCGCGGCCAATCCGCGGTCGGTGCGTGACATCGATGCCCGGCTTTCCGCGCTCGCGAATTTCTTGAAGTTGCCTGCTGCTGCAAGCCTTGCTGCGGCCAACAAGCGCATCGCGAATCTATTGCGCAAAGCCACTTCCGAACTTTCGGAGGCTGTGAATTCGAAGCTACTTGCGGAGCCCGCCGAGCAGACCCTGTTTCAGCACGTTATCGCGGTGGAACGCGCAGTCAATCCAATGCTTACGCGACGCGAGTATGCGGAAGCTTTGAGGGAATTGGCGGAGTTGCGCGCGGACGTGGACGGGTTCTTTGATTCTGTGATGGTCATGAGCGACGATGCGGCGCTACGGGCCAATCGCCTCGGATTATTGCTCCGGCTGCGCAACCTGTTCCTGCAGATTGCGGACCTCTCTCGTCTGCCGGGTTGATATCGTGCAGCTGCTGCGTTCTCTGCTCTTCACTACGTTTCTTTTCCTCAGCACTTTTTGCTACGCCATTGCCGTACTGGCGCTCTGTTGGCTACCCGGGCGTCGCCTTTATGGCGTGGCTCGCAGTTGGTCGAAGACGCAAATGTGGGTGCTCGCCAAAACATGCGGCCTGCATTATCGAATCGAGGGATTGGAGAACATTCCCTCGGGCGCGCATGTATCGATGTGGAAGCATTCCTCCGCATGGGAGACGATTGCCCAAGCTAGTATTTTTCCTCCGCAGTCCTGGGTGCTGAAACAGGAGCTGATGTGGATACCGTTAGTCGGTTGGGCGGTGAAGTGTCTGAAGCCCATCGCCATTGATCGCAAGGCCGGGGCAATGGCGGTTGCTCAGGTGATCGAGCAGGGTCAGCAGCGACTTGCCGATGGCCTTTGGATCTTGATCTTTCCGGAAGGGACTCGAGTCGCACCGGGTGAAAGAAAGAAGTACGGTGTTAGCGGCGCGCTTCTCGCCTCCCGCATTGGCTGCAAAGTGGTCCCGGTCGCTCACAATGCAGGGGTTTTTTGGCCGCGACGTGGATGGGTCAAGAAGCGGGGAGTGATTGAGGTGTCGATTGGGCCTGCCATCGACGCGACAGGCCGGGACCCGCGCGAACTCAACGAGCAAGTTCGCGCATGGATTGAAACCCGAATTGCTTCTATGCCGAATGCCGCGAACTAGACGTCGAGATTCGCGACCGCCAAAGCATTCCGCTCGATGAATTCGCGCCGAGGCTCGACCGCGTCTCCCATTAGGGTAGCGAAGATGTCATTTGCCGCCAGGGCATCCTCGATCCGGACTTGAATCAATCGGCGGGTCTCCGGGTTGATGGTCGTCTCCCAGAGCTGCTCTGGATTCATTTCCCCAAGACCCTTGTAGCGCTGGATCTGCTGGCCCTTCTTCGCTTGATCCAACAACCATTGGATGGCTTCGCGGAAGCTACCGATGTCCTGCTTGTCCGATCCTTTGGCAACGTACGCTCCGACGCCGATCAGGCCGGACAGCGTCTTGCCTAATTCCGCAATACGGCGGTATTCGGCGGACTCGAAGAATTCACGATGGATGTGCTTTTCAACCGTGCTGCCATGCTCCGTGCGCGCCACGAGCAGCCGAGGAGTGCTACCGTCCGTGCCAGGTAACACACGCACTCGATAGCGTCGTGCAGCGTCGTCCTGCAGATTGAGCTGACTCTCGAGCTGGCGGCCCCATTCGGCTAGCCAATCGAGGCGATCATGGTCCGCAAGGCTCACTTCGGGAAGATAGAGCAACTGTTCGAGAACGCGCTGATCGTACCGGCGCGATGAACGACGAATAATGGCTGCGACTTCCATCCATCGCTTCGCCAGAGCTTCCAAAGCAGAGCCGACCATGGCTGGTTGACCCGGCTGGTTCACGAGCTCTGCGTCTTCGAGCGCGTGACGCAAGAGCATAGCGTTCAGCTCAGCATCATCTTTAACATAATTCTCCGACTTGCCCTTCTTCACCTTGTAGAGCGGCGGCTGCGCGATGTAGATGTGCCCGCGCTCGATGAGCTGCGGCATCTGGCGATAGAAGAACGTCAACAGCAACGTCCGGATGTGCGATCCATCGACGTCCGCGTCCGTCATCACGATGATGCGGTGATACCGCAGCTTCGACACGTCGAAATCGTCCGCTCCGATTCCTGTGCCCAGCGCAGTGATCAGCGTCCCGACTTCAGCAGACGACAGCATCTTGTCGAACCGCGCTTTTTCGACGTTCAGAATCTTGCCTTTCAGCGGCAGGATGGCCTGAGTGCGCCGATCTCGACCCTGCTTCGCAGAGCCGCCTGCGGAGTCGCCCTCGACGAGAAACATTTCGGAGAGCGCGGGATCTTTTTCCTGGCAATCGGCGAGCTTCCCCGGCAACCCAGCCAAATCGAGCGCGCCCTTTCTCCTCGTCATTTCACGCGCCTTACGCGCCGCTTCGCGTGCGCGTGCAGCTTCTAGAATTTTCGCAGCAATCGCTTTGGCCTGTTGGGGGTGCTCAAGTAGGAATTCTTCGAGCTTCGTGCCCACCGCTGATTCCACGATCCCCTTGATCTCCGACGAGACCAGCTTGTCTTTGGTCTGAGACGAGAACTTCGGATCCGGCATCTTCACCGAAAGGATCGCCGTGAGACCCTCTCTCGCATCATCGCCTGTGGTCGCGACGCGGTCCTTTGCCGGCACCTCTTTCTCGACGTATTGGTTGAGCGTTCGAGTAAGCGCGGTACGGAATCCGGCCAAATGTGTGCCGCCATCCTTCTGCGGGATATTGTTGGTGTAGCAGTACATGTTCTCCTGGTAGGAGTCATTCCACTGCACCGCCAACTCGACCGACACCGGGCCTTCCTGGGTTCGAAACCAGATGATCGTGTCGTGCAAGGCCGTCTGGTTGCGATTCAGATAGCGGACAAACTCGCTAATGCCGCCCTCATATTGGAACACCTCGTGCTTGTCGTCGCGTTCGTCCGTGAGCTCGATCCGCACACCGGAATTCAAGAACGAGAGTTCACGGAGGCGCTTCGCGAGAATGTTGTAGTCGAATTCGATGTTAGTGAAGATCGCCGCGCTGGGTTTAAACCTGATGATCGTCCCGCGCTTGTCTGTCGTCCCGATTTGGGCCAGAGGCGCCTGTGGATCACCGAGCCGATACTCCTGTTGGTACAGCTTGCCGCCTAGATGAATGGTTAGGAGCAGATATTCCGAAAGCGCGTTGACGACCGAGACGCCCACGCCGTGCAGGCCGCCGGAAACCTTGTAGGAAGAATCGTCGAACTTCCCGCCCGCATGCAGTACGGTCATGATGACCTCTGCCGCCGAACGCCCCTCCTCCGGATGGATATCCACAGGTATTCCACGGCCGTCGTCGGACACAGTTACGGACTGGTCAGCATGGATGGTGACCGTCACTTTAGTGCAGTACCCAGCGAGCGCTTCGTCGATCGAATTGTCCACCACCTCGAACACCATATGGTGCAAACCGGTCCCGTCATCAGTGTCACCGATGTACATTCCGGGACGCTTCCGGACGGCGTCGAGTCCTTTCAAAACCTTGATTTTGCTTGAATCGTAAACGTCAGATTCCGACATCAGTTGCGCCTGCTCTTGGGAGAACGAAATTATAGCATTGGGGTCACTTGGCCCTGTTTCACGTGGAACATGCGGCCAATGTCCAGAGCGTCCAAGCTGCTTCCAACTAGTGACGTCGCCACGACTTGAGCTGGAGTTTTTGCCACTGCTCGGAGAAGTTTCCCCAAGTTATCCACATCGAGCTCTGCCGCTGGATCATCAATAAGAAGAACCGCTGATCGCGCGAGCTCGGAAGTGAGGAGCCTTGTCTGGGCGAGCACCAAGGCACTGGCCAACAACTTTTGTTGACCGCGGGAGACTACTTCCCTCGCCAAACCCGACGCGATTGTCAGTTCCAAATCAGCTCGATGGGGTCCCACTGTCGTAGTACGAATCCGGCGATCCCTGTCGTAGACAGCACTCAGTGCATCGGTAAGAGTCAGGTCATCTGGCCAGCCACGGCGGTACCTGATCTCAATGTCGTCATCAAGTAGCTCGCGCAGTACGACATCTAAAACGGGAACGAGCTTGCGAAAGTATGTCTCTCGCATGATGTGCAGCCGCTCACCCGATTCTTGCAGTTCCTCTCGCAACGCATGGTCCACCGACCACATCTGTGCGCGCAGCGCGGCGTTCCTCTGTCGCAGCGCTCTTTGGTAGACGCGCCACTCCTGACCGAATCGAGGTTCCACGTGGAACACACCCCAATCGAACAGCCGACGGCGTCGGGCACTGCCCTCCTCGACGATTAGATGCACACTCGGATCAACCAGCTGGATAGGGACTTGTGAGGCAATCTGACTGAGAGTGCAGCTCTCGCCACCCATCCTGAGCTCCAGGTGGCTACTCGAGAATTCCACACCGACCCGAACCCCTTCTGGCGCAAAGGATCCGAGCACCCGACTCATCCGCGCCCCTCGTGAAATCAGGCCTGTGCGCTGTGCGCTTCGGAATGAGCGTCCATGGCCAAGGAAGTAGATTGCCTCAAGAATGCTGGTCTTTCCGCTCCCGTTGCGACCGATGATTCCAACGCTTGCGCTCGCCGCGTCAATTCTCGCGGCTGGAATGTTTCGGAAGTTCTCCAGCGAAATCCAATCGAGCACGCTACAGCCGCATCGGCATGACGACGTACTTCGCAGACGGAGTGGACTCAGCCGTAAGCAGGCAACTGTTGTTAGCGTCCGTGAGGCCGATGGATAACACTCCGGGTTCCAAAGCCGATAACGCCTCAAGCAAGTAATTCACGTTGAATCCGATCTCCAGCTCCTCTCCTGAGTAGCTCACTTCCAGTTCCTCTTCGGCCTCTTCCTGTTCCGGGTTGTGCGTTTGGAGTACCAGCTGCGATGGGCGAACAACCAGTCGAATGCCGCGATACTTCTCGTTCGACAAGATCGCCGCACGCTGAAGTGCCGCCTTCAAGACATCTCGATCCAAGTCCACTTTACGAGTCGGCGCCTGCGGAATCACGCGACCGTACTCCGGAAATCTGCCATCAATTAGCTTCGAAGTGAAACGAATGGAGCCGATCTGGCCACGAACGTGATTCGTACCGATCGAGAGTTCGACCTCGCCATCCCCCGCCAACAGCCGCTGTAGTTCCAGTACGCCTTTGCGCGGCACAATGACCTGATACTGTGCTCCTGCAGCACCTTCCAACGCACTCTCGCAAAAAGCCAGACGATGACCGTCAGTCGCGACCGTTCGCAGCATCTTGCCGTCGGATTCCAGCAACATGCCGTTGAGGTAATAGCGTACGTCCTGTTGTGCCATCGAGAAATGAGTCTTGTCGATCAGTCGCCGCAGCGACTCCTGCCCAATCTTGAGTGTCTGCTGAGCCTTAATGTCTTCTACAGTTGGGAAATCGCTCGCCGGCAGGGTCGCGAGCACAAACCGGCTCTTACCGGATTTCACCGTAGCCTTCTCAGCCTCCACAGACACGGTCACCTGAGCTCCCGCGGGGAGCGCGCGAATAATGTCCAGCAATTTGCGCGCCGGAATCGTGACTTCCCCGGGTTGCTGAACTGACGCCTGCGTTCGCGCTACCAGCTCCACTTCGAGATCCGTGGCGGTGAAGGTCAGCGCGTCGCCCTGCGCAACGACCAAAACATTAGCAAGCACGGGCATCGTCTGCCTGCGTTCCACCACGCCAATCACTGCCTGCAAGGGCGCCAATATGACGTCGCGATCTCCGCTGAACTTCATCGCTTCACCTATCAGTCTCTTAAATTAAGATGGATATATAAGAATTTATTACTACTACTGAGTCACGGCCCAATTGTGGATAAGCGACAAATCGCCTTTTCCCCCAAGGTCTTGCGAGCGAGACAACTCGCCTTGGACGTGCCTCGCTACATGTCTCTTAGCTGTTGAGCACCTGTGGACAAAATTACTCATCTCTAGAACCACAAGATATCCACAGCTAACCAGCCAGGGTTCTCAACAGGTTTGAATAGTCTTCGCTCGTTCGTGTGTTGGAGTCCCGCAGCTCCTTGATCACACGACAAGCATGCAGCACGGTGGTGTGATCGCGACCGCCGAATGCATCGCCGATTTCCGGAAGGCTGTGACTCGTCAGTTCTTTCGCAAGCGCCATTGCCACCTGCCGCGGCCGAGCGATTGATCGACTTCGGCGCTTCGATAACAAATCCGCTACGCGGATCTTGTAGTACTCGGCCACCGTCTTCTGAATGTTCTCGATCGTGACGAGCCGATCCTGCAACGCCAGCAGATCTCGCAAGGCCTCCTTGGCGAAATCCATCGTGATCGCACGACCCGTGAACTGTGAGTTGGCCACTACGCGTCGCAAGGCACCTTCCAGCTCACGAACGTTGGATCGGATTCGCTTGGCGATGAAGAACGCGACCTCCTCCGGCAAATCTACGCGACTCACCGCCGCTTTACTCATCAAGATCGCGACACACGTCTCGAGCTCAGGCGGCTCGATTGCAACCGTGAGCCCCCACCCGAAGCGCGACTTCAGTCGTTCCTCTAGACCGTCCACCTCTTTGGGATAACGATCGCAAGTGAGGATGATCTGCTGCTGGCCTTCGAATAGCGCATTAAACGTGTGAAAGAACTCTTCCTGGGAACGATCTTTTCCGGCAAAAAACTGGATGTCGTCGATCAGTAGCGCATCGAGAGATCGATACGCCGTTTTGAAGTCGTTGATCGTGTTGTGCTGGAGTGCCTTGACCATATCGCCGACGAAGCGCTCGGAATGCACATAGGCCACGCGTGCTCGGTCGCTGCGACCGCGGATTACGTTTCCAACCGCGTGCATGAGATGTGTTTTTCCCAAGCCAACGCCGCCGTAGATGAAAAGAGGGTTGTAGGCGCGACCGGGATTTTCAGCGACCTGCACGGCCGCCGCGCGCGCCAGCTGGTTGCTCTTACCTTCGACGAAATTTGCGAACGTGAATTCGGGATTGAGCCGACTGCCGAGAACCGAGGGCACATCTCGGGGCGTTGGTCGATTCGACGTCGACGTGACCACGGATGCGGTCGACGCCCGCGAACCGACTTCCAAAGCGACATGTGGGGCAGGTTCCGGCGCGAACGAGTCCACGAGTTCATGGATCCGGTCGGATGCGTTCTCATTCACCCAATCGACAACGAATCGGTTCGGTGCGAGCAGCCGCAAGGTGCGACCGTCCTCTACGGCTTGTAGCGGGCGGATCCAGGTATTGAACTGCTGTTCGGGTAGCTCCGCTTCCAATTGAGTCAGAATGCGGTGCCACAACGAGGCCTGCACGGTTTTCGTCCCCTTCGATGCAAGATTGTTCGCGCAGGTCGACGCGAAAGGAGCGCGAGTCTATACCGATGCAAGCGAGGTTATCCACAGGCGCAATCCCTATTGCGATTGCCCTCGCGGCGACGGTTTCCCTTGACACTCCTCGGGCCGCTGCGTACCCTTGCCGGCCTTCTTTTTCGGCCACCATGTGCTTGTTTTAGCGCGGGATTCGCGGCGAGTTTAAGCATGAAGCGCACTTATCAGCCCAGCAAAGTTCATCGTCAGCGGACTCACGGTTTTCGTGCGCGCATGGCAACGCGTTCCGGACGTCAGGTCCTGGCTCGTCGCCGTGCCAAAGGTCGCAAGCGCTTGACCGTTTGATCGTGCGCCGCGTTCGCGGCGTCATAGAATCGAGTTGTCTACTTCCGCGCGTCCGTTCCAGCCTGCGCAACGACTGCGGCACAAATCAGAATTCGATCTCGTCTATCGCGAGTCGCGCCGCTCCGCCGACGGCATGTTTGCAATACTCGCTCGCGACAGTGGCCTCACGCATCCGCGGCTCGGATTATCGGTCGCCGCGCGTATCATCGGCACGGCGGTCGAGCGCAATCGCATCAAGCGTGTGGTCCGAGAGTCGTTTCGACTGCATCAAGATGAATTGCCTAGCGTCGATATCGTCGTCAACGCACGTAACGGTGCAAAGTCCGCGACCAACCTCGAACTGCGCCGCAGCCTAGAGCAGCACTGGCAAACGGTAAAAAAGAAATGCGCACGCTCCTGACAACCCTCGTGCGCGGTTATCGCTACTTCATCAGCCCCATGCTCGGGGTCAATTGTCGCTTTTTTCCAAGCTGCTCTTGCTATGCGGAAGAAGCGCTCCAAGAACACGGCGCACTGCGCGGTAGCTACCTCACTGTGCGGAGGCTACTTCGTTGTCATCCCTGGCACGCGGGCGGCTACGATCCGGTCCCTAAGAATTCACGCCTGAAATCGGTTTCGCATGGATAACCAAAGAGTCTTCGCCTGGGCCGCACTCGCACTCGTGCTGTGGCTCAACTACCTTGCCTGGCAGAAGGATTACGCACCTGCACCCGTGCCAGCACCGCAGGCACAAACACAAACACCGTCGGCACAAGCCCCGGCCAGTACCACGCAGTCCCTACCTGAACTGCCGTCTGCATCCAACCAAGAACGGACTACGAATTCGCCGGCTGCGGTGACGCCTGCGCCCGAAGCCCCGACGAATGATGCGAAAGTCATTCACGTGCGCACCGACGTTCTGGACATGGACATCAGCACACGCGGTGGCGCTCTGATCCGTGCAGATTTGCTGAAGTATCCGAAGCAGAAGGACCAGCCGAACGTGCCGGTGCGCTTGTTCGATCCGAGCGGCAACACGATGTTCGTCGCTCGCTCTGGATTGCGGGCAGCGGATCATCAACCCGATCCGACGCACCTCGCGCAGTTCGAAAGTGCCAAGACGGAATACGTGTTGGCACCGGGCCAGCAAGAGTTGAAGGTGCCATTGACGTGGACGCAAGACGGCATCAGCGTCACCAAGACTTACACGTTTCACGCTGGAAACTATCGCATCGATCTCGATTACGATCTCGCCAACCACTCGGGCGATGCGTGGACTGGCGCTTCCTACGTCCAGATCGTGCGCCACTTCGAACACGTCGAGCGCTCGTACTTCAATGTTGAGACGTATGCGTTCCGCGGACCGGCCATCTTTGATGGCAAGGGTTATCACACGCTCAAGCTCGAAGATGAAGAGAACCGCCACTACAACGGCAGCTTCACCGGCGGCTGGATGGCGGCGACACAGCATCACTTCGTGGCCGCTGCGGTACCGCCAGCCGATGCGCAATACAGCTACAAAGTAGCGATGGATCCTCAGAACGATTTCACGGTGAGCTACATCGGTACTCCTGTCACCGTTCCCGCCGGGAGCACACACGACTTCCACGAGACCTTGTTTG
Organism: Steroidobacteraceae bacterium; assembly: GCA_035760885.1. Classification (GTDB taxonomy): domain Bacteria; phylum Pseudomonadota; class Gammaproteobacteria; order Steroidobacterales; family Steroidobacteraceae; genus Steroidobacter. The sequence continues at coordinate 2,244 of DASTSB010000059.1, read as the reverse complement.
TGGGCCCGAAGCTACAGGAGCAGCTCAAAGCCATCGCTCCGAATCTCGACCGCACTGCCGATTACGGCTGGCTGACGATCTTGGCCCGCCCTCTTTTCTACGTACTAGAGAAGATCTACAGCTTGTTTCACAACTGGGGCGTTTCGATCATTCTGACGACGTTCTTGATCAAACTCGTGTTCTATCGCCTCACGGCAGCAAGCGGCCGTTCGATGGCCAAGATGCGCACCATCGGTCCGCGCATCAAAGCAATTCAGGAACGCTACAAGGACGATCGCGAGCAACTCGGGCGGCAGATGATGGAGATCTATAAGAAGGAAAAGATCAATCCGCTCGCCGGCTGCTTGCCGATCCTGATTCAGGTGCCGTTCTTCCTTGCGTTCTATCGCGTGCTACTCGAGAGCGTCGAGATGCGCCAGGCGCCCTTCATTGGCTGGATCACGGATCTTTCGTCGCGCGATCCCTACTTCATTCTGCCGATTCTCATGGGCTCGGCGATGTTTGGGCAATTCAAGCTGCAGCCCATGCCGAGTACGGATCCGATGCAGGCGAAGATTTTTGCCTTCATGCCGATCATCATGTCCGTGACGATGGCGTGGTTCCCCGCCGGCTTGGTGCTTTATTGGCTGACGAACACGTTGCTGTCGATCGCGCAGCAGTGGCGCATCAACAAACTCGTTGCAGCCGAGACCAAGAAAAACTGACACGCGCATAGTTCACTGGCCGCTCATGGGTGCGATCGTGAGCGGCAAGTCGATCGCGTAAACTGCCTCGCGCATGAACGCTTCCGACTCAGACACCATTGCCGCCATTGCTAGTCCACCGGGTCGCGGTGGCGTCGGTATCGTTCGCCTCTCCGGTTCCAAAGTTCGCGCGATCGCGGAGGCAATGCTCGGTGATTTGCCGCGACCGCGTCGCGCTGTGTTGCGCGCTTTCAAGGGCGAACATGGCGACACGCTGGATGCAGGAATCGCGGTTTTCTTCTCATCGCCGAATTCATTCACGGGCGAAGATGTTCTCGAGTTGCATGGCCATGGCGGTCCGGTCGTTCTGGATCGCTTGTTGGCACGGACGCTCGAACTCGGAGCACGTGCCGCCGAGGCCGGCGAATTCAGCCGCCGCGCATTCCTCAACGAAAAACTGGATCTGACTCAAGCCGAAGCGATTGCCGATCTCATCGACAGCAGTTCGGTCGAGTCGGCTCGCGCTGCGATTCGCTCTCTGCAAGGCGAATTCTCCGCGCTTGTGCATTCGCTCACCGAAGCGATCACGGAGACGCGCATGCATGTCGAGGCGGCGATCGATTTCCCCGAAGAAGAAATCGATTTTCTGGCGGATGAGGTGCTGCGCTCGCGAATCGATCATGCGTTGCAACTCTCCGCTCACATCGCCTCACGCGCACGGCAAGGCGCACTGCTGCGAGAAGGTATGACTTTAGTGATCGCGGGCAAGCCCAACGCGGGCAAGTCGAGCTTGCTGAATCGGCTTGCGGGTTACGAAGCCGCGATCGTCAGCGAGATCCCGGGCACGACGCGCGACGTACTGCGCGAGCGTATTCACATCGACGGCATGCCCATCCATATCGCGGATACAGCCGGCCTACGTGACCACGCAGATGTGATCGAAGCGGAGGGCATACGCCGCGCACACCAGGAAATGAATCGTGCCGACCGCATTCTATTTTTGGTGGATGCCACGAGTGCAGATGAAGCGCACTTGGATCAGCAGCTCGCACAGTTGCCGGCATCCATCCCAGTGACCATCGTCTTCAACAAGATCGACCTCATGGGCACGGCGCCGCAGTATGAACAAACGCAACCGCCGCGGCTTCATCTGTCTGCACAATCCGGCGAGGGCGTCGATTTACTACGTGTTCACTTGAAAGAATGCATCGGTTTTAATGGTGCGGATTCGAGCACACTCTCGGCGCGGCGCCGTCATCTCGATGCTTTGCAGCGTGCTGATGTGCATTTGCACGAAGCGCACCGACAGCTCACTGAGAGTCGTGCCGGTGAGTTGATGGCAGAAGAGCTGCGCCAAGCACAACAGTGTCTGTCCGAAATCACAGGTGAGTTCAGCTCGGATGATTTGCTAGGTCGAATCTTCTCCAGCTTCTGCATTGGCAAATGAGGCGTCCGCGGCGAGTGCATCCGCCCGAGCCTATCGCGCGTGCGTTGGCGGAGCTATTCAATGAATCGATCTCGCACGTTCGCGTCCACGAACATTCTTTTTATGCACGAGCGC
>DASTSB010000058.1:0-9505 GCA_035760885.1 Steroidobacteraceae bacterium | reverse complement strand
TCCTTGAGCGTCCCGGCTTCGATAAAGTGCGTGACTACCTGCGGCATGCATCCCACCGCGATCTGCCCATGCCCTTGGCCCTTGAGCACGAGCTGTTTGCTGTTCGCCAACCCCCGCGCCGCTTGCTCCGCATAGCGTGCAGGCGTGACCGGATCGTTGCCTCCCGACAGCAGCAGCGTGGGGATTGAGCTCTGCAACGGCGCGTTGAAATCGCTATCCACTTCGCCGCGCGGCCAATCGCTGCAGATCGAACGCATGCTTTGCATGAAGGCCACCCCGATGTACGTGCGCTCAAGTTCTGCGTCGGTGATTTTGGATTGACTCCAGCGCGGCGCATCTTCGCTGCACACCACCGCAAAGTGCATGCCGTACGCAATCTGCAGCGACGTACTGCGGCGGATCATCAGGTATTGCGCGGCCAATGCTTGAGCGCCCAAATCCGTCTTCGCGCCTGCGATCAAGAGCGGCAGTGTGGATGCAGTTTCATCGGTATAACTGAGCAAGCGAATTGCAGCCGTAAGTTCGGGAAGCCCCAATGGCGTCGTAGTCGGTTGGGCGGTCAACGGATCTGCTAGTTGCACCGACTCGGGATGCTGCAACCGTAATTGCAACTGTTTGAACTGATCGGCGAGGACAGGGAAGCGTTCATTGCATTTGGGATCTTCGCCACAACGCGCAAAGATGCGATCGAGCGCGTGCTGTGCGTCGACGGCAACGTCCGGGCCGAGCGCCATCTCAGGAGGAACGACTCCGTCGAGAATAACTGCGCGAACGCGGTTGGGATAGCGCCGCATGTAGTGCTGCGCCACGCGCGTGCCATACGAGACGCCATACAAATTGATGCGCTCGTAGCCCAAGCCGGCGCGCACGTCGTCGAGATCGCGCACGGCAATGCTCGTCGTGTAAAAACGCGGATCCCCGCTTAGGCTGGCGATGCACTTGCGCGTTAGCGCATGCAATTGCTCGGGATCGGTGCTGCTCAACTCCGAGTCATCCGGTAGGGTGCAGTCGAGGCGATTCGATTTTCCAGTGCCGCGCTGATCGACGATCACCAGATCGCGACTTTGCCGAATACGCGCGAACACCGGGCTTAAGCTCAAGTACATATCGCTCGCGGCCTGGCCGGGACCGCCGCTCAGCAAGAACAGCGGGTCCTGCTCCGGCTTTGAGCGCAGCGCGGGGATGACCGCCACATGGATGCCTATATGTTTGCCGCTCGGATCGGCGCGATTCTCCGCGACATCGAGAACACCGCAGCGGGCAGCAGCGCTGCCGTTCGCGAGCGGCGTTTCCAGACGGCACTCGTGCAATTCGATGGCAGCGGCAAATGCGTCTTGCACAATGAGGCTCGACGCAATCACGCTCAGCGCGGCGAACGCACGGCTTACACTTCTTTTCTTACTCATTCTCGCCCAGAGGATTCGGCCGACTCGCGAGGGCGCTATTCTGAGGGCAAATCCTGCAATCGACGAGTGCGGCGCGCACGGATCGTTGAACACTCATCGCGACGCGATGTCGGACTCTTGCGGGACTTGATAGATTTGCCCCCAACCACTGGAGAACTTTATGCATCGCCCGGGGAAATGGACGAAGGCTCGTTTAATCAAGCACTGTGCCTATGCGCTGGTCGCGGCGGCTGCGTGCACGCCAGTTGTGAGCTCCGCGAAGGACGCGGCACTCGCGAAAGCCGTATCGGCATCCGAACGGACCGAGTCGTTCGTCGCACGCGATCGCTATCGACATCCGCAAGAAGTACTCGAATTCTTCGGCCTGAAGCCGAACCAAACCGTCGTGGAAATTTGGCCCGGCGGCGGGTACTGGACGGAGATCCTTGGACCGTATCTGAAAGAGCACGGCACCTACTACACGGCGATCGCGCCGCGCGGCAGCAGCGAACGTGCCGAACAGTCGGGCGCAGCTTGGGAGAAGAAGCTTGCCGACAAATCCGCCGCATACGGCCAAGTAAAGGTGACCGAGTTTGGCCGCGATCACTATGAGATCGCTCCGGCGGGTTCCGTCGACCTGGTCGTCACGTTTCGCAACGTTCACAACTTCGTTGGCCAAGGCTTTGCCGATGATGCGCTCGCCGCGTTCTACAAAGCACTCAAGCCAGGTGGCATTCTTGGCGTGGAAGATCATCGTGCTCGCAATGATCAGCCCCAAGATCCCAAAGCTGCCAACGGCTACTTGCGCGAAGACTATATGATCGCGCTCGCGGAGAAGGCAGGCTTCAAACTCCTCGGCCGCTCGGAGCTATTGGCGAATCCCAAAGACACGAAGGATTGGCCAAAAGGCGTGTGGACTCTGCCGCCCTCGCTTGCCATGGGCGCACAGGACAGAGACAAATATCTCGCCATCGGCGAGGCCGATAACTTTTTGCTCAAGTTTCAGAAGCCGCTGGACGCCAAATAGCGCCCCAAGCGGCTCAGCGACTAAGGTGCTCTATGGACGAAGATCGTAAGAAGTGGCTGTGGTACGGGATTCCCGTCGTCATCGTACTGGGCGTCATTGCGGCGCTCGTGTACGGGCGCCTGCATAACCAAGGCGCTCAGCAAGAAGCTGCTGTGACCGAGCAGCCGGCCACGCCGGCGAATAACGAGCCAGCCATTCAACATCCGATCACGCCAGAGAGCACCGAGCAGCCGCTGCCGCCGTTGAGCGAGAGCGACGAAGCGGTACACCAAGACCTGCTCAACACGGTCGGACAGCCGCTGGACAGCTACTTGATCCCGCGCGACATCATCCGGCACATCGTCGTCACCGTGGACAACCTGCCGCGCAAGAAAACGGCGGTGCAGTTGTGGCCAATCAAACCCACGAGCGGCACGCTGAGCACGAGCGGGGGTGAAGAGGTCACGCTGAGCGAAAACAATTACGCGCGCTATGCGCCCGTGATCGAACTGCTGCAGAAGACCGACACGAAAGACATCGTGAAGCTCTATCGGCGTTATTACCGGCTGTTCCAAGAGGCCTACGTCGGATTGGGTTATCCCAATGGATACTTCAACGATCGGTTGGTCCAGGTGATCGACGACGTGCTCGCCGCACCGGATGTGCAGGGTCCGATCAAGCTGACCCAGCCGGGGGTGTTTTACGAATTCGCCGATCCGTCGCTGGAGCAGCTATCCGCCGGGCAAAAAGTGCTCATTCGCATGGGGCCGAAGAACGCCGCGATCGTTAAGAACAAGTTGCGTGAATTGCGCGCTGAGATCACGCGCCAAGAACAATAACTCGACACGCCGTCCGCTAACGCGGGCGGCGCTGTTTCGATCGAAATGTTCCCTGCTGGGATCCACCGCGCTGTTGCGAATGTGGACGCGCCGATGAGCTACGCCCGGGGTGCTTTGCAGCACCGGGTTTGGCAGACCGGTGGCGCGCATGCTCATGCGGCCGAGCGCCTGCCTGTTTCGATCGGCTCGGCGCTGGGTCAACGTGTTCGCGAAGTGGCGGCGGGGCGGCCGGAAAGACCGGTACCGCGCTTTCCGGAATGTGCTTCTTCAGCACTCTCTCGATCTGTTTGAGCAGATTGGTTTCGTCCGAGGAGACCAGCGAAACTGCGATCCCGCTCGCGCCGGCACGGCCGGTACGGCCGATGCGATGCACGTAGTCTTCCGGCACGTTCGGCAATTCGAAGTTGACGACATACGGCAGCTCTTTGATGTCGAGTCCGCGCGAGGCAACCTCTGTGGCAACCAATGCCTGGATCCTGAACTGCTTGAAGTCGCTCAATGCCTGAGTGCGCGCGGACTGGCTCTTGGTGCCGTGAATGGCAGCCGCCTTGACGCCGTCCTGGATCAATTGTTTGGTGAGGCGATTCGCACCGTGCTTGGTGCGCGTGAATACCAACACCTGATTCCAATCGCCGTCTTTGATGAGGTGCGATAGCAGCGCGCGTTTGTCTTCCTTTGAAACTTTGTAGACGCGCTGCTCAACCGTGTCGACCGCCGCATTGCGCCGAGCGACCTCGACTTCCGCGGGATCGCGCAGCAAGCGTTGTGCGAGGCGCCGGATCTCGTCCGAGTAGGTTGCCGAGAACAGCAGATTTTGTCTGCGCTCCGGCAGCAGCTTTAGAACGCGACGGATGTCATGGATGAATCCCATGTCGAGCATGCGATCGGCTTCATCCAGGACGAAGATGCCGATGCGCGACAGATCGACGGTGCGCTGCTGCGCGTGATCGAGCAGTCGCCCCGGCGTCGCGACCAGGATGTCGCAACCGCGTCGCAGTGCATCGATCTGCGGATTGATGCCGACGCCGCCGAAGATCACGGCCGTCTTGAGCTGCAGATATTTGCCGTAGCTCTTCACGCTCTCGGCGACCTGCGCTGCCAATTCACGAGTCGGAACGAGCACCAGCGCACGTGGGGCCTTGCCGCTCGAGGCGGAACTCAGCAATTGGAGTAACGGCAGCGTGAAGCCAGCGGTCTTGCCCGTTCCGGTTTGCGCACCGGCCAGGATGTCGCGGCCGGCAAGAATCTCGGGGATAACCCGCGCCTGGACAGGCGTGGGCTCTACGTAACCTCGATCGGCGAGCGCACGTGCGAGTTCAGGGATCAGCCCGAGGGCGGCAAACGGCATGGATCATCCGGACAGTTCAAGCGAAGGCGCGGCACTCTACAGGCAATGCGCGCGCCTTGCATGAAGTTTGCGAACGACGCTGCGTATTCAGCGATTCACCGTTCGCATACCGGCATCGTCATAGCGCGCGCCCGCTGCAGCGCCCACTGGAATCTCCGCATCTATGCGCTCCAACGTGGCAGCGTCCAACTCCACCTCGAGCGCAGCGATGTTCTCATCCAATCGGGTGGGATTGGTCGTTCCTGGAATGGGCACGATGTCACGTCCCTGAGCGAGCACCCAAGCCAGCGCCAACTGCGCGGGTGTGCACTCCTTTTCCATCGCGATCTGTTTCACGCGTTCGACCAACGCGAGGTTGCGCGCGAGGTTCTCTTCCTGAAAACGCGGCGTGTGGCGGCGGAAGTCGGTCACATCGAACTCGCTCGGATCTTTGAAGCGGCCGGTGAGAAATCCACGCCCCAACGGACTGTATGCAACGAAGCCGATCCCTAACTTGCGACACAGCCGCAGCACGTCCTGCTCAGGGTCGCGAGTCCACAGCGAGTATTCCGATTCCACTGCGGTGATGGGATGTACGCCATGAGCACGGCGAATCGTATCGACGCTCGCCTCCGATAGGCCCAAGTAGCGTACTTTTCCCGCTCGCACGAGTTCCGCCATCGCACCGACGGTTTCCTCGATTGGTACGTTCGGGTCGACGCGATGCTGGAAGTAAAGATCGATTTGTTCGACGCCCAAGCGTTTGAGCGATGCGTCGCACGCACTGCGCACGTACTCGGGACGACCACTGATGCCCAATCGCTCGCCGCGTTCGTTGCGCACGATGCCGAACTTCGTAGCGATGAAGGCATCTTTGCGGCGACCGGCAATTGCCTTGCCCACCAACACTTCATTCGTCCAGGGCCCGTACATATCCGCGGTATCGAGGAAACGAATCCCTGCGTCCAGCGCACGACGAATGATGTCGATGCCGACAGTTTCATCCGGCTTGTTGGTGGTGTAGAAATCCGACAGTCCCATGCATCCAAAACCAAGTGCCGGAACTTCCGGGCCATTACGGCCAAGCTGTGCTGCTTTCATGTTTCACTCCTGAAGCGAAGAGCGCGCATCATCCGGCTTGGAGCGCTCGAGAAAAACCCGAATATTCCACACACACCATGAAGTCTCGCTTCACAATCGCTGCACCGCGCACCGACGTGGTCGATCAATTGCCGTCAGTCGTCGCGTTGGCACGCGTAGCGCAGTTCTCCAGCTTTACGCGCGCTGCCGCGGAGTTGGACGTTTCCACCTCGGCGTTATCGCAATCGATCAAGGCGCTGGAGAGCCGCGCAGGTGTGCGCCTACTCAATCGCACCACGCGGCGCGTTGCGCTCACCGAAGCTGGGCAACAACTGCTCGAGCGCATCGGGCCCGCATTGCAAACCTTCGACACCGCATTCGAATCGCTCGACGAAATGCGCGGTTCGCCGAACGGCACGTTGAAGATCAATCTATCGCGCGCCGCCGCCGACCACATATTGGCCCCCGTGCTGAAGGAATACGTACGACGCTGCCCGGATGTCACGATCGATTTGACCGTCGACGATGGCCTCGGCGATTTGGTTGGCGATGGTTACGACGCCGGCGTGCGCTTGGGTGAGCAGTTGGCTCGCGACATGGTCGCGGTGCCGATCGGACCTAAGCTCAGCATGGCCGTGGTGGCCTCACCCGAGTATTTGCGCACCCATGGAAAACCCGCTCGCCCCCAAGAACTGACGCAACATCGTTGCCTGCGCTATCGGTTTCGCACCACGGGTGAGATCTATCACTGGGAATTCACTGAGGCCGGCCGCGATTTTTCGATGGACGTGCCCACGCATTTCATTTCCAGCGACAGCGAAGTGTTGGCGCAGGCGGCCCGTCAGGGATTGGGCATCGCCTGTCTTTTGGACATTTGCGTACAGAAAGACATTGCGGCGGGCACGCTCGTGCGTCTGTTCGAATCCTGGTGTCCTGCGTTTCCGGGCTACTACTTGTACTACCCGCATCGAACCCACGTGCCGCTGAAACTTCGCATGCTCATCGATGTGATCCACGAACGGCAGCGAAGCGCACGCGGCCCGAAGCGTAAGCGGAAGTGAGCAGACGCCGCGAGAGCGAAGAGAGGGATTTCACACGGAAGGCACGGAGAACGCGGAGAAAAACAGTTGAGAACGCCACTTACACCTCACACGTGACACCACCTCACGTCGCGCTTGCCGCCAACACCCAACCGTCAGCTAGAGCTGCGCGATCGCTGCGCTGAGCGCACTTGCGACTTCTGCTTCCGTATAAGGTTTGGTCAAGTAGCCCAGCGGCTTGGCTGTATGGACCCGATCGCCGAACTCGGCGAATGATGCACCGGTCATCAGCAACGCTGGCACCCCGTGACGCTCACGCAACGCGACAGCCGTGTCGATTCCGTCTCCGCCATCGCCGGCGAGCCCGACGTCAATGATCGCCAAATCACTCGGCGTCCCGGCTGCAACGGCGAGTGCAGTACGCAAGGTAGGCGCAATCCCACTGACCGTGTGGCCCAGATCCTGTAACACCGACTGCAGATAGAGACTGGTGACCGATTCGTCCTCGACGATCAACACTCGCAATGGCCGTTGGCTGTGGGATGAGATGTCCGGCGAACTGGTTTTCATGGTGCAGACAGACGCGCTCCTCTTATTGCGTGAGGATCGCACGTAGAGATTCCGCTGAGGGCCCCTAACGCTGATCGTTCCCAAAAGGTTCCGAGCTTGAGCGTTTTCCTTAAGGTGCCGCCAACACGCGTCAAATCGTTTTCACTCGGGCGGACCTTTCCCGGTAAGATCAACACGCTCACCGTCTGAGCTGCGACGCTTCTTCTGCTCTTAATTTATGGCCCAGGCGCTCAACCACTCCGCTCCGCGCATTTTGTTGGTCGAAGACGAACTCCTGGTTCGCATGTTCGCCGTCGATGTGCTCGAAGAATCTGGCTTCAAAATCGAAGAAGCCGGTACCGCACAAGAAGCGCTGGATCTACTGGCAAAAGACCCGAGTGCGCCCGTCGCTGCCGTCATCGACTTAGGCCTTCCGGACCGCGCCGGCGATGCGCTCGCCGACGAAGTGCGCAAACTCCACCCGCAGTTACCCATCGTGATCGCGAGCGGCCGCAGCGAGCGCGAGATCCGCGATCGCTTCGCAACGGACTCGCGTGTGGCAGCCTTGGTTAAGCCGTACACGGCCTCCTTGTTATTGGAAACGCTCAGCAAGTTGGGCGTCGCGGTGAGCGAGCCCAACTGATCGGACAGCCATCCCTGGCTATATCGCGAATTACGCAGCTTCCGCTTTTAGCAGCCCCTCATCTCGCAACGCCTCTTGCACTTTGGGTCGCGCGGCGACCCGAGCATGGTACTGCTTGAGAACCGGCCAACGTTTCAGATCGATGTTCACGAACTGAGTCCAATTCAGCACCGTGAATAGATACGCATCGGCCACAGTGAACTCATCACCGAGCAGGTAGGCGCGCCCCTCCAACGCTGCGCTCACGAACTCAAACTTCACAGCGAGCTTCGCCTCCATCGCGTTCTGCCACTCCACTGCCGCAGTGTCGCGATGGAATAGCGGATAGAAGGACTTGTGCAGCTCGCTGGTGATGAAATTTAGCCACTCCTGCAGTCGATAGCGCTCGAGCGAGCCGGCTGCCGGCGCGAGCTTGGACTGCGGGCGCTGATCGGCCAGGTACTGCACGATGGCCGGACCTTCGGTAAGGCGCTCCCCGCTCGCGAGCTCGAGAATCGGCACATAGTTTTTGGCGCTCACGTCACCCAGCTGCCGACCTGAAGCGGTCTGGTGCGACTTCAAATCGACGCGTTCGGTGTCGAATGTAGATCCCCCTTCTTTCAGAACGATGTGAGGCGACAGGGAACATGCGCCAGGCGCGAAATACAATTTCATGCTCGTTTCTCCTTTGCTTCCCGACATCGGGCTGCGAGAAAGGTAGTGAGCGCGTGGCTCAGTCAACAGATTCCGGAATCTCGATTGCTACGCCGCGCGTCTCGGGCAACCAATGCGCGATTCGTGACTGATTCGAAACACTCAAATTCCACGCCGAGCGTCTGTGAGCTATGGACAGCGCATGGGTCAGCGAAGGTACATTGCTCACCCCGATTATCGTCGCGAGTGTGATCCATGGATGTGTTATCCAACGTCTTGAATGTCACGCAGCTGGCTACTCACGTGATCGGCACGCGTGAGTTCCTTCCGCCTTTCGGCATCAACGTGCACATGCATGGTCACTCGGCGGTTCACATCGTCCGACGTGGATCCTGTTGGCTGCGCCGGCCCAACGCGGAAGCGATTCGCTTGAGTGCGGGCGACATCGTACTGCTTGCGAACGGCGAGCCGCATTCACTAGGAAGCGATCGCAATGGCGCCTTCGTTGAAGACTATGCGGAAGCTGCCAGCCGCGCGCAGAACGGCGTCGTCCCCCCGAAAAACGGCATCGCGGATGCGACACAGGAATCGACAGTGCTCCAATGTGCCGGCTACACCTTTACCCAGGAAGAAGCGCATCCACTGCTGACAATCTTGCCGCCGATGATTCGCATCCCCGCGGAAGAAGCCGCAGCGGATGTGGAACTCCAAGGGCTGGTGAGACTGCTGACGCAAGAAGCGACGCGCCGGGAATCAGGCAGCGAACTGGTGTTACCGCGTTTGATCGACTGTCTGTTTGTTTACATTCTGCGCACGTGGTTGCGCGATCAACCGGAAGGATCGTGCGGATGGCTCGGCGCACTGCGCGACACGCAGATTCGCAAAGCACTCACATTCATCCATGAAGCGCCTCAACACCCGTGGACCGTGGAATCGCTCGCGAAAGCCGTCGCCATGTCGCGAGCTGCGTTCGCGCGTCGCTTCACTGAACTCGTCGGCGAAC
>DASTSB010000057.1:0-4030 GCA_035760885.1 Steroidobacteraceae bacterium | reverse complement strand
CGCCGCGCCCGACTTGTTCTGCCGATGCAGAATCAACGCATAGTTATGACGCGCGGCGGCAAAGCTGGGTGCCAGCTCTAGAGAGCGAGAAAGCAGTGCTTCGGCATCTGCATAGCGCATCAAACGCCCAGCCACCTCCGCGAGCATGCGCATAGCCGCGACGTCGGTGGGGTGCCGTTTCAAGCGTTCGCGGGCAAGCGTTTCCGCTTCGGGCAAGCGCTGCGTAGCAAGCGCATTACCGATTGCCATCAACTGAGGATCGCGCGAGGCGTGACGAACGAAGTTCAAGTAAGCCTGATCCGCTCCGGTGAGATCGCCCATTCCATGCAACAGATCGGCCAACATGCGCCAGACCTCGTGCAGTTCAGGTTGAATCTTCAATGCTGCACGAAATGACTCGACGGCTTGGCGGCGCTGGTCGGTTGCAATGCGAGCGAGACCCAGCTCTACGTGCGCGGACGGCCAAATCGGATGTTTCTCGATCAGCTTCTGCAGGCGCTGGATTGCCGACTCGTTCTGCCCCATGCGGCGTTCCGCCGCGGCGAGAATGAATTCGCCCATCGCATGATGAGGCGCGGCCTTGACGATTTCGCGCGCCTGTTCGGCTGCTGCTTGCGGGTCTTGATCGAGCAGCCGAGTCGCATGTTTGATTGCGACATCGATCGTCCCGAGCGGGCCTGCAGCCACATTCATATGTGTGGCCGCCGCGTGCGCTCACCCAAGCGATGAGGGCATGAACCGATCGATAACGCACAAGCTTGAGGCGTAGGGTCGATCACGATGTGCAATCTGAGTGCGCTGTTGTGAGTCGTAACACCGAATGCGGAAGCGGTGTATAGCACGATCCCAAACGACGCAACATTGTGACTACTTGCAGAGCTCTCCGATCTTGCGCAGCGCATCGTCGTTGCGGCTGATCAAGGGAAGCTGCTTGGAAAGCAGCATTTGGTTCAGGAACGTTCCGACCGACTGGCCGCTCACGCGAGGATCGATTGCATACGCCGGATCCATCTGCGCCTGCTCCAATGTGATGAGCTTGACGCGATGTTGGGAAAACAGTTTCAGCATGTCCGGCAGCGTGGCCGCTTCGAAAGTGCCGACATGCATGAGCATCACGTGGCGAATATCTCGACCCCATAGCTTCTGCGATACTGCTTTCGCCAACGCCAATGATTCGGCCGCGCGATCCAAGTACGTCTGTTTCAGCCACTGAACGGCGGACGCGTCATTCTTCGCCAGGCACCGAACATACGTGTCGTTGTACAGATAGTCCTGCGCATCGAGCGTAACTTGGGCGATCGAATAGCCGTGCCGGTAGAGATAGTCGCGCACGGCATTACGCTGATCGAGGGTTTCGCCTTCATGGAGATAGGGGTACCGGAATTGATGCCAGCTCTCCTGCTGCATGAAACGCTGTAACGCCGGCTCGTTCGCCGCAATTTCGCGCTCGAACTCAGGCGCCGTATGACCGTGCAGATCGAAATGCGAAAGCGTGTGATTGCCGAGCGGCAGATGCGCATTGCGCCACAGTTGGACGGCCTGCTCGGCATCGGGACCCTCATCGGAAATGCCCTTTGCGTTCATAAAACCGTACGCATCGGGTGTGCCTGCGTTGCGCAGCGCTGCAATGATGTCTCCCAAGATCTGCGACCGGCTGCCGTTCGGCGGCAGCGCACCGTGGACAGGAAGATCATCGAATGTGAGTGCGATTTCTTGCACATCGGACGGTACCGGCGGATCCAGATAACGCTCGGCGAACGCGATGAACGCCGGCCAATTGGGACCGGTCGTGTGGCCGCCGCTGTGCTGACGGAACGCAAGATCCCCATGCAATAGCGGAATCTCGATCGGTGGCATCGAGCTCGCTCCAAGCGGCTTCGCACCCAGGAGCTTGTACACAGGTCCTGCAGCTACGGCTGCATCGAATGTCCCTTTCGCATCGACCCAACCGCCTTCGACAGTCGGCGATCCGGCACTGATGAACAAGGGCCGTGGCGCAGCCAGCGCCATGAGCTCGTGAGCATCGATGGGCAAGTCATTGACCGTGAGCGGGCCCGCGTATTTGAGGAAGTTCCCCGCCATCCAGTGATACTCGCTGGCGGAAGCCACATTCTCGACTTGCTCGCCGAAATTGCGGCGCCATAACTTGGCACCGCCCGCGCCGGAGGAGCCGATGAAGCCGACTGCGAATCGCGAGTCGTAAGCCATCGTGACGAGCGCTGCTTTTCCGTATCGAGAGAGGCCTTCGATCGCTACGTGTTTCGCATCCACATTCGACCGGGTTTGCAGGTAGTCAAGCGCACGGCTCGCCCCCCAAGCCCATGCACGCAACGCACCCCATTCATCCACATTGCGCGGCTGGCCCTTGTTCACCAGGCCGATGATTCCTTGCGTAAGTCCCGCTCCGTTATCGGCCTGTACAGTGGTCGGAATCAAACTCGCATAGCCCCAGCCTTGCTGAATGACGAGGCGATGCCACTCGGGCTCAGGCAACGGCGGACGGCCGGGGAATCCTAAGAAGGTGAACTCCATGATCACCGGCACTTTGCGTTTCGCAGCGGCCGGCAGGACCACTCTCAGATCGATATCGACTTGGATGGATGGGTACGCGCGATTGTCGACGTGACCGATCAACTTCTGTTCGATTGCTTCGACCGTGCCGAATGTACGCGGAGTGGAGCTCACCACTTCCCATTTCACGTGCGGTGTTTTCGCCGGCGCGCGTCCGTAGATCTCGCGATCGAATAATTCCACCAACTCCGGCCGACGCTTCTTCCACCACTGCGCAGGCGTAGCTATGCGAGTTCCGTCTTGTGCGACAAGCGGATCGGGCAGTGTGTACTGCCCAACCTTTGCTTCGTCCGTGTTCGCTGCGTTTGGCGCGGTCGGGTTACCGGACGGTCCAGCACGCAATGAGGGGATGTTGAGTCGCTGCAGCAAGCGTTGGTGATCTTGCTCGGCGGACAAGTCCGCACGCGCTTGGGCAAACACGCACAGCCCGGCAGAGCCGATGAACGCAGCAACAATGCTTCGCTTGAACATGGAACCCTCGCCGTTAGACGAAGTGATCGAGCAATAAGACCCCAATGATTCCGACCACGCCTACGATGCCTTCCATCAGCGACCACGACACGAGCGTCTCCTTGATGGTCAAGTTGAAGTACTCCTTGAACATCCAGAACCCCGAGTCGTTGACGTGCGAGAACATCAGGCTTCCGGCACCGATTGCGAGCACCATCAGATTCGGATTGACCGTCGGATTGGCGGCAACGACGGGCGCCATGATGCCGGCTGCCGTGAGTCCCGCGACGGTAGCGGAGCCCAAGCTCACGCGAATGATCAGTGCCATGAGCCAGCCCAGAATCAACGGATTCACCGGCAAGCCTTGCAACAGCGTGGAGATAGTTTTGCTCACACCACTCACATCGAACACTTCTTTGAGCGTCCCCGCACCCGCGACGATGAGCAGGATGACAGCGATCTCTTTAACAGCGCCGCTGTATTGATCCATCAGCGCTTGAATCTTCGTGCCGCGCGACATGCCGAGGGTCACTGTGGCGACCGCCAAAGAGAGCAACATGACGATCAGCGGCTGACTTAAGAAGCGCAGCAATGGGAAGTAGCTTGGCTCGGTGATACTCGGCGCCGGCAAGGCTGCGGCGCTCGCGATGAGGACGACGGGCAGAAGCGAGGTCGCGAAGCAGTTGAACGCGCTCGGCAATTGATCTTCCGGAATCGTATCCGCGACGAATAGGGCGAGCGGTTGGGAGCGAGAGTTGCGGAAGAAACGCGCGAAAACCGGGCCTGCAATCACCATCGCTGGCACCGCCACGAAGAATCCATAGATCAACGTGGTGCTCATCGTGGCCTTGAAAATCGGGATCATCGCGGTCGGCGCGGGATGCGGCGGCAGGAATCCGTGCGTCACCGACAGCGAGGACAGCAGTGCCACACCCAGGTACACGGGCGGCAGGCCCGCTTGAATGGCCACCGAGAAAATCAGCGGCACCAGCAGCACGAAGCCCACGTT
>DASTSB010000056.1:0-3349 GCA_035760885.1 Steroidobacteraceae bacterium | reverse complement strand
GGATGAAGGTTTCTGAAATTCTTCGGCTGTTGACGGACGATGGCTGGTACTTGGTGGCAACCAAGGGCAGTCATCGACAATTCAAGCATCGAGCGAAGCCCGGGCGTGTCACGGTCGCAGGCAAACCCAGCGACGATTTGGCTCCCGGCACGCTCAGCAGTATCCTCAAGCAGTCCGGGTTGAAGAAGTAAGGTGAGTGCCATGCGCTACGCGATTGTTATAGAAAATGCCGGTGGCAACTACTCGGCCTATGTTCCCGACCTCCCGGGTTGCGTCGCCACGGGTGCAACAATTCAGGAAACTGAACTAGCCATCCGCGAGGCCATCGAGTTCCACCTTGAGGGTCTGCGTGAGGATGGTCATCCCATTCCGCCACCGTCGAGCCGCGTGGAGTACGTTGAAGTCGCGGCATAACACGCGGCTGCAGGAGGAACCTCCGGTACGAACCTCCGGTACCGGGATTAGGATATCCGGTGTATTGACGCGCTTAGCCGCGCGAGTGTCGTGCGATTAGTTCGCTGAGGGAGGCGGGGTCTCTGTTCAGGAATTGAGCCACTTCTTTGAGAGTGGCGATGCGTCCATCGGTAGCGATGCGAGCGATTTCGATTCGGATCGAGGTCAAGTGCCGTTGCCGTGAGGTGCTGCACACCAGTTCCAGAGGCACTTGCCGTCCGGCACAAATGCGGGCTGCAAGCTCCTGCAGGTTCTCGGTGCTCTTGGGTCGGAAGGCGGGGATCTTGAGACTGTCGAGAAAGCGATCCGTGCCGATGATGCGTGAGTCTTGGGGATGCGCATCGTCGTGGAGGCGGTCTTCTGACGCATCCAGCGGTTGTTTAATCAACGATCGGTAGGCGACACGCGCGGATTCGATGCTCGTGCCGAGCAGGCCCAAGCCGAATTCCGTCGTCAGCCACGAGATGGAGGTAGTACCGCTGTACGCGTGATGGCTGCTCCAGGGGTAGTCATCCACACTGGTCACCATACGCGCTTTGATCGGATTGAGGTGGATGTAGCGAAGCAAGGCAACGAAATACATGTCGATATCTACGAGCCATGCCTTGTATCGACGTTCGAACAGGTGGCCAGTCGTGCGCATTTGACGGTGTCGATAGCGCGAGTACCGCCTTGCGATCGAATGCATCAGTTCGCCGAGCGGCGAATCGGAGACCTGAATGAGTGCGTGCAGATGATTTGTCATCCAGCAGAAGACGTGCAGACGCGCACACCGTTTCGCCAGAGCCTCGGCCACTAAGTCGTTCAAGATCAGGCGATCGGCAGCACAGCCGAATAGTGGCTCGCGATGATTGCCCCGCAGGATGACGTGGTAGCAGCCACCCGGTACATGTACTCGAGGAAGTCGAGGCATCCGTGCTCAGGGAATGATCGTGAAGTCACATAGCTTGAGCCAGTGGCGGCATCAACAGGGGGGCAATTGCTCTGTGAACACGCAGAAACACCGGATATCCTAATCCCGGTACCCGAGGCGTGCGGGATATCCTAATCCCGGTACCCGAGGTGCGTTTCCTAATCCCGGTACCCGAGGCGTGCGTTAAGTGCTATGGACGACATCGACTGGGATGATGAAGCGAAAATCGGACGCTGGTGTGCCGAGCAGCGCGCAAACGCAAATCGTTATTTGAAAGAGCAGCCAGTTAACTTCGGTGTGCTCGGTGACTGGCCGGCTTGGCAGGTCGCGCCTTACGTTTCGCTCTGGGCCGTGGAGAGTGTTAAGGCTCCCGGAAACGTTGGGTGGTGGGTGATCTCTGGCGATTTGCCGACTGACTACACGTCCGCTGATGCGACGCCAGATCCAAGAAGCGCGGTTGCTAGGTTCGCGATCCTTTGGAAGTCCGCTGCCGAACAGATGGAAAGAGGAAAGCAATTGGATGGGTTTACGGTTGGCAATCCAGAGAATGCTACCGAACTCGCGCCGCTCCTCAGGTCTCGCGCGCATTGCTGCAGGAGTGGGTTAATGACGACTCGTGCTGGGACACCTAAGCACTCTAACAACAGCTTGGAGAGCGACTCGGGCAAAGCCGCTCGCATCTCAGCGAGTCGTTCGACTGTGGATTACTCGCTATGATCGGAGCCATCGCGGGAGACATCATTGGCTAGGTGTATGAGCACGACGGAATCAAGACAAAGGACTTTCCGCTATTTCATCCGCAATGCGAGTTCACAGACGACACAGTCCTCACCGTCGCTATCGCAAACTCTGTGCTTTCGGGGCAGTCATATCTCGAATCTGTCAGGACGCTTGCGAAGCGTTATCCCAACGCGGGCTACGGTGCTTCCTTTGCCAAGTGGGTTCAGTCCCGAAAGTCGCGGCCGTATAACAGTTGGGGAAATGGATCAGCGATGCGTGTGAGTCCGATCGGATTTGCTTTCTCGAACGAAGATGAAGTTCTGCGCCATGCGCGCCTTTCGGCTGAGATCACGCACAATCACCCAGAAGGGATCAAAGGCGCTGAAGCCACGGCTCTTGCCGTTTTCATCGCTCGCACGAAGCGCGATAAAGAACTCGTCAGAACGCGAATCACGGAACTGTTCGGCTACGATCTGAATAGGACACTGGATACCATCCGCCCGACCTATTCCTTTGATGTCTCATGTCAAGGCACGGTTCCTGAGTCGCTGATCGCGTTCCTTGAATCAGATTCATACGAAGATGCCATTCGGAACGCTATCTCCCTGGGTGGAGACAGCGACGCCCTTGCGTGCATTACAGGTGGCGTTGCGGAGGCGTTCTATGGTGAGCCACCCGCATCGATCATTGAATTTTCGAAACGGACGCTAACACCTGATCTTTGGGAAATCACTGAGAAACTCCGTGCAAGGTATCTCTAGCAGCCGAACAATCTGCTGCACGCCATCGCGTCAGGAACCGCAGCGCGTGAGCAGTGACGTAGGGCTCGGTGCCGAGAGGCGTAATCCCGGTACCGGAAATGCCGCACGGACCAGCAATCACCGCTTGAAGGTGCCGACGAGCACACACCATGAACATCAACCCGAACAAGTCGATCGCAATGATGCGATCCGAACCGGAAGTAGATTCCGGCGAACTCAGTGAATCAACCAAACGACGGGGCACGCCGCTGCCGCGAAATCGACTTTTTCTACAGCCTCGTTATGTGCTCTTGGAGGAAACGCAGCGGAGGCATATGCTTCCCTCATGAACGCCAACCTTCGCAAATTACCGCTGGATGAGCGTATTCGCTTAGTCGAAGACCTGTGGGACAGTATTGCCGCAGATCAAAGCTTGCTGCCACTCACACCCGAGCAGAGAGCTGAGTTGGATCGCCGCTTGGACGCGTATGAGTCCGACGGTAATGCCGGCCGTCCTGCTGAA
>DASTSB010000055.1:0-3089 GCA_035760885.1 Steroidobacteraceae bacterium | reverse complement strand
TTCAAACTGGAAGGCGAGAGTTCGATGTCGATGATCAGCCGCGATCCGACTGAACTCGTCGGGCAAACGATCGGCGCCGATCACCAATACCCGGATGGCTTCGCGCTGTTTCTCGGCACGATGTTCGCCCCCGTCGTGGATCGCGGCGGCAAGGGACTCGGGTTCACGCACAAACTCAATGACATCGTGCGCGTGTCTTCAGCGCGCTTGGGTCAACTCGAGAACAAAGTCACCACGTGCGATCGGGCCCCGCGTTGGGAAATCGGTATCAACGATTACATGCGCAATCTCGCGCGCCGTGGGTTACTCGCTTAAGACGGTTCATGCAAAAGCAACTGAACGATTCCACGCTCGCATCGTTACCCACGAGCATCCTGCGTCCCAAATACGACCGTTCTAAAACAACGATCGGAATCGCGCACATCGGGCCGGGCGCATTCCATCGCGCTCATCAAGCGGTGTACTTCGACTCGCTATTGGAGCGCGATCCGCGTTGGGCGATTTCAGAAATTGCGCTACGTACTGCTGGTGTTCGCGACGCACTTGCGCCTCAAGACGGCCTGTATTCGCTCGCCGAACTGAGCGCAGAAGGGACGATTCGTGTCATCGGTGCGATTCGCGAGCTGTTGGTCGGCAGCGAACAGTTGGATGCAGCCTTTGCGCGGCTGTGTGCGCCGAAGACCAAAGTCGTGACGCTCACGGTGACCGAGAAGGGCTACTGCCTCGATGCGCACGGCAAGTTGCAGATGTCCCATTCGGATATCGAACACGATCTGAAATCACCGCGAACGCCTGTAAGCACGGTCGGATGGCTGGTGGAGGCATTACGCCGCCGGCGTGCACAAGGGATCGAGCCGTTCATCGTCATTAGTTGCGACAACTTGATGGACAACGGCAATGCATTACGCGCCGCCATGATCGATTACGCGCAAGCGCTCGAACCCGGTCTCGCTCGTTTCATCGAATCCGACATCGTCTGTCCGCGCACGATGGTCGATAGCATCACGCCGGCAACCGACGACGCATTACGCGCTCGGGTCAACGAAGCACTCGGCGTTCAGGATGCCTGGCCGGTACAGCGCGAAGCGTTCACTCAATGGGTGATCGAAGATTCGCCGGCGCTTAAGGATGTGGATCTCGCCTCAGTAGGCGTCACGCTCGCGAAAGATGTCAGCGTCTACGATCGGGCAAAACTGCGTCTCGTCAATGGCGCCCACTCGACGCTCGCCTACCTTGGTTCATTGCGCGGACGCGAGACTGTGTTCGATGCGATCAACGATGCGCCGCTCGCGCGCTTCGTGGAGAAACTCATGCGCGAAGACTTGGGGCCAAGTCTCGGCAATCCTCAGGGGCTGGACGTGAAGAAGTACATCGATGCAATTATCGAGCGCTATCGCAATCCGGCCGTGCGCCATTTGCTGGCGCAGATCGCCTGGGATGGCACGAAGAAATTGCCGGTGCGCATCATCGCAACGACTCTGCAACTCATCGGTGAAAAGAAAGACGTGCGTCGGCTCGCCTGGCCGATCGCGGCATGGATGCGCTTCGTGGTGCGCCAGGCCAAAGCAGAAGTCGCGATTGTCGATCCGGAAGCCACACGGCTCGCTGCAATTGGGGCGGCGTGCACGGGCAATTTCGACCCAGATCTGCGGGAGTTTTCGGCAATCGAAACGGTGTTTCCGGCAGCGTTGCTTCAAAACGCGGAATATCGTGCGGCCCTTCGCGATGCCTACACTTCGCTCGCGAATCCTAACGCGTTGCCTTGAAGACTTCCTTGCTCACGGCGTGAGCTTGCTCGCTCTTTTCTCCCATTGTGGCCTGCGCGCAGCGCTCGCGTGCTAGTGGCTTCCTTGCCGCTAGGCTTGCCCGCCGAGACACTCGGCTTGCTTCTCCTGTTGTTCTCTTTAGCGCCGCGAGGCAGCTCGTTCGCGCGGCGAGTCGTCCTTTAGACTCACGCCGTACATCGTCGATGCCGTCATTTGCAGCGCTCGCAGCACCTTCTTCGCGGCGGGCGAGAGTAGTCGATCGGAGCGTGTGATCAGTCCGAACGCGTCCATCTCGCACGGCAATTCGATCGGTAGCACGGCGGCCATTCCGTTGTCGGCGTAGTAACGCGCGATGTCGCTCGCGACCACCGCGAGGAAATCGCTCGATTGCAGCATTCGAATGATGAAGAGGAGCGATGAGCTGTCGACGACTACGGACGGTCGTTCCACGCCGGCATCCAAGAACATCTTGTCGAACGGATAGCGCAGAACACTGCCCTCCGGCGGCATCACCCACTCAGCCTTCGATAGCGTTTCGAGCGTCAGATCCGGACGCTGCAGTAACGGGTGTCCGGGCCGGACGATGGCGCACACGGGTTCGTAGCCGAGTCGTTGGTAGGTCAAGTGCGTGGTGTCCGAGCCTTCCAGGAGCCGGCCCACGATCATGTCGAGATCCGCGCGATTCAAGCGATCGAGCAACACATCGCTCGTCTCGACTTGCACCGACACATGCAGATGCGGCTGTTCCTTCTTCACCAGCGCAATCGCCTTCGGCAACAGCGTGAGCCCCGGAGAGGTGACCGCGCCTACGCCCACCTTTCCATACCGTCCGCCTCGCAATGCTTCGAGCTCTTCACCCGCTTCCTCGAGCGTCGTCAGTACCATGCGCGCGTGTCGGATCAGCGAGTCGCCGTACCACGTCGGGCGCATGCCGCGCGAATGACGCTCGAACAGCTCCACGCCGAGCATGTCTTCCAAATCTTTCAACAGCTTCGAGGCGCCTGGCTGCGCCATGCGAAGAATCTCGGAGGCGCGGTGAATGTTGCCTTCGTCGGCGAGCGCGACGAGTAACAACAATTGACGTGGCTTCAGGCGAGCGCGCAAATACCAGGGCAGTGTCGACATGTAGTTCTCACCGAGGGTAGACAGCGGAGCCGTTCGGGTCGATTATCGATAATGGTGTCCGTATTCAATTTGCGGTAAACCGTATTTGTTTGCAATCACTTTGCGCATCGAGAATCGCCGACCATCTTCGGAAAGCTGCGATTCGCGCGCTTCCTGGACGAGTAGAGGTGACAACGTGAGTTACGGCCATTTCATTGC
>DASTSB010000054.1:0-22119 GCA_035760885.1 Steroidobacteraceae bacterium | reverse complement strand
TCGACGTAACCGCCGACTTCAGCGTCTTTGGAGATGTCGAGCGCGTCTTCTAAACGTAGCTCCTTGTCCGGAAATTCAAGTTCCGTAGAGTCGTCCGCGAACACTTTCCAACGACGCCACGTGTCGTAGTCACCGGTCTTTCGATTGATGGAGACGCGCACGTCGATGCCCTCGCCATGACGCTTGCGCGTGGCGGATGCAAGCGCTGCTTCGAGCGCTTCGAAGATGATCTCCTTGTCGACGCCTTTTTCGTTAGAAACTGCGTCAACCACCATCAAAATCTCTTTGTTCATCGTGCGAACTCCACTTCGAGCCCTACATTTGCGGCACTAAGCGCGCCTTATGAATTTCATCGATGGGCAACTTCACCTGTG
Source organism: Steroidobacteraceae bacterium (assembly GCA_035760885.1). Classification (GTDB taxonomy): domain Bacteria; phylum Pseudomonadota; class Gammaproteobacteria; order Steroidobacterales; family Steroidobacteraceae; genus Steroidobacter. The sequence continues at coordinate 21,745 of DASTSB010000054.1, read as the reverse complement.
CACCATCGACTAGGAGCGTGATCTCGCCCTCGGAAACTTCCAGCAACTTCCCTAAGAACCGTTTGCGCCCGGCGATCGGCTCGCGCATTTCCACTCGTACTTGCTCGCCCGGAAAGCGAGAGAAATGTTCGCGACTGCGTAGCACTCGATCGAGACCGGGCGAGGACACTTCTAATGTGTATTCGCCAGGGATCGGGTCGTGCTCATCCAACACATCGCTCACAGCACGGCTAACTCGCTCGCAGTCGTCCACCGAGATGCCTTCGGGAGAATCGATGTACAAGCGCAGCAGCCCGCCGCCCGGCCGAGTTGCGTATTCCACTTCCCACAGCTGGACGCCTTTGGCCGCGACCACGGGACCGAGCAGCTGGCTCAGTTCATCTCGCAGCATGGTCACCTCCGGCGTAGAGCACTTTCCAACCGCACAAACAAAAAATGGGCCCAAGGCCCATTCTCGTCATCCCTACCTTGCGCTCGGCTCGGGCTAACCGAGACGAGTGTCCCTTGTTTTCAAGCGATTACGACTGCCTTGTAACCCGGGTCATAAGCCCAGAGTTGCCGCAAACGCTCCCTGCGGAAACCAAAAAGGCCCATCGAAACGGGCCTTTTTATCAAGCTCGAAAGCTTGGTAGCGGGGGTAGGATTTGAACCTACGACCTTCGGGTTATGAGCCCGACGAGCTGCCAGACTGCTCCACCCCGCAGCAGAGGGCGCGGATTGTAAGTGCCGACCAGGTCTATTACAAGCGCGGCAATCAGTGATGAGGTGATGAAGTGAGTAAGTGAAAAGCGGAGCTCACCCCACACTCGCTCTCATCGGCCCTCGCCCGACCCTATGGCAGAACTCGGGCACACACATCAATGAGGACGGATGGGAAGATTCCAAGTGCGAGCACCGCAAGGCCGTTAAGGCTGAGCACGGTGCGAACAGTGCCCCCGGCCTGTACGGCGAAGGTATCCGTGGGCTCATCGAAGTACATCAACTTGACGACTCGCAGATAATAGAAGGCACCTACGACAGAGAGCACGACTGCCACGGCCGCCAACCACCATAAATCGACATTGAGCACGGCGCCGATCACAGCCAATTTGGCCCAGAACCCGACGAAGGGCGGGACACCGGCGAGGCTGAACATCAGCATCAGCATGACCGCGGCAAACCATGGACTCTTACGTGCCAATCCTTTGTAGTCATCGAGCTGATCCGCTTCGAACCCTTCGCGAGACAGGGCCAAGATGACGCCGAAAGACCCGACGGACATGATCACGTAGACCATCGTGTAGTACATCGCAGCGCGATAACCGTCGGTCGTTCCCGCCAACACGCCCAGCAAGATGAAGCCGACGTGCGAAATCGTCGAGTAAGCCAGCATGCGTTTCAGATTGGATTGTGCAATCGCAACCACATTGCCGAGGACCATCGAAAGCACGGACAGTGCGATGAGCATGCCTTGCCAAGTCGGCAGCATGGCGTCCATCCCCTCAGCGAGAACGCGTATCGCGAGAATGAACGAAGCCACTTTCGGTGCTGCTCCGATGAACAAGGTCACGGGCGTGGGAGCGCCGTGATAAATGTCGGGAATCCACATATGAAACGGCACCGCGCCGAACTTGAACGCAATGCCGACAATGATGAACGCCAGCGCAAACACCAAGCCGATGTTGTTTGAACCGACTTCGCGCACGGCGAGGGCTAATTCGTCGAGTTGCAGCGTTCCGGTTATGCCGTAGACGATGGAGAACCCGTAGAGCAGCGCCCCCGATGAAATGGCGCCGAGCACGAAATACTTCATGGCGGATTCCGCTGCGATTCCTGAGTCGCGGTCGAAGGCCACCATTGCGTACAGCGAAAGGGACAGCAATTCGATGCCTAAGTACACCGTCAGCAGATTGCCCGCCGCAATCAACACCATGATGCCGAGCAGTGCAACTAGCCCAAGAATGAAGTATTCGCCTTTGAAGAGGCCGCGACGCGCCAAGTAATCGCGTGAATACAAGAAAGAGGCGGCAACCGTTCCATATGTAAACAGTTTGAGAACATCGCCCATCGGATCGCCGATGAACATGCCATCGAACACGGACAGGCGCTGCGCGGCTGGATAGCTAATCGTCATAAAGGCCGCGCCAGCGATCGCTAGCAGCGAAAGCGCGTAGCTTACCCAGCGGTTTCGATCGCTCAAAAAAACATCGACCAACAGAATTACGCAAATTGCGCCGAGCAGGAACAGTTCCGCAGCGGTAGCAGGCATGCCGAAATGGTTCATCGCTGTGTCCATCGAGGGGCGCTTACAGTTTCGAAGCAGTGATTTGCTGCACGAGATTTTCGACTGTGGGACGCATCACATCCAACAACGGCGCCGGCCAGAGTCCCAGCGCGAGTACGGCAACAGCCAGCAAGCCGAGCACGATGAGCTCTCGCCCATTGAGATCGGTCATCGCGGCAACATTCTCATTCGTAACGGGGCCGAAAATAACGCGCTTGATGAGCCACAACGTGTAGGCCGCGCCGAGGATAAGCGTGATCGCAGCTAAAAATGCGAACCAGAAATCCGCACGGAAGCTCGCGATGATCACCAAGAACTCGCCGACGAATCCCGAGGTGGCCGGCACACCGCAATTCGCCATCGCGAACAACACTGCAAACGCAGCGAAGATGGGCATTTTGTTCACCACGCCACCATAAGCACTGATCTCGCGGCTATGAACGCGGTCATAGAGCACGCCCACGCAGAAGAACATCGCGCCGGAAACCAGACCGTGCGAAACCATTTGCACCATCGCGCCGTCAATACCCATGGCTGCGCCTCGCACATCGCCGTTCACCGACAACAATTGGAATACCAGAAACGCTCCCAATGTGACGAAGCCCATGTGCGCAACCGAGGAATACGCAATCAGCTTCTTCATGTCTTTTTGCACGATCGCGACGAAGCCGATATAGACGATAGCAATCAGAGAAAGCGAGATCACAAGCCAATCCAGCTTGCTGCTCGCATCCGGCGTGATCGGCAATGCAAAGCGGAGGAAGCCGTATCCGCCCATCTTCAACATGATCGCAGCCAGAATCACCGAGCCACCGGTCGGTGCTTCGACGTGCGCATCAGGCAACCACGTGTGCACCGGCCACATCGGCACCTTGACTGCAAACGCAGCCATAAAGGAGATAAAGATGAACAGCTGCTCGGTCATGCCAAGCGGTAAACGCTGGAAATCCGCAATGGCATAGCTGCATTGGCCGCCGTCGCACGTTTGCAGGTACATGTAGATCAGCGAAACCAGCATGAGCACCGATCCCAGGAACGTGTACAGGAAGAATTTGATCGTCGCGTACACGCGCCGCGTGCCGCCCCAGATACCGATGATGATGAACATCGGAATCAGCATCGCTTCCCACATCACATAGAACAGCAGTGCATCGAGCGAAGCAAACACCCCGATCATCAGTCCTTCGAGAATCAAGAATGACGCGTAGTACTGCGCGGGTCGCTTCTCAACCACGGTCCATCCGGCAATCACGACGAGCGGCGTTACGAATGCCGTCAAGATGATGAGCGGCATCGAAATGCCATCGACACCGAGGGAATACATGGCACTCAAGAACGACACCCACGTGTGCTCTTCGACGAACTGCATCTGCGCCGTCGTGGCATCGAAGTTGACGTAGAGCAGCGTGGAAATACCGAAGGTGATTGCTGTCGTGATGAGCGCGATCCAGCGACCGGCCGCGATTGCGCGATCGCCGAGTGCGAGCATGAGAACGCCGCCTGCGATTGGCAGCCAAATCAAAACGCTGAGGATGGGCCAGTCGAAAGACATAGTGCTTGTTCTTCGTTACCGCAGGACATACCAGGCCAAGAGAGCCGACAGCCCGATGATCATCGCGAATGCGTAGTGATAGAGATATCCGGATTGCAGATGGCGCAGTAGTCCAGACAGCCAACCCACAGTTCGCGCCGAACCATTTACGACGAGACCATCGATCAATCCGGCATCGCCGACGCGCCACAATGCGGTACCCAACCCCTGGCTACCGCGTGCGAATACGGCAAAGTAAATCTCGTCCAGATAGTACTTATTGACGAACAGCTTATAGATCGCGGACACCTTGGATGCGATCAGACCAGGCAGATCCGGACGTTTTAGATAGAAGAACCAGGCCGCGAACACGCCAAGAGCAGCAAGGTAAACCGTTGCCCCTGTGAACGCGTGTGTCACAAACGCTGCCGGACCATGGAATTCGCCAGCGAGCTCTTTCAGCACGTTGTGATGCTCGGCGACAAAAATTGCGTCGCCGAAGTAGCCGCCAAATAAGATCGGTTGGATCGTCAGCCAGCCGACGACGAGAGAAGGGATAGCCAGCAACACGAGCGGCAGCGTCACTACCCAAGGTGACTCATGAGGCTTATTGCCCTGACCGTGCCCGTGATGATCATCGTGTGTCGTGTCGGGCTCGTATCCCGCCTCAGCATCCGTATGAACATGAGTACTCTGCGACTCCGCATGCTCGTGTGCGTGCACGGCGCCGAATCGCTCAGGGCCGTGGAAGGTCATGAACACGAGACGGAAGCTATACAACGCGGTGACGAACACGCCCAACAAGACGCACCAGTACGCGAACCCTGCACCCGCGATGTGCGATTCGTGCACCGCTTCGATCAACGCATCTTTAGAGAAGAATCCGGAAGTTCCCGGCGTACCGATCAGCGCGAGCGATCCGATCAAGCACGTCCAATATGTGATCGGCATGTACTTGCGCAGCCCCCCCATCTTGCGCATGTCTTGTTCGTGATGCATGCCGATGATCACGGAGCCTGCTGCCAGGAACAGCAGCGCCTTGAAGAACGCATGCGTCATCAAGTGGAAGATCGCGCCGGAGTATGCAGATACGCCCAAGGCGACGGTCATGTAGCCCAGTTGCGAGAGCGTCGAGTACGCGATGACTCGCTTGATGTCGTTATTCACGATACCAAGCAAGCCCATGAAAAATGCAGTGATCGAACCAATGATCAACACGGTCGACAATGCCGCCTCAGACAGCTCGAACAGCGGCGACATGCGCGCCACCATGAAGATGCCCGCGGTCACCATCGTCGCTGCGTGGATCAATGCCGAAATCGGCGTCGGACCTTCCATCGAATCCGGCAGCCACACGTGGAGCGGCACCTGCGCCGATTTGCCCATCGCGCCGATAAACAGACAGATGCATACGACAGTGATCGCTTGCCACTCCACGCCGGGAAACAGTTGCAACGTGTTCGCGGCGATTAGATCGCGTTGTTCGAATACGGCCGCGTAATCCAGCGACTGCGTGTAATACGCGACGCCGGCGATACCCAAAATGAAACCGAAATCGCCAACGCGATTCACCATGAATGCTTTGAGGTTCGCGAAAATCGCAGACGGACGCGTGTACCAGAAACCGATCAGGAGATAAGACACCACACCGACCGCTTCCCAGCCGAAGAACAACTGCATGAAGTTGTTCGACATCACGAGCATCAGCATCGAGAACGTAAACAAGGAGATGTATGAGAAGAAGCGCTGATAACCCGGATCATCGTGCATGTAGCCGATCGTGTAGACGTGCACGCACAAGGATACGAAGGTCACCACCACCATCATCAGCGCGCTTAGCCGATCGATGAGGAAGCCCACATCCATGCGAATGCCGTCGCTCACCAACCACGTGTAGACACTTTCATTGAACGTGGGCGCACCGTTGAGCAGTTGGGTGAGCACATAAATCGACAGTCCGCATGAGACGGCCACGCCCAAGATGGTGACGCTATGGGCACCGATGCGGCCAATCACCTTACCGGCCAAGCCGGCTAGTAGGGCCGCGATGAGCGGTGCCAGAACAATGATCAGCAGTGTCGATTGCGAAATCATGAGTAGTGACTAGCGGATAGTGAATAGCGGATAGCAGAAAGAGCCACCAGTTTGATCGATACGACGTAGACAGCAGAATGGCTGACAGACGGAATGACTCCCTCTGCCCTATCCTCAATCCGCAATCCGCTATCTAACTTCATTCTTAGCCCTTCATCGTGTCGAGTTGCTCGACGTTGATGCTCTTTCGTTCGCGGAACAGCACGACCAGGATCGCGAGCCCGATCGCCGATTCGGCCGCAGCTACAGTCAAGATGAAGAACACGAACACCTGCCCGTGTAAGTCGCCCAACTGACGAGAGAACGCGACGAAGTTGAAGTTCACAGCCAACAGCATCAGCTCGATGCACATCAGCAACAAAATGACGTTCTTGCGGTTCAGGAAGATGCCTGCGACGCTCAGCGCAAACAGCAGACCTGCGAGCATCAACACGAAGTTGTGCTGAATCACGATTGCTTCTCCGCGTCCATCTTCACCATGCGGATACGATCGCGCGCGCGAACCGCCACCTGCGCCCCGACGTCCTGCTGCTTCGCTCCTGCGCGGTGCCGCATGGTGAGCACGATTGCTGCAACGATCGCGAGCAGGAGCAGCACAGCGGCGAGTTCGAAAGGATAGAGGTACTTGGTGTAGAGCAGTTCACCCAAGGCACGCGTGTTGCTCCCCTGAACCAGGGTGGCAGCCGAATTCGCGGCTGGCTCTCCGCCAATCTGCTTTACCCAAACCACACTGCCGATCTCGACGACGACCAGCGCGGCAATCAACAAGCCGAGCGGCGCATAACGCGTGAAGCCTTCGCGCATCTGCGCAACATTCACATCCAGCATCATGACCACGAACAAGAACAGCACCATCACCGCACCGACGTACACCAGCACTAGGACGATCGCCAAGAACTCTGCTTCCAATAGCAGCCACAGCACCGCGCTGTTAAAGAACGCGAATACCAGAAAGAGCGCCGCGTGAACTGGGTTACGAGCGGTGATCACCCCGATGGCGGCGATGATCAAGATGCCAGAGAACGCGTAGAAAAGAATTTCGGTGATGGACATAAAAAGTGACTAGTGACTAGTGACTAGCGGATAGTCAGAGCTGACAGTGCATAGACGGCTGCCAAACGTTCCCTGGATGATTGGAAGATGTCCATTTGCGGATCGCAGAGCAATCGTCTTTGTCCGCTCAGCGCTCATGTCTGATTTGTTCACTGTTCACTATCCGCAATCCGCCATCCAACTTCTCAACGATAGCGCGCGTCAGCAGCCTTGTCGGCCGCGATCATTGCTTCATAACGCTCACCAATCGCGAGCAGCTTGTCTTTGGTCATGATGTTTTCGCCGCGATTTTCCATGTGGTACTCATGAATTCGCGTCTCAACAATGGCATCCACCGGACATGCTTCTTCGCAGAAGCCACAGAAGATGCATTTGAACAAATCGATGTCGTAGCGAGTCGTGCGACGGGTGCCATCTGCTGCAACGTCTGATTCGATCGTGATAGCCAGCGCCGGGCAAACCGCTTCGCACAGCTTACAGGCGATGCATCGCTCCTGGCCGTTCGCATACCGGCGCTGCGCGTGAATGCCCCGATACCGCGGCGATTGCGGGGTCTTCTCTTCCGGGTATTGAATCGTGACGTTCGGACGCGCCACGAACTGGCGAACAGTCACGTACAAACCGACGATAAGTTCGGTCAGGAAGAATGTCTTGAAAAAACTCGCAGGCGTTTTCATGTCGTGACTCTCAGCTCGCCCATGGGCCGACTTTGTAGTAAGCCAGGACGCCTTCAACCAACAACCAAACCAGCGTCACGGGAATGAACACCTTCCAACCTAGGCGCATGATTTGGTCATAGCGGTACCGCGGGAACGTCGCGCGGAACCACAAAAAGCAAAACAAGAAGAACGTGATCTTGATGAACAGCCAGTGGAATCCAGAAGCCGCCAGCCAACCTGGCACTGCCCAACCTTCAAACGGTGACATCCAGCCACCGAAGAAGAAGATCGAGGTCAACGCTGAGATCAGGATCATGTTCACGTATTCGGCGACAAAGAACACGGCGAACGCCATGCCCGAATACTCGACATGAAAGCCGGCGACAATTTCCGATTCGCCTTCTACGACATCGAACGGCGCACGATTCGTTTCGGCGACGCCCGAGATGAAATACACCACGAAGAGCGGCAATAGGTACCAGAAGAAGTATCCGAACGCGCCGCGCTGCGCTTCGATGATGTCGCCTAAGTTCAGCGACCTCGATGCCATCACCACGCCAACTAGCGCAAATCCCATCGCGATTTCATAAGCGACCATTTGCGCAGCTGCGCGCATCGCACCCAAGAATGCGTATTTGGAGTTGGCCGCCCATCCCGCGAGGATCACTCCGTACACGCCGGCCGAGGTAAGGGCCAGAATGTACAGGAGCGCCGCGTCGATGTTGGCGACGGTGAAGCCCGGCCAGAGCGGCACAACCGCCCACGTGGCGAGCGCAGGAATCAACGCGAGCAAGGGCGCCAGTAGGAAGAGATATCGATTGGAACTCGTCGGGATGACGATTTCCTTCAACAGCAGCTTCAACACGTCCGCGAATGGCTGACCGATACCTTTTGGCCCGACGCGATTCGGGCCGATACGCGCCTGAATCGATCCGATCACGCGGCGCTCCGCCAACGTGAGAAACGCCATGAAGATGATGACGCTCAAGAACAAGATGACCGCGACCACACCGTAGAACACCACGGCCTGAATCCACTGCGGCAAGAACGACAATAGATTGGCGGCGAACTCAGGAATCATGGTGCAGCCTGCCCGCGCTCTAACGCTTCACGGGTGTTCTGAAGTGCGCTCGAACGGCGTACATATGCGTCGACTTGATAGATGCCCACGTCGAGACCAGCGGGCAGGGACGCCGCCGCAGGTTTTCTCTGCGGCGCATGCGAGCTGCCCTTCGGTTCGAAGCTAGGCGCTTCGTCGATGAGCTTGCGCAACTCAGCGCTGATTTCGTCGGAACTGTTGTAATCGAACCCTTGCAAGTTCAGCAGATTGCCGAGCACGCGCAGCACTTTCCAACCAGGCCTTGCTTCGCCCACGGGACGAGCCGCGCCAGGCACGCTTTGCCATCGACCTTCCACGTTCACGTACGTGCCTGAGGTCTCGGCGAACGTACCGATCGGCAATATCACATGAGCAAATTCGCGCGCGCTCGCGAACGGCGAAAGTGCTACGACAAACTCTGCCGCCTTTAATGCATCAATCGCCCCTGGCGCAGCGATGTCGTTTGAAGGTTCGATCGCCCCGAGAAGGACATAGGCCTTCAATCGAGCAGCCAACATGTCCGCAACATTCAAGCCAGACGCTTCATTGGCACGCCCACCGGCTACACGATGCGGCAGCACGCCCGCGAGATGCGCACCGACTGCATTGCCACCCTCCGGCAAATAGCCGAGTGTCGCACCTGTCATCTGCGCGAGCGCTTGAGCCACCGACCGCAGATCTGCAAAGGCCGGATGACGTTGCGCAATCGCACCCAACAGAATCATGCGACGCTCGCCATTAGCGAGCTGCTGAGCAATGGCTCGATGCGTATCGTTCGGCTGGGCGGATGCGGTCAAAGATGCAATCGATACGGGCGCCTGTGCCCCATTCGCCTGTGCCGCCGCTGCGATTGCCACGAGGTGATCGAACAGGTCCAGGTCATTAGAGCTTAGATAGCCCGCGACCGGGAACAGGTAGTCGTAGTGAGTCGGATTGACGAAGGAAACTGCAGCGCCCTTGATCGCTGCCTTGCGGATACGATGAGCAAGCAACGGTACATCTTTGCGCAGATTCGAACCGACCACGAGAACCGAGTTCACGCGCTCCAGATCTGCAATCGAGCAACCGAGCGACGGATACAGCGGGTCGCTCCCTTGGTCGCGGAAATCGCCGCGACGCAGACGATGATCTAAATTGTTGCTACCGAGCCCACGAGCTAGACGTGCGAGCAGATAGAGTTCTTCCAAGGTCACCGTTGGGGACGCGAGAGCGCCGATCTGATCTGCGCCTTGGTGCTTCGCAACCTTACTGAGACGTTCAGCAACCAGGTCCAGCGCAGATTCCCAATCCGTCTCTTGCCAGACGCCGTTCTCGCGCACCATCGGCTTCATCACTCGATCTTCGCTATAAACAGCTTGGTAGCTGAAGCGATCGCGATCGGAAATCCACGTCTCATTCACGTCTTCATTTTCGCGCGGCACGATCCGCATGATTCGCCCACGCAATACGTGCGCGAAGATATTGGTGCCAACGCAATCGTGCGGCGCCACGAGCGGATGCTGCGTCATCTCCCAAGCACGGGCACGATAACGATACGGTTTGTTGTTCAGCGCACCGACGGGACACAGATCGATGATGTTCGCAGAGAGTTCGTGATCGACGCTCTTCTCGATGAACGTCCCGATCTCGGTTGTTTCGCCGCGGCCGATCGTGCCGAGCTCTTGGAAGCCTTGAATGTCTTGCGTGAAGCGGACGCAACGCGTGCAATGAATGCAGCGCGTCATGTCCGTCGAAACCAGGGGTCCCAAATTCTTGTCTTTGACGACGCGCTTACGCTCAGAGTAACGCGAAATGTCGCGTCCGAATCCCATCGCGAGATCTTGCAACTCGCACTCGCCACCTTGATCGCAAATCGGACAGTCGAGCGGGTGATTGATCAACAAGAATTCCATCGTTGCGCGCTGTGCAGCGATGGCTTTCGGCGACTTCGTGAAAACCTTCATGCCTTCGGCGACCGGGGTTGCACAGGCAGGCATGGGCTTCGGTGCCTTCTCAACTTCGACCAGGCACATGCGGCAGTTCGCCGCGATCGGTAACTTGTCGTGATAGCAAAAGCGCGGGATGTAAACATCCTGAGTGTCAGTGACCTGCATGATCATCTGACCCTTACGCGCCTTCATCGGCACGCCGTTGACTTCAATATTGACGAGATCGTCGCTCATTGGATTGAAGAGGAAGCGGTTAGCGGATAGCGGATAGTGACTGGTTCAGAAGAACGGCCTGCGCGCGTCAACGAATCAGCTTCAGCAAGAGCCACGCCGCTCCTACTAATTGCTAACCCCCAACCGCTAACCGCTTCAACTCTCATCACGCAGCCTGCCGTTCGCGACTGACAATGCTGTGGCCGTGCTCGATGAAGTACTCGAACTCGTGCCGGAAATGCTTCATGAAGCTCTGCACCGGCCACGCTGAGGCGTCGCCAAATGCGCAGATCGTGTGGCCTTCGATCTTGTTGGCGACATCCACCAACATGTCGAGATCCTGCTTGCGTCCCTCGCCCGCGAGAATTCGCTTGAGCACGCGGTTCATCCAGCCAGTGCCTTCGCGACACGGCGTGCATTGACCGCAGGACTCCGCGTAGTAGAACCGCGAGATACGCTCGAGAACTCGCACCATGCAGGTAGTTTCGTCCATGACGATCATTGCGCCAGTGCCGAGTGCAGAACCGATTTTTCGCAAACTGTCGTAGTCCATCGTGACATCCATCATCACGTGACCTGGAACGACGGGAACCGACGAGCCACCTGGAATCACGGCCTTCAACTGACGTCCGCCACGAACGCCGCCGCAGATGTCGAGCAATTCCTTGAATGGAATGCCGAGCGGAAGTTCGATGTTCTGCGGCTTATTGACGTGACCTGAAACGGAGAAGATCAACGTGCCGCCCGAGTTCGGCACACCGAGATCCGCGAACCACTTCGGACCTTTGCGCAGAATCGTCGGTACGGACGCGTAGCTCTGCGTGTTATTGATCGTCGTAGGTTTGCCGTAGAGGCCGTAATTTGCTGGGAACGGCGGCTTGAAGCGTGGCCTGCCCTGCTTGCCCTCGAGCGACTCGAGCAATGCAGTTTCTTCGCCGCATATGTACGCACCGGCGCCGACGTACGTGTACAAATCGAAGTCGACGCCAGAGCCTTGGATGTTTTTTCCCAAAAGACCCGCTTCGTAAGCTTCTTTCAAGGCAGCTTCGAAACGCGGGACCGGTTCAGCCAGAAACTCACCGCGGATGTAGTTGTAACCGACCGTCGCACCCATCGCGTAGCCACCGATCGCCATTCCTTCGATCAACGCATGCGGGTTGTAACGCAAGATATCGCGATCGTGGCAAGTGCCTGGCTCGCTTTCGTCCGAGTTGCACACGACGTACTTTTGAATCGGCGCATTGCGCGGCATGAAGCTCCACTTCACGCCTGTCGGGAATCCTGCTCCGCCACGCCCGCGCAAGCCGGACGCTTTCACTTCTTCGATGATCTGCTCGCGCGGAATTTTCTCGCGCAAGATACGTTCCCATACTTCATAGCCGCCGATCGTGCGGTACGTCGCCAATTCCCACGGACGGTCCGTGCTCAGCGGCTCGAAGACGACCTGGTTGGGTAGATACTCTTTCATCGTACGGTTCACAGTTGACGGTTGACCGTTGACGGCAAGAACACAACAGAAGGCTGAGGGCCGAGCTTGGACGGTAGAACTGAAGCAATGCCGAGTATGCGAGCACTTTCGTGTTCGCCTTCTGGCTCACAACCGTCAACCCGCAACCGCCAACTCCGGACCGCACTCATTTGTGTCGGTCCAAGATCTCGTCGACTTTTTCAGCCGTGAGATTTTCGTAGTACACGTGATCGACCATCATCATCGGCGCGTTATTGCACGCGGCAAGACACTCTTCCTCGCGCTTCAAGAAGAACCGGCCATCGGCCGTGCTCTCCCCTACTTTGATGCCGAGACGCTTCTCAACGTGCGCCAGGATCTCTTCGCCGCCGCAGAGCATGCACGAGATATTGGTGCAGACCGAGATGTGATGACGCCCGACCGGCTTGGTCTCGAACATCGAATAAAACGTCGCGACCTCGTAGACCTGAATGGCAGGCAGTCCAAGATACTCGGCCACAGCGTCCATGGACTCGCGCGTCAAATATCCGCCGTTGTCGTGCTGAACGGTGCGTAATGCAGCGAGCACAGCCGAACGTTTACGATCCGGCGGAAACTTCGTCAGCCAGGAATCGATTTCGTGGCGAGCGTGCTCCGAGAGCACGCCGGTCTTGGTATTCGTCTCACTCACCGATCGATTTCCCCGAACACGATATCAATGGTGCCGATGACTGCGACGACGTCGGCGAGCATGTGTCCCCTCACCATTTCGTCCAACGCCGCGAGATGCGGGAACCCCGGCGCGCGACACTTCAAGCGATAGGGCTTATTCGCGCCATCCGAGAGCAAGTAAATTCCAAACTCACCTTTCGGTGCTTCCACTGCTGCATACGTCTCGCCTTCCGGCACGCAGTAGCCTTCGGTGAATAGTTTGAAGTGGTGAATGAGCGATTCCATATCGCCCTTCATGTCTTCGCGTGAAGGTGCTGCAACTTTGTGATCGGAGGTCATCACCTGACCGGGATTCTTCTTCAACCAGTCGATGCACTGCTTGACGATGCGATTGGATTGGCGCAATTCAGCGATGCGCACCAGATAGCGATCGTAGCAATCGCCATTCACACCGACGGGAATGTCGAAATCCATCTGCGCATACATCTCGTAGGGCTGCTTCTTGCGCAAATCCCATTCGACCCCCGAGCCACGCAACACGGGGCCCGTGAATCCCAAATTCAATGCGCGCTCTGGAGTTACGACACCGATGTTGACGGTGCGTTGCTTCCAAATGCGATTGTCCGTAAGGAGCGCCTCGTATTCATCGACGCACGCCGGGAAGCGATTCGTGAAATCTTCCAAAAAGTCCAGCAAGCTGCCGCTGCGACGCTCATTGAGCCGGTCGACATCCTTCTGCGAACGCCATTTCGACGGCTGATATTTCGGCATCGACTCAGGCAGATCGCGGTAGACGCCGCCGGGCCGATAGTACGTTGCGTGCATGCGCGTGCCCGAGACTGCCTCGTAGCAATCCATCAAGTCTTCGCGCTCGCGGAAGCAATACAAGAAGACCGTCATCGCGCCGATGTCCAACGCGTGAGCGCCGAGCCACATCAAGTGATTCAGAATTCGCGTGACCTCATCGAACATCGTGCGGATGTACTTCGCGCGGAGCGGCGGCTCGACTCCGATGAGTTTTTCGATCGCCATCACGTACGCGTGCTCGTTGCACATCATCGACACGTAGTCGAGCCGGTCCATGTAGCCGATCGATTGATTGAAAGGCTTGTTCTCGGCGAGCTTTTCTGTCGCACGGTGCAGCAGACCCACGTGAGGATCCGCCTTCTGGATCACTTCGCCATCGAGTTCCAGCACGAGACGCAGCACGCCGTGCGCTGCAGGGTGCTGTGGACCGAAGTTCAGCGTGAAATTGCGCAGCTCAGCCACGAACGTCTGCTCCCACCGGCACGTCTTTCAGCTCGGGTTGATATCGGTTGTCCTCGCGAATCACCCGAGGGACCAGTGTCCGCGGCTCGATCGAGACAGGTTGATACACCACGCGGCCCTTCGTTGGGTCGTATTTCACTTCGACGTTGCCAATGAGGGGGAAATCTTTGCGGAACGGATGACCGATGAAACCGTAGTCCGTCAGCAGGCGGCGCAAATCCGGGTGTCCGTTGAAAAGAATGCCGAAGAGATCGAACGCCTCGCGTTCGAACCAATTGGCCGCCGACCATACGCTGACCACGGAATCAACGACTGGCGGCTCGCCCTCCGGTGCATAGCACCGCAAACGCAAACGCCAGTTATTGTTTACCGATAACAAGTGATACACGACTGCGAAGCGGTCGGGTTTGCTGCCATCGGCGCCTGGCACTTTCTCCCGAACACGCGCAACGCCGCGGCTGAAGCCGCTCGCGGTTGCTTCGAATGTGCGCCACTCATCTCGGCCGTAGTCCAATAAATCGACGCCCGCGAGATCGATCAACTGCTCGAATCCGAACTGAGGATCGTCGCGAAGCTCGCGACAAACCTGAAGCAAGTCGGCAGGCGCGACTTCGTAGGTCACTTCGCCCGCCAACGCCGGAAGCGACTTCAGCTTCTCGGGAAAGCGCTCGGCGATTCTCGAGCTTAGCGTTTCGATACGTGAACTCATCTCGTCGATCTCTGGTGCGGATCAGCGCGCAATCGTGCTGGTGCGACGAATCTTGTTTTGCAGCTGCAGAATTCCGTAGAGCAGCGCCTCCGCACTTGGCGGACAACCCGGCACGTAGACGTCAACAGGAACGATGCGATCGCACCCGCGCACCACTGAGTAGGAGTAGTGGTAGTACCCGCCGCCATTTGCGCATGAGCCCATGGAAATGACCCACCGCGGTTCCGGCATTTGGTCGTAAACCTTGCGCAGCGCCGGCGCCATTTTATTCACCAGCGTGCCGGCCACGATCATCACATCAGACTGACGCGGGCTCGGACGAAAGACCACGCCGAAGCGATCCAAGTCATAGCGCGATGCACCGGCGTGCATCATCTCAACGGCACAACATGCGAGACCGAACGTCATCGGCCACATGGAACCGGTTCGGGCCCAGTTGACGACAGCATCGAGCGTCGTCGTCATGAATCCGCGCTGGGGAGCCGCGACGTCGGGGCTCTCCGCGGTGGGTGCACTTAGTCCCATTCCAGCGCCCCTTTCTTCCACTCGTAAACGAAACCCACCACCAAGATGGCAAGGAACAAGCCCATTGCAATCAGCCCCACAGCGCCAAGGCGGTTAAGCGCGACTGCCCACGGAAATAGGAAGGCGATCTCAAGATCGAAGACGATGAACAGAATCGCCACGAGGTAATAACGCACGTCGAATTTCATGCGCGAATCGGAGAATGCTTCGAAACCGCACTCGTAAGCGGAAAGCTTTTCGGCATCAGGACGGCGCGGTCCGAACAAGAAGCCGAGACCGATGAGCACGCTGCCGAGCACAGTCGCAACGCCCAAGAAGATCAGAATGGGTACGTAGTTTTGCAACATTCGATGCTTAACTCACGAAGCCGGGGCCGGCGTCGGGGCGCGCATTGTAACAGGACGTTGCGCGCTGGTGGCACGTAAAGATGACGAAGATGCGAGAGATCGATGCAGACAAACATCGATCCGTGAAATGGATTGCTGCCAATCCACCCGCACGCAGATCGCAGATGCGACGTGTCAATCGAAGCAGCAGTTCTCATGAACAAACGCAGGAAAGTTGGTGCGGATGAGAGGACTCGAACCTCCACGGGTTGCCCCACTACCACCTCAAAGTAGCGTGTCTACCAGTTCCACCACATCCGCACCGGGGTGAATCGTCTACGTGTCGTTTGCCGGTGTGCACGACACGAAAGCTTTTCGACTAGGTCGGCGCCGCTCGAGCGCGAGAGATTTGCCTGCGTGCGCCTACTTCTGCGGCGCTGGATTTTGCGGCGCCTGATTTTGAGCAGGCGCTGCGGAAGATTCGACGGACTGATTCGCGGTGCCGCTCGGCACGGCAGGCAAAGTCGTATCCGGCGAAGCTGGTTCTTGTACTCGATCGATGACGCTCGTCGGCGCTGCGCTCTTACGCCCACCCATGTAAGCAAGCGTCAAGCTCGTGACCATGAACAGGGCCGCCAAAATCGCGGTCGTGCGAGACAGAAACGATGCCGACCCACGTGCACCGAACACCGTGCCAGAAGCGCCCGAGCCGAATCCCGCACCGGCGTCGGCACCTTTACCTCGTTGCAACAGCACGAGCCCCACGATCGCCGCTGCGATCAGCACGTGCAAGACGATGGTCAGTGTTTGTAGCCAGTTCATGTGCGCGTCGTTTTCCGCGTCAGTGTGCCTGCGCAGCTGCGCAGATCTTCAAAAACTCATCCGCTTTGAGCGACGCGCCGCCGATCAGGCCGCCGTCCACATCCTGCATTGCGAAGATCTCCCGCGCGTTGGCCGCTTTGACACTGCCGCCGTAGAGGATGCGCAATTCGGACGCGATCTTAGCATCTCGAGCCGCAAGCTCAGCCCGAATGTGCGCGTGAACTTCCTGTGCCTGGGCGGGAGTCGCAGTCTTGCCGGTCCCGATTGCCCACACAGGCTCGTACGCGACGACAGATCGCGCGAAAGCAGCGATGCCCACCAGATCCACAACTGCAGCCAGCTGGCGCGAAACGACCTTCGTCGTTTGACTGGACTCGCGCTCTTCGAGCGTTTCACCGACACACAGAATAGGGATGAGTCCCTGCGACTGTGCCGCCAAGAACTTGCGCGCAACCAGCGCATCGTCTTCTTTGTAGATGGCGCGACGTTCGGAATGACCGACGATCACATAGCCGCAGCCAACGTCCTTCAACATGGCCGCGGACACTTCTCCGGTGAAAGCACCGACAGCTTCCGCGCACACCGACTGCGAGCCCAGACCTACGCTCGACGACTTCAGCAGCCGAGCGACTTCCCATAAATATGTGAACGGCGGACAGACAACGATTTCCGCAGCCGTTTCGCCGGGCAGGCCGAGCAAAAGGCTCTCGATGAGCTGCGCGTTTTCGGCGCGCGTGCCGTGCATCTTCCAGTTGCCTGCTACCAAGGGGCGTCGCATCGCCTGACCTCATTTATGTCGACGGGCCGGATCGCCGAGCGGCGCTAGCCCTGAAAAGGGCGCGAAGCTTAACGACGCCTCTCGGGGAAAGCAACGTAAGGTGCAGCGCACACGCCGGTTTAAGAAGAGTTAAGCCTGTGCTGCCCGCATCACATGTCCGGCCAGCTCTTTGGCAAGTTCGCGCACCAGGCGTTCATCACTCCCCTCGACCATCACCCGAATCACGGGCTCTGTTCCGGACGCACGCAGAACGATGCGGCCCTGGCCGCCGAGCTTCGATTCGGCTGCCGCGAGCGCATCGCGAACCGCAGGACTGCTGTTCGGGTCGATGCGTTTGGCAACACGGACGTTTTCCATGACCTGCGGATACTTCGACATCGGCGCCGCGAGTTCGGCGAGGCTGCGGCCGGTGCGCTTCATAATCTCGAGCACCTGAAGGGCACTGATGATCGCATCGCCCGTTGTGGTTCGGTCCAAGCACAGCAAGTGCCCCGAAGTCTCACCGCCCAACACCCCGCCCGTCTCGCGGAGTTTTTCGAGCACGTAACGATCGCCGACTTTGGCGCGATGAAAGCCGATGCCTTCACGCGTCAAGGCGTGTTCAAGACCAAGATTGCTCATTACCGTCCCGACGACCGGACCCACGAGAGTTTTTTGTTCGTGTCGTGCGCGGGCGATGATGTAGAGCAGTTGATCGCCGTCGACCACGCGGCCGAGGTGATCGACCATGACGAGGCGATCGCCATCGCCATCGAGCGCAATACCGACCTGAGCGCGGACGCCCGGCACGGTCAGCTGGATGAGTTCGGTGGCGGTGGAGCCGCAGTTCAGATTGATGTTGCGACCGTTCGGCGAGCAACCAATCGGGACGATTTCGGCGCCCAGATCAGCAAGGATGCGCGGGCCCACTTTGTACCCAGCCCCATTCGCACAGTCGATCACGATCTTGAATCCGCTCAGGTCGAGTCCCGGCACGGTGGACATGCAGAACTCTTGGTAGCGGACGCGGGATTTGTCGACCCGCGTCGCGCGTCCAAGCTCGCCCGAGGCACGAGTGACGGGCGGCTCTGCCAGATGCTCCTCGATTTGCAGTTCGATCTCGTCGCTGAGCTTACCGCCGTTGCGATCGAAAAATTTGATCCCGTTGTCTTCGTAAGGATTGTGCGAGGCGCTGATCACCACGCCGAAGTCGCATTCGAAACGAGTGGTGAGATAAGCGATGCCGGGTGTGGGCAGAGGGCCGATCAACATGACGTTCACGCCGGCAGCAACGAACCCTGCTTCCAATGCGGACTCGAACATGTACCCGGACAAGCGCGTGTCCTTACCGACCAACACTGTGCCGCCATTCGGCGCGAGCACTCGACCCGCGGAGCTTGCCAACTTCAACGCGAAATCCACGGTCATCGGGTGTTGGCCCACTCTGCCGCGCACACCGTCGGTCCCAAAATACTTTCGGCCCACGTTCGAACTCCAATTTTTGAATCAACTATCTATCTAAAGGACGCATAGCCGTGCACTCGCAGCGCATGCGCGACTCTGACTGCGTCCACAGTCTCGCGAACGTCGTGCGTTCGAATGACTTTTGCACCCGCCAATACTGCTGCAGTGGCAACCGCAACACCGCCGACCATTCTCTCCTCTACCGCACGCCCGAGCAGGGCCGAGAACATGGATTTGCGAGATACACCGATCAAGACAGGCAGCCCGTCTGCAGCTAAAACTCGGGTGGCCGCCAGCAGCGCGAGATTATGCTCAAGTCGCTTGCCGAAGCCGATGCCCGGATCGATCAAAATGCGACTTCGGTCAATTCCAGCGACCTCACATGCAGCAGCCCGCTCGCGAAGGAATGCGGCGACCTCGCCGACGACATCAACGTAGTGAGGCTCCTGCTGCATTGTCTTGGGATTGCCTTGCATGTGCATGAGGCACACTGCTGCCCGGCTTTGCGCCGCAAGTTCGAGGGCACCCGGCTCCTGCAGCGCACGCACGTCGTTGATGAGATGCGCGCCAGCATCGATGGCCGCTTCCATCACCGCCGCCTTGTTCGTGTCGATCGAGATCGCGACGTCTAAGTGATCTGCTATCGCCTGAATGACTGGTACGACTCGGCGCATTTCCTCCGCGGCGTCCACGACTTCAGAGCCCGGTCGCGTGGACTCTCCGCCCACGTCGATGATGGCGGCGCCCTGTTCGACCATGCGACGCGCGCGATCGAGCGCGACTCGATGATCTGCGTATCGACCGCCGTCGGAGAAGGAATCCGGCGTGACATTCAGAATGCCCATCACTCTGGGCTCTGAAAGGTCGATCGCTCGATCGCCACAGTTGAGCAACATCGTTAGGCGGCTCCCCAACAAGACGAAGCCCGCACAAAGGCGGGCTTCGTAGTGCAACTAAGACTTGAACCGATCAGTGCTGGCTAGCCGGCTTGCCGATCGGCGTCTCAGGTTTTTCGGCTCGTTCGCGAGGCTTGCTGCCGGACGTCGGCGTCGTGCTGTCATCCCAACCCGCGGGCGGCTGCGGATCCCGGCCTTCCATGATGTCGCGAATCTGAGTTTCGTCGATGGTCTCGTACTTGATCAACGCCTCGGACATCTTGTGGAGCTTGTCCAGATTAGCTTCGAGGATGCTCTTGGCGCGCTGATAGTTGGTATTAATCAGCCCACGAACTTCCTCATCGATCGTGTGAGCCGTCACATCCGAAACCTGCTTGTGCTGCGTAACGGATCGACCCAAGAACACCTCACCGGATTCTTCCGCGTACGTGAGCGGACCCAGCTTTTCCGACAAGCCCCAACGCGTGACCATGTTGCGAGCGATTTCCGTCGCACGTTCGATGTCATTCGACGCGCCGGTCGTGACCGACTCATTGCCGAAGATAATTTCTTCCGCAATACGGCCGCCGAACAAGGTGGTGATGCGGCTTTCCAAACGACGCTTGCTCGTGCTGTAGCGATCGGATTCTGGAAGGAACATCGTGACGCCGAGCGCGCGACCGCGCGGAATGATCGTGACCTTGTAAACCGGATCGTGCTCAGGCACTGACAGTCCAACGATGGCGTGCCCGGCTTCGTGATAGGCGGTGAGCTTCTTCTCCTGATCGTCCATGACCATGGAACGGCGCTCGGCGCCCATCATGATCTTGTCCTTTGCACGCTCGAATTCGTCCATCGTGACGGTGCGACGATTGGCACGTGCGGCGAACAAAGCGGCTTCGTTGACGAGATTCGCAAGATCCGCGCCGGAGAAGCCTGGCGTGCCGCGGGCGATGATTTGCGGTTTCACGTCCTCTGCCAGCGGCAACTTGCGCATGTGAACCTTCAGGATTTGCTCGCGACCGCGAACATCCGGAAGCGGAACGACGACCTGGCGGTCGAAGCGACCTGGACGCAGCAACGCCGGATCGAGCACGTCAGGACGATTCGTGGCGGCAATGACGATCACGCCCTCGGTGCCTTCGAACCCATCCATCTCCACCAGCAACTGATTGAGCGTCTGCTCGCGCTCATCGTGCCCACCGCCGAGACCTGCACCACGGTGGCGGCCGACGGCATCGATTTCGTCGATGAAGATAATGCAGGGAGCGTGCTTCTTCGCTTGATCGAACATGTCGCGGACGCGGGATGCACCCACGCCGACGAACATCTCGACGAAGTCCGAGCCTGAGATCGTGAAGAACGGCACCTTGGCTTCGCCGGCGATCGCACGGGCGAGCAACGTCTTACCGGTACCGGGCGAGCCCACCATCAGCACGCCACGCGGAATCTTGCCGCCCAGGCGCTGGAACTTGCCGGGGTCCTTCAGGAACTCGACGATTTCGACGACTTCTTCCTTCGCTTCGTCGACGCCCGCCACATCTGCGAACGTGACTTGAACCTGGTCCTCGCCTAAGAGCCGCGCTCGACTCTTACCGAACGACATCGCGCCCCGCCCCCCTGCACCGCCTTGCATCTGGCGCATGAAGTAGACCCAGACCGCAATCAGCAGCAGGATCGGGAACGAGGAAATGAACAACTGCATCAGGAACGATTGGCGCTCGGGCGCCGCCGCACTGATCTTCACGTGCTCCTTCTGGAGGGTCCCGATCAGCGATGTGTAGTCGGTTTCGGGGTTGTAGACCATGAAGTCTTCGCCGTTCGTGCGCTTGCCGCGCAGCTGATCGCCTTTGAACGTGACTTCGGCGACACCGCCGTCTTTGACTTGATCGAGGAACGTCGAATACGGGATCTCTTGGACCTGGCCCGCTCGGCCACTGAAATTGCTCACGACTGTGGCGACCACGACTGCGATCACGATCCACAGCACGATGTTCTTGGCTAAGTCATTCAATGTCGAATCCTCGGATGCTCGGTTT
>DASTSB010000053.1:0-7369 GCA_035760885.1 Steroidobacteraceae bacterium | reverse complement strand
CGTCTCGTGGACGATCGTCGAGAAGCGCGGCATACCGTGGCTAAGTTTCGATTGGAACGAATACGGCGCGCAAATCGATCGTGTGATGCTAGCGACGTCGCGACGCCGTGGTTTCGGCCGGGAGCTTATCGAAGCTCGCATTCCGTATGAGCTGGGCGGTCGGGGGCAGGTCGAGATCACATCCGAGGGTGCTCAATGTCATCTGGAAATTCCGCTCAAGGAGGGCGCGAGCATTCTGGAAACGGATGCGCCGCGTGCGACCTTGTTCGGCGGTGTCTTGGACATGAGCGGCGAAGCCGATTTGAGCGGCGAGCGCATCTTGGTGGCCGAGGATGATTTCTATATGGCGTCCGACACCGCGCGGGCACTGCGTGGCGCAGGCGCGGACGTCGTGGGGCCCTGCGCATCTCAGAGTCGAGCTCGCAGCGAGATCGGCAGCAGCTCGCCGACGGCAGCTGTCGTGGATATCAATCTAGGCAACGGTGCCTCATTCGAGCTCGCATCGGAGCTGCGATGGCACGGCGTTCCCTTCGTATTCATTACCGGTTACGACCAAGCAGTCATTCCGCAGGACCTTGCCGATGTGCCGTGCTTGCAGAAGCCCGTTGATCTTAGGCAGATCGTGAACGCCCTGGCGAGTGCCATCACGACGTATCGTGCGTGACGGCGCTGCAACGGCAGGTATGCCGACTACTCTGCGAGCGTGAATCGCTCGCCGCGACCCAGCAGCACTCCGTGATTGCTGGCAATGCCGAGTTCGAGGCTCGTGGCGATGCGCTGCGCGCGAAAGATGAATTCCTGAGCGATGCGCTCCGAGAACAACTCCCGAGCGGTGTCCTCGAATAGAGCCAGCCAGCGGTCGAAATGTTTGGAGTCCACCGGCAACGGCAAATGCATGCGCATCGGTTGCCCGTGATAGACGCCGCTCGAGAGCACGACAGAGGACCAGAAGTCGCACATCCGTTGCAGATGCGGCTCCCAATCGTGGATGCGCGAATCGAAAACCGGACCGAGTAACTCGTCCTGGCGCACGCGGGTATAAAAACCGCGCACCAGCCGCTCGATCATCGCTTCATCGATTCCCGTGCGTTCTCGCATTTGCTGCACGATGCGGGCACGGCGTTCTTCGTCGCTCAATTCGGGTTCTGTCATCAAAGTCCAATAGAAGTTCGGGAGTGGGGCGCAGCAGGGTAGTGGGCCGAGCGGTGTCGGTGCCTTGATCTAGATCAAGGTTCGCGGGGGACATTTCAAGAGAAGCCCTGAGTAACAAGCGCGGGAAGAACACAGACGCAATGCCAAGGCCACCCGAAAGAACGTGTGATGTGTGGAGTGTCAGGTGTAAGCCGCGCTACGACGCGGAGCCTCCAACACGGAGATTTTTTGATCGTCACACCCGCGCAGGCGGGTGCCTATCTGTTGCTTCGCGCCGAAGAGATCGGAACTCCACTGGGGACACTGGGAGCATCGGGTTTAGCATGTGTGCGCTGCGCATGTAACGTGGTGTTGGGTTTGTTGGCTCGGTTGGCTGTCTGGCTGCAAACGGTCAATCGATGCAAGCACCATCGCTCGATCTGCCTCAATGGCCAACACACATCGCCTTGCCAACACCGTTCACGCGCATCGCGCTTTCACTTCACACCGTTCCTTTAGAAGTTGTCTGTTGAGAGTTGTCTGTTGGGAGTTGTTTGTTGGGGGTCGTCTGTTGAGGGCAAGAGGTTGCCGCTGTTACTTCGGCGTCTCTTCCAGCTTCGTACGCACCGCCGCTTCGAGTGAGGTCAGGCCCCAGCGCTTGCCTTCGGCAATCGCGGCTTCGGTGGACTTGCCGTTGATCCAGGCCTCGCGCAGTGCAATCAGGGCGCCTACGCGATTGCCGCTCGCGCAGTGAACGACAGTCGGGTCGTCGCCTGCCTGTTTGAGCGCTTCATCCAGCTTGCCGGCATTCTCTTTGGTGAGTGACTGAGCGCCCGCGATTGGGATCGACTGGTAGTCAAGTCCGAGTCCCTTGGCGATCTCGCCCTCGTTTAGATCCTGCATCTCTTGAGGCGTGCGCAAATTGATGACGTGCTTCACGCCGGCCGCGCGGATCCGTCCGATGTCGGTAGCACCGATGGCACCGCTGACGATTCGATTCGTCTGGGGCTCGCGCACATTCGGAAGGGTTTTGATCAACTCCTCATCAACGCCGGCGAGTGCCGTAGTTGCAAGTGCAAGTAGAGCCAACCAACTGAAGCGAAAGTACTTCATTGTCGTTCCTGCAGAGTTCGTCTCTTACGTGACTGCGTTGATCGCATTGGATAGTCGGCGACGCACTTCCTCGGCCGTGGTTGCCAGCGCAGCGTTCCCGGTGCGCTCCATCGCGACGACGGGATCGACACTGGCGACCTCGACTTTTCCGTCCGATGTTTCCCGCACGATGACATTGCACGGAAGCAACACGCCCAATTTGTCCTCGAGCTTGAGTGCCTCGTGTGCGAATCCAGGGTTGCATGCACCGAGAATACGATACTGGGAAATATTGGCACCAATCTTGTTCTTGAGTGTGGCCTGCACATCAATGTCGGTGAGGACACCGAAACCTTCATTCTTTAGATGCTCGACAACCTCAGCAAGGGCGCGATCGAATGGGCCTGTGACCGTTTTCGCCACGTAGTACGGCATAGCATTGCTCCTCATGCACGAAGACTCTATCCATTGTGGCGGCTTAGCCGTTCGAACTCATTACGCACAATCGCGCGGCAATCAGTGATCTTCCTTAATGAGTTCCATCGGAACATCTTCGCCCTTGAACTGTTTATTGCGCTCCCGGTAGGGAGGCTCCCGCATGGGTCGCTTGCATTCATCGAGCAGCGTCTGCGCACGTGCATGCAGTCGTTTGTCACTGGCTCTCGCGAGTGTCGCGCTCGGGTCTTGTTCGGGTGGCGTGCTCGACCCGATCGGCCCTGTGGGTGCGAATGACGCAAAGATCTTGATCAATGCGACGGTGATCATGCTTGCGATTGTCATTCCTACCATCCTGTTAGCGTTTTGGATGGCATGGCACTACCGCGCATCGAACCGCAAAGCAGAGTACCTGCCGTACTGGTCCTATTCCGGTCGTATCGAAGCCGTCGTTTGGTCGATCCCAACGCTCACGATCATGTTTATCGGCGGTGTGATTTGGATCGGCTCCTACAAGCTCGATCCGTTCAGGCCCTTGCCATCGAAGACGGCGCCCTTAGAGGTTCAGGTCGTTGCGCTCGATTGGAAATGGCTGTTCATCTATCCGCAGCAGCGCATCGCGAGTCTCAACGAATTGGTGATGCCGGCAGGAACCCCGGTACATTTTTCCATCACGTCGGCGAGCGTGTTCAACGTGTTCTTCGTGCCGCGGTTGGGCTCCATGATTTACGCAATGCCGGGGATGGTCTCGCAACTGCACTTGCAGGCAGACAATCCAGCGAAGGTCTGGGGTACATCGGCCCAATTCTCCGGCGATGGATTTTCGGACATGCAGTTCGACGTGCACAGCCTCTCATCGGGCGACTTCGATGCGTGGGTGCAAAGGGCTCAGGCCGGCGGTTCGGTACTCGACGAAGCCGTGTACGCACGGCTCATGCGGCAGACGCAAAACGTGCCCCCCGTAACGTTCGGAAGCGTGGATCCCCAACTCTTCCATGCAGTCGTGAGTCAACGCATTCCTCCGGGCCCCGGGCCGCAGCCCGAAAGTCCGCAACACGCTGGCCGTGAAGTATCCACCGGCGGAAAGGATTGACGATGTTCGGCAAACTCGACTGGTCCGCGATCCCCGTATCGCAGCCGATTCCGCTCGTCACTTCCGTCATTCTGATTCTGCTCATCGTCGGCGTGTTGATTCTGGTCACGGTGAAGCACTGGTGGCCGTATCTGTGGCGCGAGTGGATCACGAGCGTCGATCACAAACGCATCGGCATCATGTACTGCTTGCTCGGCACCCTGATGCTGATTCGCGGATTTGCGGACGCGATCATGATGCGCACTCAGCAAGCCGTTGCAATCGGCTCCGCGGGCTATTTGCCGCCGGAACACTACGATCAAATCTTCACCGCACACGGCACGATCATGATCTTGTTCGGCGCCATGCCTTTGGTGCTTGGCTTCATGAATTACTTGGTGCCCTTGCAGCTCGGCGTGCGCGACGTGGCGTTCCCAACCTTCAATTCAGTGGGGTTTTGGTTGACCGCGAGTGGCGCATTGCTCGTGAACGTCTCGCTCTTCATTGGAGAATTCGCACGCACCGGCTGGTTGCCCTATCCCCCGTTGAGCGAAACCACTTACACGCCCGGTGTGGGTGTCGATTACTACCTCTGGGCTGTGCAGATCTCGGGCATAGGAACACTCATCACCGGTATCAACATCGTCACAACCATATTGAAGATGCGTTGTCGTGGGATGAGCTACTTACGCATGCCGGTGTTTTGCTGGACTGCGTTGGCATCTTGCCTGTTGATCGTTGCGGCATTCCCCATTCTGACTGCGACACTGGCGATGCTCACGCTCGATCGCTACGTCGGCTGGAATTACTTCACGAATACGGCCGGCGGTAACCCGATGATGTTCGTGAATCTCGTGTGGGCCTGGGGTCATCCCGAGGTGTACATCTTGGTGCTGCCTGCATTCGGGATCTTCTCGGAGATCTTTCCCACGTTCTCCGGCAAACCGCTGTTCGGATACCGCTCGATGGTGGCGGCTACGCTATTCATCTGCATCGTGTCCATGGTCGTGTGGCTGCATCACTTCTTCACGATGGGCGCGGGCGCGGCAGTCAACACGTTCTTCGGCATCTCATCGAGCATCATCGCCGTAGGCACCGGCGTGAAGATCTACAACTGGATCTTCACCATGTACGGCGGACGGGTGCGTTTCGAAGTCCCCATGCTGTGGTCGCTGGGCTTCATCTTCACCTTCATCATCGGCGGGCTTACGGGCGTGCTGCTCGCGGTGCCGCCCGCCGACTTCCTCACGCACAACTCGATGTTTCTCGTCGCTCACTTCCACAACGTGATCGTGGGCGGCGTCGTGTTCGCCGTGTTTGCGGGCATGGAGTTCTGGTTTCCGAAGGCGTTCGGATTTGCGCTGCATAAGGGTTGGGGCAAAGCGGCGTTCTGGTGTGCCTTCATTGGGTTCTGGGTCACGTTCACGCCGTTGTACGTGCTCGGTCTCGCGGGCATGACGCGACGCTTGCAGCACATCAATGTGCTCGAGTGGCGGCCATGGTTGTACGTGTCCGTCGTTGGCGTCGCAATTCTCATTCTCGGCGTGATTGCACAAGTGACGCAGCTCGTCGTGAGCATCCGCAATCGCGATAAGTTGCGCGACCTCACCGGTGACTTGTGGGATGGCCGCTCGCTGGAATGGGCGACCCCCTCGCCACCGCCCTTTTTCAATTTTGCCGTGATGCCGAATGTAGAAGGCGAGGAGGCGTACTGGGGCATCAAGCAGAGAGCCGTGGAGACGCAGCAACTCGCACCAGAACCCAAGTACGAACCGATCGAAATGCCTGTGAATAGTTCGGTTGGCTTCTACACCGCGTTTTTCACCTCGGTGTTTGGGTTCGCGATGGTCTGGCACATCTGGTGGTTAGCGATCGCGGCATTCGCTGCCGCATTCGCGGGCTTCGTCGTATTCGCGTGGCGCGACGTTCACGAATTCGAGGTGCCCGTCGAAGAAGTCGCTCGCGTCGATCGCGCTCGACGTGCGGCTCGCGAGGCATTGCTCAAGCGGCTCTCCCAGCAAGAGGCAACGCCGTGAGCGAAGGAGGTCTGCCCGCAAGCGTAGAGGCGCTGCGCCGCGTTCGCGAAGATCCGTACGGACTGGGCCATCGCGCGCATGTCGCCGGCGAACCGATTCAAGGCGCGGGTCACGGCGCCACCGGGCCTGCAACCAAGCGCATCATCGTCGGCTACGGTTTCTGGATTTTTCTACTCAGCGATAT
Source organism: Steroidobacteraceae bacterium (assembly GCA_035760885.1). Lineage (GTDB taxonomy): Bacteria > Pseudomonadota > Gammaproteobacteria > Steroidobacterales > Steroidobacteraceae > Steroidobacter. The sequence continues at coordinate 1,419 of DASTSB010000053.1, read as the reverse complement.
CGTCGTTTTCGCGTGCTTCTTCGCTGCGTTTGCTGTGCAAAGAGATGCGACTGCCGGCGGCCCGACGATCGTCGACATCGTCGATCTTCACCGCGTCGCATTCGAAACCGGCCTGCTGCTTCTCTCAAGTTATACCTGCATGCTCGGTTTCGCGGCGACGAACGCGCGGAATCTGCTCTGGACGCAGATATTTCTGTTGATCACCGGACTTCTGGGGCTCGGCTTTGTGCTGCTGGAACTGCAGGAGTTCATCGAACTTGCGAGTAGAGGTATCACGCCGCAACGAAGCGGCATGCTGACTGCGTTCTTCGGGCTGGTGGGCTTGCATGGGGCACATGTGACCGTCGGTGGAATGTGGCTTGCGACGATGATGGCGCAAGTGCAGGTGAAAGGATTCCGGCGCGAGATCGTGCATCGACTGATTTGCTTCAATCTGTTCTGGCACGCGCTCGACATCGTTTGGATCGGGATCTTCACCATCGTATATCTCATTGGGAGCCGCGCATGAGTACGCACCAACTGGATCCGGAGCTGTATCAAGGCGACGTTCCGGAGCACGAGGATCATGCGCCGGGCGATGAACCGCCGGAGGAGATCGGTCACTGGATTCGCAATGCCAATCTCGGACTCGCATTCTCGATCGTCCTCACCGTGGCAGCGTTTCTGTTGGCAGGATCGAATCTCGTCTACGCGCCCGCCGTTCCGGTTGCGCTCATCGTCTTGGCCATCGCGCAGATGGGCGTGCACTTGGTGTTTTTCCTACACATCACCACCGGGCCTGACAACACGAACAACGTGCTCGCGCTGGCGTTTGGGGTGATGGTCGTGTTTCTGATCGTGGCGGGATCGATTTGGATCATGCATCACTTGAGTCACAACCTGATGCCGATGGAGCAGCCGTTTTGATCAATTCGTCTTCGGTTGAGAGTTGAGAGTTGAGGGTTGAGGGTTGAGGGTTGGCTGCAAGAGTTGGTTGCTGAGTATCAGACCAAACCCTAAGGAGTAGGGCGTAATTCTCAAGAGGAGATGGCGCGGCTGCTTTGTTGAACAATCGCGTCTTAGACGGCTCAATACGCAAGATTGAATCTGTTCTGGTTCAGTTGCTTTGCAGTGACGTCAGGAGCGGTACTTGCCATTCGAGTTCAGCGAGAAAGCATCATCGGCAGTTGCTAACAGCGCCACAGAGCGGTCGCGTCCGTCGGTTCTTATCGTGGAAGACGATCCGGCGATGCGAAAGCTCCTGGAGCGCGAGCTGGCTCGTCAGGGGTTCGAGACGTTTCTCGTCAGCTCAGCGGCAGAAGCGCGCCAAGCGATGGAGGCGATCGTGTTTCCGATCGCGATCGTCGATCGCGTACTCGAAGATGCGGATGGAATTGATCTCATTGCGGAACTCCGCCGCCGTTATGCTCATCACCGCAT
>DASTSB010000052.1:0-7275 GCA_035760885.1 Steroidobacteraceae bacterium | reverse complement strand
GCGCAATTTCTTCGCCACTCTGTTCTTCTCGCAAGGCACGCCGATGATGTTGGCGGGCGATGAGTTCGGTCGCACGCAGCAAGGCAACAACAACGCCTACTGCCAAGACAACGAGATCAGTTGGGTGGACTGGTCGCTGTGTGAGCGCAACGAGGCGACGGTGAACTTCGTGCGTCAGCTCATCGAACTGCGGCACAAGTATCCGATCCTGCGTCGCAATCGATTCCTGTCTGCGGAGATGAACGAGCGTATCGAGCTCAAAGAGATCACTTGGATCAATGCTTCGGGCACTGAGATGCAAGACGAGCAGTGGGCCGACAGCATGATGCTGTGCTTCGGCATGTTGCTCGACGGACGTGCACAGGCCACGGGTATCAAGCAACGCGGTCAAGATGCGACGCTGCTGGTGATTTTCAACGCGTATCACGATGTTGTTAACTTTACGTTGCCCGGCGAGGCGACCGATGCGCGTTGGGCATTGCTCATCGATACCAATCTGCCGCTCGGTCTCGCGGAGCACAAAGTGAACTTCGCGACCGGCGATACGTATGCCGTCACCGGCCGCTCAGTGCTCGTGTTCCAGCTCGAAAGCGAAAGCGATGCCGCGATCGATCGGGCGAAGCCTCCGCGTCGGGCGAAGATAGCTGCGCCTCCATCGGAGAAGAAAAATTAACCGCAGAGAACGCAAAAAAGAACAACGCACAGGACAACAGGATGCTCGGAGATAAAACATATGCTCCTATCTCATCCATCCTGTTCATCTTGTTAATCCTGTCTAAATTTCTTTGCTGTGGTCTGGGAGCGGAATTAAGAGAATGACAGGATGAACAGGATTAACAGGATGCTCAGAGCTAAGCGAAGCTGACGTAACAAAGCGGCGGAGTTTTCCCTCGATCACAGCGCTGAGCAGTTACACAAAGTTCTGGACAGGCTCTCACGCTGACACTTTGTCGCGATATATCAAAATTCTTTTTTGCGTTCTCTGCGGCTAATTCTTCATCCCGCTTCCGGCGAAGCCCTTATGCGAGCAGCGTTCGCTGTTGCGTGCTTACCATTTTCCTTTGTGTTCTTTGTGTTGCGTCCGGCTCCGATAACCGCGGATGCATCGCACCCGAATGCTCACATCCCATACGCCACTTTCGCATAGACCGATCGTTCGATCTCGCCGCGGCCATCGGGCGTGCCGAACTCGACATGATGTTTGTCGAGCAGATTCTGACCAACGATCGCGACGGTCCATTGCGGCAGCGGATGCCAAGCAACGTGCAGATCTAAACTCGAATAGCCATCGATCCCCGAGCCGTCCACGATCTCCGGGAGGCTGCGAATCCTGCTCAGATAGCGAAACTGCGCATCCACTTCGATCTCATGCGGAAGGTTCCAAGATGAGCGCAGCCCGAATTGGTTGCGGGGCGTCGCGCCCTCGAGGAACGTCCCGCGATTCAAATCTTGGCCATGAGGATCAAGATGCAGATCCACATAGGCATACGTCGCCGTCAGGCGCCACGATGATGTCGGCGCATAGGTCGCTTGCGTTTCGATGCCCTGCGAATGACCATCGGTCAAATTGCGATTGACGATCGGGATCACTGTTTGACCGGTTTGCGAATCCACGAACGGATCGCCGAATTCGAGCGATGCGAGTCCCTGGTACTCATTGCGATAGGCGGCGATATCGATCGATAGACGCGAGGCCGCTTGCCAGCGATAGCCCACTTCGTAAGCCAGCAATTCTTCGGAGTCGAAGTCGTCGCTCCCGAGGAGGCGAGCGACGGGATTCCCATTTGGATCGGTCGCATCGATCGCAACATCGCGTTCGAGTCGCGTAGGGACGCGCACGGCACGCGAAATGGATGCCCACACGTTGCTTGCCGGCGGTAGCTCCCAAGCCAGGCGGATGCTGGGTTGCCATTCGAAGCCGCTGAAGTCGTTGTATTCGACTTTGGTGCCGAGCGTGAGTTGCCCGCGCTCTGCAATCGCAATTTGGTCTTGCACGAAACCGCTGGCAACGGAGTCTCTCGAGGACTCAGGACGCAACGCGAACACGCCGCGTCCGTGATTGCGATTATTGGTGTAGCGATAGTTCACGCCCCACACGGCCTGATGGATGGATCCGGCAACGAAGCCATACTGAAAATCGAGATCGAATGTATCGAGATCGTCGATGAAGCTCGGATCGTTGCGATGCGTGCGGTCGTAGTAAAAGCGTGTTTGCGCATTCGCGCCGGACGCAGTTCTGTGCTCCCATCGGCCGAGTACGTTCGCACCGGTTTTTTTCACTTCCAGATCGCCGACCGGTTCCTCACGACCGATGATCGATACGCCCGGTCGCAGTTGGCCCGCATTGCCTTGGTACGCATCGCCTTGCAGCGTAAAAGAGTCTGTATCGCTGGTGTCCCAGTCGGCGCGGAATCCGGCATGACCCATGCGCCAATCGTCGGAACGATCGTTGTCCGGGTGATAGGTTGCGTCGCGCTCGGTGTACTGACCGAATACGCGGAAGAATCCGCTGTCGCCCAGTCGGCCGCCGTAGCGCGCCGCACCCATCGCACGCTCCTCGGTTCCTGCACGGGACTCTAGATACAGATCCTGGGTGTCGCGCGCGTTCTTGGTCGTGATGCTGATGACGCCATTCACGGCGTTCGAACCCCACAGCGCTGCACCGGGGCCGCGAATGACTTCGATGCGCTCGATGTCATGCATTAAGTAGTCCTGGGAATCCCAAAACACGCCGGAGAACAGGGGCGTGTACAGGCTGCGCGTATCGCTCAATACCAACAACTTCTCCGAGTTGATGCTGCTGAATCCTCGCGATCCGATTGCCCACGAGTTGGCGTTGCGTTGGGCGACATGCAGTCCCGGCACAAAGCGCAGCGCATCGGGAATGGTGGTCGCGCCGGAGCGGCGTATCTCATCGCTCGTGATGACGGTGACTGCCGCCGACGCATTCTCGAGCGGCTCAGTCGATCTCGATACCGACGTGACTTCGAGATTCATCAGTTCATCGAGAGACAGATCCTTGAGTGCACTAGCGTCTCGCGATTGCCCCATCGCCTGCGCGTCCATGCACAACCATGTGCAGCAGCACACCAATGTCAGTCCCGCGCGAAAAAAACTATTGAACCGAATGTTCACCGGCTGAGTCCTCCTGTGGCAGCGTGAAGAGGAACGTGGCGCCTCGTCCCGGTGCTGCTTGCGCATCGACGCGTCCGCCATGACGCCGAATGATCCGTTGCACGATCGACAACCCCACTCCAGTGCCCGCGAATTCCGCTGCCGAGTGCAAGCGGCGAAATGGGCTGAACAAACCGCTTGCTTGATTGCTGTCGAAGCCGGCCCCGTTGTCTCGAACATAGAAGCGGTCGGCTCTATCGCTGCCCACGTCGATGCGGGCAGGTGATGTCTTGGCCGTGAACTTCCACGCGTTGCCGAGCAGATTCTCCAGAGCGATGCGAAGCAAACGTGGGTCGGCGTGACAGTGCATGCCTGACGCGACGACTGTGTCTACCACGCGAGTGCGGTCGTTGCTGCGAAGCTCGTCCAAAATCTCCTGTGCGAGCGCGGTTAGATCGACGTCGCGTCGGTGCAATTCGGCCTGCGAGATGCGGGAGAGTCGCATGAGATCTTCAATCAACTGTTCCATACGCTTGGTCGATTGCAGGACTCGATCGAGGTAGTCGCGCCCTTGGGTATCCAACGAGTTGGAGTAGTGATCGGCAAGCAAACGGCTGAAGCCGTCGATCGCGCGCAAGGGCGCACGCAGATCATGCGAGATCGAGTGAGTGAACGCGTCCAGCTCTTTATTGGCATCCATCAGTTGTTGCGTTCTGTCGCGAACGCAGGCCTCTAGGCTCAGATTCATATTGCGAATCAGCTCTTCGGTTTCGCGCAGCTCCACATTCTCCTTGCGTAAGCTGCGCACCGTGTAGGCGCGATCCAGAACTGGAACGATCATCCGCAACGTGAAGGGCTTCAAGATGTAGTCGAGCGCGCCGGCCTTCATGGCCGCCACAGCACTATCGATCGTCCCTTGGCCTGTCATGACGATGCCGATCACCGTTGGATCGCGCTCGCGCAGCGTGCGCAAGAATTCGATTCCGTTCATGTCCGGCATGGTCAGATCGGTGAGCACCAGATCAAACTGATGGGCATCAAATGCACTAAGGGCCTGGCGCGCGGAGGTGTAGCCAGTGCTTGGATAGCCTTCCAACTCCAACGTCGTGCACAGGGCACGCATCTGAGCTGGATCGTCATCCACAATGAGCAGCCGCGGATGGGTGATGTGGGACATGAGAAGTTATGCGCGTTTTGACCGCAGCGCACTGACTTGCGCGAGCGTCCGACGCAGGTCCTGCAAGCTGGGTGGTTTGCTCAATACGACGTCCACGTTAGGCGGCACGGTCTGTTCGGTGTTCAAGCGCTGCCCCCAACCCGTGAGCATGATGACGGACGTGTGCGGATCGTTGGCTTTGATCGCCTTCGCCACGGCGCGCCCGTCAACATAGGGCATGCCAAGATCGGTGAAGACGGCATCGAACGGAACATCGCCCATTGAGGCAACGAACGCATCGATTCCGGCTTGTCCACCGTCGGCCAGCGTGACCGTATGACCTTCGCTTTGCAGGATGTTGAAGAGCGCCTCGCGCAGTAGCGGATCGTCGTCGACCACGAGCAGCTTCAGCGAGCGTGCGCGCAAATTGGAACCCGCTACGTATGTCTCGGCGCCGCTCTCTTCGGCTCGTGCAAATTTGATCCGTATCGTCGTGCCGCGGCCCACTGCGCTGTCGATCTCCAACTGAGCTCCCTGGCGTTTTGCCATACCGTAGACCATCGCCAACCCCATGCCTGTGCCGCGTTCGCCCTTGGTTGTGAAGAACGGTTCCAAGCAGCGCCGGCGCGTTTCTTCATCCATGCCGACGCCCGTATCCTGGATTTCCAAAGCGATCCATTCGCCGTCATCCGCCGCGCCGTCCGCGCGCGTACGCAATGTGAGTCGTCCGCCATCCGGCATCGCATCGACGGCATTGAAGATCAGATTGGTCAGTGCATCGCGAATGTCGCTCTCGATTCCCTTGACCTTTGGCAGGGTTGCTGCGAGTTGCCGCTCGATCTCGATCACGATGCCGCGCTCTTGCGGCATGTCGCTCCACCGAGCGCGCGTAAGAGTGAGCGCTTGATCGACGAGTGCATTGAGATCCACGGCACCCAGCTGGGTTTGTTGATCGCGAGTGCGATAAAACTCGCGCATGCGCGCAACCGTCTGGCCGACATCGGCGATGGCGCGCTGAATGGTGCGCAGGTGTTCGCGAGCCCGCTCGCTCAATCCCGGTTCGCGTTCCAGTAACGACTCGGTGTAGAGGGAGATCGGCGAAATGGCGTTATTGATGTCATGAGCGACACCGCTCGCCATTTGTCCTAGTGCCCGCAACCGTTCTTGTTGCATCAAGGTTTGCTGGCTGACGCGTAACTCATCGAATGCTTGCTGCAGCTCCGTATAGAGTTGAACCTGATTTGCGGCCAGCGCCACGTGTTCGCTCAGCTGCCGTAAGAATTCGCAATCGCCGCTGCTGAATGCTTGCGGTAAGGTGCGGGCGCAAATCAGTACACCGAAGACGCGGTCCTCCACCGACATCGGTGCGGCGATCACGCTCGCAAGGCCCGCTTTCTCGAATCGCTGCAAGATCTCGTAGCGGGTGCCGCGGATGTCCGGCTCATAAACCAATATCCCTTGCAGGCATTTGGATAAGCCGTTCTGCTCGATGAACACCTCGGCATTCGGCTGCAATTGCATCACTGCTGCAGGTTCAGCACTGCGGCTGCCTACGCCTGCCACTCGCAACGTCGCCTCCGTGGAGTCGCGAACGGCTATGCACGCGAAGTCGACCGGTAGGTTGTCTTCGAGATTGTGCAGAATGACTTGATAGATGCTGTGGAGGTCTTGGCGTTCGCCAATGGCGCGTGTGGTTCGGTGTAGCAGATTGAGACGCGAGAGCTGTGCCCAGAGACGTTGCTCCTTGTCGCGCAGGGCCGAATTTTGTTCCTCAATGCGTCCAAGCATCTCATTGAACGTCGTTGTAAGGTGCTGAAATTCAGCAGCGCCCACCGGTTCAACGCGAACCGAATAGTCGTTCCTCTCCGAAACGATATGTGCGGCCTGGACCAAAGAGGTGATGGGTCGCGAGATCCGTTGATGCAACATGCGCGACAGCAAGTAGGCGAGCAGCATCGAGGTGCTCATTACTACGGCCGCGATCAAGCCGTAGAGCCAGTAGCGCTGATAGAACCGATGCATGTCCCAGCGGATGTACAACGTGCCCAGTCGCGCGTCGGATCGCTCGTTCACCGGACCGATCCAGCTCCATGCGCCGTTCTCGTACCTGTAGCCGTCGCTCCTGGGCAATTTCGGAAAGTGTTCCACGGCCTCTGTCGATGGATATCTAGCGAATACCTCCCCGCCCTCGTCATAGAGTGCCGCGGTCGACACGCTGGGCTCGTTGCGCAGTGCCGCCAACACTTCTTGCGCATCGTCGACATCATGAAACGCCAGCGATGCGGTGCTGTTGGTCGCGATGATGCGGGCGAGAGTGCTGATCTGTTCGAGAACTTGCTGGCGCGTGGCGGTGAATTCATAAATCACGAATCCGCTACAAGTCAGCAGAATCGCAGCGGCGCTGGTGATCAGCATCATTCCCATGACGCGTCGACGGATGGCCGAGGCTGATTGCGGCATCGTTAGCCTCCCACCGCAGACGCAACGATCTGCGATTTGCGCAGTAGCTTCGAACTCAAACGGAGCTGCGCTTGGTTGGCTGCTTGCAGATTGACTAGCAGGCGGATGCGGTTGTCCCGAACGTCGAGCTCAATGATCCCGCCTCGTGCGGCGAAGTCATCCGCTTCGCCCACAGTCAAAATCGGCTTGGACTCCAAAGCGGCTAGAGCTCGCCGTTGACGAGTTTCGGAATCCTCCGCGATGAAGACGAGATGGCAATGGCTAGCTTCTGTTACGTCCTTGTATCGCTCTACGACGATCGGGCGGCCTTCTAGGCGCTCGCCCGCCATGACCTCATCGAGCTCGTCCCCGAATGGGTCGCTGCCAAGCACGCATACATATATAGGAGCGTGAGGGTCGCCGAAGGCACTCGCGGGCCAGTCGACGAATTGTAGGAAATTGAAGAGGAATACCGCCTTGAGCTGGTATTCCTCGTTGATCGCGGTGGCAGAGACCGCGGTCATTGCTGTTGCGAACAACGTGATCGCCGCGACTTTGGCGATGCG
>DASTSB010000051.1:0-8388 GCA_035760885.1 Steroidobacteraceae bacterium | reverse complement strand
CGCCGACATCCGGTTACGAGCCCACATGACATGCGTTTAGAATCCGCTCGCGCTGAAATCGCCGTTCAGCAATCCCAAGCGAAGTGGATCTATGTCATTCGATCAGAACGCCCTGGACAGTCTGCGCATCGAGCGCGAAGCGGAACCGGCCGAACAAGGCTCGAACCCCATATATAAGTGGCTGATCGGAATCGTGCTGTTCGTTGCGTTGGTCGCCGGAGCAGTCGCGTTCTTTCACACCGGCGCGATCGAGGTCGAGACCGTGACTGCTGCACCGGCGAGCACCACGGCATCAGGTGGCGCCGCGGTGTTGAACGCTTCGGGTTACGTGGTTGCAAGGCGCCAGGCAACAGTCTCTGCAAAAACCACTGGCAAGATTGCGGAGGTGCATGTCGAAGAAGGCATGTCCGTCAAGGAAGGCCAATTGCTCGCGCGGCTCGATGACACGACGATGCGGCCGCAGTATCAGCTTGCGCAGCGCCAACTGGAGTCCACCCGCAAGAACCTGAGTGAAGTCGAAGTGAGGCTTGCGGAAGCGCAACGCACCTTGCATCGCACCGAACAACTGCGCGCGGACAAACTCGTGAGTGAGTCGCAACTCGACCAAGCTCAATCCGACGTCGCCGCCCAAAAGGCCCGGCTGGATGCGTTACAGGCTGAAGTACGCGTCGCCGAGGGCACGCTGAAAGTTCGCGCCCAAGATCTGGATGACTTGTTAGTACGCGCACCGTTCGATGGCGTGGTCGTCTCAAAAGATGCGCAGCCTGGAGAGATCGTCTCCCCAATGTCGGCCGGCGGCGGCTTCACCCGAACCGGAATCGCGACAATCGTTGACATGGATTCGCGCGAAATTGAAGTGGACGTCAACGAAGCGTTCATCAATCGCGTGCATCAGGACCAAAGAACTGAAGCTGTGCTCGACGCCTATCCGGATTGGGTAATCCCAAGCCACGTAGTCAGCGTCGTGCCCACCGCGGATCGGCAGAAGGCAACGGTGCGCGTACGTATCGGCTTCGATGAACTCGATCCGCGCATCCTTCCGCAAATGGGCGTGAAGGTGACGTTCCTGGAAGAGCGCGAGGGTGCGCAGAAGGCAGCGAATGCGCGCCCATCGGTTCGCGTTCCAGCAACAGCAGTGACAGAAGATTCGGGAACGCGATACGTCTGGCGCGTCAGCGATGACAAAGCCGAGCGCGTCGCGGTCAGCACCGGCAGCGAGCGTGACGGACAAGTTGAAGTGGTTGCCGGAATCAATCCGGGTGATGTGGTGATCGCCAAACCGGTCGATGGATTGAAAGAAGGCTCGAAAGTAAAGCCGAAGTCATAAAGACGCGCGGCGCAGCGCGGGCTTTCGCAAGAACTAACAAGAGGTCTGAAGCATGACTGACTCGCTCGTGCGCCTGCGTGGCGTCGCCAAGGACTACAAGCGCGGTGTCGAAACCGTTCACGTGTTGCAGGCCCTGGATCTCGACATTCCCAAGGGCGATTTCCTCGCGCTAATGGGACCGTCCGGTTCTGGAAAATCCACCTTGCTGAATTTGATCGGCGGACTGGATCGCCCGACTGCAGGCTCCATCGAAATCGCCGGCCAACGCATCGACCAGATGAGCGATGCGCAATTGGGGCGGTGGCGCGGCGCGAACGTAGGCTTCGTGTTTCAGATGTACAACTTGTTGCCGGTGCTAACAGCCGAGCGCAACGTCGAGTTGCCTTTGCTGCTCACCAAGCTTTCCGCCTCGGAGCGCCGCAAGCGCGCTTCGGCTGCGCTGAGTCTCGTCGGGCTGAGCGAACGCGCCAAACACAAACCACGCGAGTTGTCGGGTGGCCAAGAGCAACGCGTCGGTATCGCGCGAGCGATCGTCTCGGATCCGACGCTGCTACTGTGTGACGAGCCTACGGGCGACTTGGATCGCAAGTCAGGCGATGAAATCTTGGACCTGCTGCAAGCGCTCAATGAGCAGCAGGGTAAGACGATCATCATGGTGACGCACGATCCGCATGCAGCCGCACGTGCGAAACACACGTTGCATCTCACCAAAGGACAGCTCGGTCAGGATGCCGCCGCTTAAAGCGCGGAGCCACACATGAAGTACTTGCACTTACTCTGGTCGAATCTCGGCCGAAAGAAGTTGCGCACTTGGCTGACGTTGGCGTCGATCATCGTTGCATTCCTGCTGTTTGGCGTTCTGCAGACCATGCGTGCAGCGCTGACAGGAGGCGCCGATCTCGCGGGCGTGGATCGATTGATGACAACACATAAGGTGTCGCTCATTCAGCCGCTGCCGGAGAGTTATTTGACACGCGTTCGCGGACTCGATGGCGTTCGCGTTGCGACCTCGCAAGACTGGTTCGGCGGCGTGTACCAAGACGACCGCAATCAGATCGTTGCTATCGCCGTGGATGCACCGAGCTTTCTGGAGGTTTATCCAGAACTGCAACTCACGCCAGAAGAGCGTTCGGCCTGGTTGAACGATCGACAGGGCGCGATCGTCGGCACACTCATTGCGAAGCGCTTCGGCTGGAAGGTCGGCGACACGATTCCCATGCGGTCGAACATCTTCACCAACAAAGATGGCACGCAATCCTGGCCGATGAAGATTTCGGGGATCTTCACCAGCACCAATGGCGATCTTTCCAGCGTGTACTTCCATCACGAGTACTTGAACGAGGCGCGCAGCTTCGGGCGCGACACCATCGGCTGGATCGTGATGCGCATTCAGAACCCGGACGACGCGGCAAAAATGGCCGCGAAAGTGGATGCGCTGTTCGCAAACTCCGAAACGGAAACGAAAACCGCAACCGAAAAGGCATTCGCCCAAGCCTTTGCCAATCAGATGGGCAACATCGGTGCGTTGGTAACGGCGGTTGCGAGCGCAGTGTTCTTCACGATGTTGCTCGTGATTGCGAACACGATGGGTCAATCGGTGCGCGAGCGCACCAATGAACTCGCAGTGATGAAGACGTTGGGTTTCTCGAGTGCATCCGTTACCGGTTTGGTGATCGGCGAGTCCCTTCTGATCACGCTCCTTGGCGCAGCGATCGGATTGTTGGTCGCAGGCGGCGCATCCGTGGGCATTGGACAGGCGCTGCAAAATTTCTTTCCTGCGCTTGGCATGCCTCGATCCACGTTTGCAATTGGGTTCGCGATTGCATTGCTGCTGGGCATTGTGGCGAGCGCCCTTCCTGCGACTCAGGCGTGGCGCTTGAAGATCGTGGAAGCGCTGCGACGCACCTAACGGGAAGAACCATCGAGGCGCAATTCGCATGTCGAACGCAATGTCACAAATCGCCGCTGTCACAGCAATGAACGTGCGCAACATGCGCGAGCGGCTCACGTCGTCCATCGTCGCGCTCGTCGGCATCACGGGCGTCGTCACAGTGCTCATCGGCGTCCTGTCGATCGGGGAAGGATTCCGTGCGGTACTGGATCAATCCGGCGCATCCGATGTAGCCATCGTTTTGCGCGGCGGCTCGAACGATGAGATGAGCAGCGGATTCGGCCAGGATGTCGCTCGCATCATTTCTGATGCCAAGGAAATTGCTCGCGATGCAGATGGCCCGATCGCATCGCCGGAACTGTACGTGGTGGTCGACGTACCGCTTCGCAGTACTGGAACTGCCGCGAACGTCCCGTTGCGCGGTGTGTCGAAACAAGCCAAGAAGCTGCGCCAGAAATTCCAGATTATCGAAGGCAGAGATTTCACGCCAGGCACGTTCGAAGTCATCGCCGGGCAAGGCGCCGCTAAGCAATTCGCGGGACTCACCGTCGGCAACAAGTTGCGCTGGGGCACGACGGAATGGACTGTAGTCGGGATCTTCAAAGATCGCGGCAGCGTCGCAGAATCGGAAGTCTGGACCGATGCGACGATCCTCCAAGGCGCCTACAACCGCGGTTCGTCCTATCAATCGGTGCGCGCCAAACTGACCAGTCCTGCCGCGATGAAGCCATTCAAGGATTCGCTGACGTCGGATCCGCGACTCAATGTCAAAGTGTTCAGCGAGAAGGAATTCTACGAGGAGCAATCAAGAACATTACGAGCGCTCGTGAACACGATTGGTATTGCGATCGCATTGTTGATGGGGCTCGGCGCAGTGTTCGCGGCCTTGAACACGATGTACTCCGCTGTGTCCGCACGCACACGCGAGATTGCGACCTTACGCGCACTCGGATTCGGCTCGGTCCCAGTCGTGACATCGGTAATTGTCGAAGCGCTCCTGCTCGCGCTGGCGGGCGGCGCAATCGGCATGCTGATCTCCTACTTCTCGTTCAACGGCATGCGTGCATCGACGATGAACTTTGCTGCGTTCAGCCAGATCACTTTTGCATTCACCGTGACGCCCGCTCTGCTTCTGCAAGGCCTGATCTACGCACTAATTCTGGGTTTCGTGGGCGGACTCATGCCGAGCCTGCGTGCGGCAAAGTTGCCGATCACGACTGGACTGCGCGAACTCTAATCCATCTCAGTCCATGCCCGAGCTTCCGGACATTACCGTCTACGTCGAAGCTTTGGAGCATCGCATCCTGCAGCAACCGATCGAGCGGGTGTTGCTGCAGAATCCGTTCCTGCTACGAACAGTGGAACCGCCTTTGACGGCGTGCGAAGGCCGCAACGTAATTGATGTGCGTCATCTCGGTAAGCGCATCGCGATCGGCACCGAGGGCGACATTTGGCTGGTGCTGCATTTGATGATCGCCGGGCGGCTGCACTGGTTCGATGCGTCATCTCGCACCCGGCCAAAAGCCTCGCTGCTCTCGATTGCGTTTCCGAACGGCACACTGACTCTCACCGAGGCAGGAACGAAGCGTCGTGCGGCCCTCCATGTAGCCACCACGAATCAGCTGGATGAGTTCGATCGCGGTGGACTCGAGGTGCTAGATGCAAACGATGAGACATTCCGTGCGCGAATGGCCGAGCGCAACCACACGCTAAAGCGCGCGCTCACCGATCCCACCATCTTGAGCGGCATCGGCAATGCTTATTCGGATGAGATCTTGCATCGCGCGCAACTCTCACCGTTGCTGCAAACAAAGCAATTGACCGCCGATCAGTGGACAACGCTCTTCGCGAGTTGCCAGTCGGTTCTGAAGGAATGGACTGAGTGCTTGCGGGCGCAAGCGGGTGACGACTTCCCCGAAAAGGTGACTGCATTTCATCCCGACATGGCGGTGCACGGAAAATACGGCGAGCCGTGTCCGAGATGCGGAACTGCAATCCAACGCATTCGTTACGCCGATAACGAAACCAACTACTGCCCACGCTGCCAAACGGGCGGCAAAGTGCTCGCTGACCGCTCGCTCTCGCGATTGTTGAAAGACGATTGGCCGCGAACGATTGAGGAGCTCGAAGCAAAGGTGATGAAGTGATGGAGTGATGAGCGAACGGCGAGCGTTGCTGCCGGTCCCCACTGTTCACCTCATCACTTCATCACTTCATCATTTCATCACCTCATCACCTCAGTTCCCCTCATCACTGATCACGCACTCAAGGTCGTCGCTCCATGACCCCCACACTCCAACCTCGCCGAGCAGCATTCGCGTTCATCTTCATCACCGTGCTGCTCGACATGTTCGCGATCGGGATCATCATCCCGGTACTGCCGCGTCTCGTCGAAGATTTCGTGGGCGGCAACACGGCCAAGGCCGCTTCGATTTACGGTCTGTTCGGGACTGTGTGGGCGTTGATGCAGTTTTTGTTTTCGCCCGTCCTGGGCTCGTTGTCAGATCGATTCGGCCGGCGCGCGATCATTCTGTTGTCCAATTTTGGATTGGGCCTCGATTACATCCTGATGGCATTGGCGCCGTCCTTGACTTGGTTGTTCGTAGGTCGCGTGATTTCAGGAATTACAGCGGCAAGCATCAGTACCGCAGGCGCATACATTGCGGACGTCACCCCGCCCGAGCAACGCGCAGCCAAGTTCGGAATGTTGGGCGCCGCGTTCGGTGCTGGATTTGTCGTCGGCCCTGCGCTCGGTGGCGTACTTGGCGATATCAGTCCGCGCTTGCCGTTTTGGGTTGCGGCTGCATTCAGCCTCACGAACGCGATGTACGGGTTGTTCGTGCTGCCGGAATCACTGCCGCGCGAACGTCGCGTCGGCTTCTCATGGCATAAGGCCAATCCGCTCGGCGCATTCAAGTTGCTTCGGTCACATGCAGAGCTCTGGGGTCTCGCTTGCGTCAGCTTCTTGAGCAACTTGGCGCACGTGGCATTGCCCTCCGTTTCGGTGCTGTACATGGGCTATCGATACGAATGGGATACGCGCTCGGTCGGATTGCTGTTGGCCGGCGTCGGCGTCGCCTCGATCATTGTGCAAGGATTTCTGGTGAGCCGCGTTGTAAAGAAGCTGGGCGAACGCCGCACCATGCTGGTCGCGCTTGCATTCGGCTTCATTGGATTCGGTATACAAGGACTCGCGAGCAGTGGGGCGATCTACGTTATCGGCGTGGCTGCGATGTCGTTGTGGGGAATGATGACGCCCGCAGTGCAAGGCGTGATGACCCGGCTCGTTGGGCCGACCGAGCAAGGTCAATTGCAGGGTGCGAACAGCAGCGTGATGGGCATCGCCAATCTCATCGGGCCGATTATTTTCACGCAGACATTCGCATTCTTTATTGCAACCCACCGCGATTGGAAATTGCCGGGCGCTCCATTCCTCCTGTCGAGCGCGTTACTTCTCACCGCCGCGATAGTCGTGCTGCGGTTGATGGCAACGCAGCTGAGTCGCTTGCCAGAGAAGCAAGCCGCTTAAGTTCACGACGGCCAGGCGCTCAGCGCAAACAGCAACGGTCAGACACCGTCGCTTCTGGCGCGCATGGAGTGCAGCGCTGCACACTCGAGGTGCGTCGACAACGATTCAATCTGCTGTTGAAGCGAGAATTCAAGCGCAATCGGCCATGGCATAGCTCGTGCATTGGATGAAATCAGGCGCGGCGCTCGTGGGCGCGTCAGGATTGTTTCTTCGGTTTCATTCTGCTTACGAGATGGTCGACTATCCCCCTGAGCCATCCTCCGATGCAGGCGTGCGCGGCAAACCCCGCGCACGCTATTTTTTCGCCTCGCCAAACTTCTGGCGCCTCTCGCGCTGATGCGAAGATTCTGTGAACTCGAGGGCGCGCGATGCGACCTAATCTCGCCGCTCGGCAGCTTTCCGCCGCATTCTCGGCCCGAAACTGCGTGACGCGTCGCCAAATCTGGCGGTTTCGACGCTGGCATCCGATTTGCTTTGTCTATGGCAAAGCCAAGGTCTTGCCATGCAATTCACACCGCGCGATATCAATCAGAACGCAGTCTCAGACGAAGAGATCATCTGCGTTCTCAAGATGAAGTATGGGATGTGCGAGAGCGAAGCTCGGGCGCTGAATCAGCGCGAGCTGAGGATTCGCATCGCCGCGTTGGATTTTCTGGCGAACAATCTGCCTGAATCGGCGCCCCGGAGAGATTGAAGCGCCTTGGGCAACTCGAAGCTAGAACTCTGCGAACTTCGCTTCCACGATTACCGCATCGGCCGCACAGCCGATTTCGCGCGAGGTTTTCGGGCCTTGATAGAACTCTTCGGAGAGATCCTTGCCGCCAGCCGCATGCCACTGCACTCGCACAGAGATGGTCTTGAACGTGTGATCGTTCGCGAGCCACAGATGTTTGTTGGAAGAATCGCATTCCCCTTCGAACTTCAGGGTAATGAACGACGCCGGCGGCGGATCCTCGGCTGCGTGCACCGAACTCAGAAACATGGTTGCCAATGCAACTGCGGCTAAACGGATTTTCCCATCAATCGACCTGACCACTAGCCATTCCTCCCACCTGCGAGGCTCGGTTGCGCTCCGAGCAATGCCCTTTGTACCGCGTCCTCGTCCCAGCACCTCTGCGGATGCTTCGTACTCGGCCGCACGAAAACGTGATCTGGTTCACGAACCACCCGCTCCCAGTCCGCGGTGGCCTACGCCTTGCGTAGGGCGCGCAATATAGACCGGATTGCGTTATGACGCATGAACCCTGCTTCAAACTTTTGTCATCTGGCGCTCTACCCGCCCGCGAAGAGTATGCCCATCGACATGTCGCGAACCTGAACGGGCTCAAAGATTGGGCACTGGGCGGCAGAAATTTGCCGCGTGAACGCCACGGCGAACGTGCCCAAACCACCGGAATGGAAAACCCGCAGGCCCTTGTGCGCCAGTCCACAGTTCTCCTGTCGTTCCGTTAAGTTTCGATGCCCCGACCCGCTATCTCGAGCTGAAAGCAGCGCGTTTCCGGCGAGGTCGTTTTGTTGTCTGTGCTGAAAAATCGGTTCGGTGCGAAATCGCAAGGCGTGGGTCAAGCAGGCATCGCGCTGCACGACGGTGCATTTGCATTGGCCGTCGTGCGCCGAACGCCGGATGCCAAACCGTCTCTC
>DASTSB010000050.1:0-16987 GCA_035760885.1 Steroidobacteraceae bacterium | reverse complement strand
TTTCGCCGCGGTGTGGCCAGCTTCTCTGAGGTTAGCGCTGCGCTCGCGACCAACACGGATCCAACTCTCGGCTCGAATTTGCGACGAGGAGCCGGCGTGATCGGCGAGGTCTCGCTATCGAATGTTTCCGGGGAGCTCAGGCAGAGCAATGAGCCGCTGGATCTCGCGATCGACGGGCCTGGATTCTTCGAGGTTTTGCGGGCCGATGGAACGCCAGCGTACACGCGTGCAGGCAAGCTCCACGTCAATCAGGACGGACTACTCGCGGCCGCAGACGGTTCGGTCTTATCGGCGCAGATTCAGATCCCAAGCGATGCTCAGCAAATACACATCGAGGCCGATGGACGAGTGTCGGTCTTGGTCGCAGACGACGACACGCCAGTAGAGGTCGGCCGCATTGAATTGGCTACGTTCGCCAATCCCGCGGCACTCAAAGCAGCAGGAGGCGGGCTATACGTGGCGGATAGCGACACCGGCGATGCACAGGTCGCAGCCCCCGGCGAGCAAGGGACCGGAACGCTCAGACAAGGATTCGTCGAAGCGTCCAACGTGCAAATGGCGGATGAACTCGTGTCCATGATGTTGGCGCAGCGCTCGTTCGAGTTGAATGCGCGCGTCGTGCAGGCCGCAGATCAGATGCTTTCGATCACCAATAGCCTGTATCGATGATCCGGAAGGTCGTCCTGATGTTCCTCACCTCCCTCATCGCCGCTCAGGCGACGTGTTCCGCCGCCGCGCTCGATTGGCGAGCTGCGGCCGAGAACACGTTGCGTAACGCGCTTGCGGAAAAGCACAGGGACATCAGCCGTTGGGAATTGCACCCGCTGCTAACGAACGCGATAGAAACGCGTGTGGATGAAATGGACGTCGTCGATATGGCGCCGGTGCAGTTCGGAGTGCGCTCTGCTGTTCGCATCCGCGGCAAACGCAATGGTCGAATGCAGTCGGTGAACGTGTGGTTTGCAGTGCATGGCTATCGTCAACTAAAAGTGGCTGGCACCGCGCTGCGTTCGGGCACGCCATTCACGAATGAGAACGTCGTGGCGGGCGAAGCTGACGTTCTCGGCATCCGCTGCGAGGTGCCCGACCAGCCGGATTTTTGGGTGGGTATGCGAGCAAAGCATACGCTCGATGCGGGCGATCCCGTTTGTGCGGATGCTATCGAGCCGGTGCCGATGGTTTCGCGAGGCGAGGGCGTGACGGTGAAGTCCATCTCCGGCCCCGTCACGATTACCGCGCGCGGAGTTGCCGAACAAGACGGTGATCTCGGCAATGTAGTGCGGATCAAGAATTCAGCAAGCGGAGAAGTGTTCACCGCCGCGGTCGTCGGTCGACGAGAGGTCATCGTTCGTGAGTAAGCATTTTCTCATCGCGATAGTGGCGTCGCTCCTCTGCGCGGCAGTCCAAGCAGCGGATGCTCCGCTCTTGCAGCGCTCGTTATTTTCGGACCGCCGAGCGGTTCAACGCGGCGACATCCTGACGGTGCTTATTACAGAAATTGCAGCTGCATCGGCCACTGCACGCACAAGCACGGATAAATCAGACAGCGTCTCCGGCGACATTCATCAGCCCAGTCACAGTCCCTGGCATATCGATCTGGGATTCGATAACGATTTCTCGGGCGGCGGGCAGATCCAGAGAACCGGCAAATTACTTGGCAAGTTGTCCGTGCGCGTCGACAAGGTCGATGAAAACGGCAACCTCTCCATCTATGGCGAACAAGACATTCGCGTCAACAACGAGAAGCAACGCATAGGTTTGAGCGGCTGGGTGCGTTCAGACGATGTCGCTCCGGACAACACCGTCGCTTCATGGCGAATTGCGGATGCCCGCATCGAATTCAAAGGCGACGGCATCTTGGCGAAGAAGCAATCGCCCGGTTTGTTATCCAAGCTGTTCGACCTATTCGGGCTGAATTGAAGGCGATGGTCATGCGATACCTGGGTGTTCTGTTCTTGGCACTGTGCGCTTTGCAAGCGAACGCGGCAGTTCGCATCAAAGATCTCGGCCGGTTCGACGGAGTGAGGGAGAACGTAGTCATCGGATATGGCTTGGTCGTGGGGCTCTCCGGAACGGGCGATTCGCGTAGAAGCTTCGCGACCGTGCAGTCAGTGTCCAACATGCTGCAGGAGTTCGGGCTGCAAGTTCCTCCCGAGGCAGTCAATAGCCGCAACGTCGCGGCAGTACTGGTTACAGCAAATGTTCCGGGATTCTTGAGCGTTGGCGATCGAATGGATGTCAATGTTTCGTCGATCGGCGATGCCAGTAGCCTCGCGGGCGGTACCTTGCTCATGACCCCATTGAAAGGCACGGATCGCGATGTGTACGCCGTTGCTCAAGGGGCGCTATCGATCGGTGGATTCCGCTTCGAACAAAGCGGCACCGTGCGCCAAAAGAATCATCCGACTTCAGGAAACATTCCTGAGGGCGCGATCGCGGAGAAGGCGATCACTCCGCAGTTGGTCGCGAAAGATGGATCGCTCGATCTCATCCTCAACGAACCCGACTTCACGACCGCGATGCGCGTGGCGAACGCGATCAATGGCGGCATACGCGGAGCACGAGCTACTCCGATTGCTGCGGGCCGGGTACGTCTCGCGGCGACCAATGATTCACCTGCCAACGTCGTATCGCTCATCGCGTCGATTGAGTCGCTGGCTGTCGAACCAGACAGTCGAGCGCGCGTAGTCGTCAACGAACGTACCGGCACGATCGTATCGGGCGGGGATGTCTGGCTGTCTGAGGTTACGGTTTCGCAAGGAGACATCAAAGTCTCTATCGATCAACGCTACCTCGTATCGCAACCGCAAGGCGTATTCGTCCGGCCCAGCCGAGAGATCGAGACTGCGGTGGTTCCCGAAGCGACGATTTCCGCGACCGAGTCGGATCTCAAGGCCGTCAATCTCCCTCAGGGAGCGACGATTTCGGATTTGATTGCAGCTCTCAAGGGAATCAGAGCGTCATCTCGCGATGTGATTGCGATCTTGCAAGGCATCAAGCGAGCCGGCGCTTTGCATGCAGAACTCATCATCCAATGACCTTTACGTGAGGCTTCGATGTTCGATTCCACACTTACGATCGACCTGCTGACACGTGCGCTGGACGTCAGTGCGCTTAGGCAGGCCGTTTACAGCGCCAACATTGCGAACGCGTCGGTACCTGGGTATCAGCGATTGGAAGTCAATTTCGATCAACAACTCGAAGGCTTTGCTGCCGCCTTCGATTCGGCATCCAAGGCGGATCAAACCCATCTTTCGATGAGCGCGCCATCCGTGATCGCAACCGGTACTGCCGTGAAGCTCGACCAAGAAGTTGCGGCCATGGCTCGCAATTCGCTGCAGTACCAGACCTTAGTCGGTGCATACGAACGCATGAGCGCGCTCACTCGCTTGGCTATACGTGAGGGGAGGGAGTAACGATGGATATGTTCGGAGTATTCGATATTAGTTCGGCGGGCATGTCGGTCGAACAAACGAGGCTTGCGACAGCGGCATCGAACCTTGCAAATGCCCGTACGACAAAGATGGCCGATGGCACGCTGTATCAGCCGCTTTCCGTGGTCGTGCGCAGTTCGGGAGTTCGCACTGGAAGCTACGCCGACGTCGAAGCAACGATGCGTGCGGGGGCGTTGCCTCGGCCGTATGTAAGTTCGGTCGCGCAAATTCCAACTGCGCCACGTCTGGTCTATGACCCAGGACATCCCGATGCAGATGCGAAGGGTTTCGTGTCCATGCCGGGCGTCGACACGCTCTCGACCATGATGGATCTCATCTCGGTGTCGCGAGGCTATGAGGCCAATCTGCGCGCATTCGACATTACGCGCCATCTCATCCAGAAGACGATCGATATGGGGAGGAACCGATGAGCATCGAAGCAATCGCTGCACTGTCTTCGGCGGCGGCCACGGACCCGTTGGCCAGTGCCGTCGTTCGGCCTGAAAACAACGCCTTCTCCGGGATTCTGGATCAACTCTCCGGCCTCAACGCGCAGATGCAAAAGAGCGAAGCAGATGTGCAGGCGCTCGCGCTCGGCAAAACCGACAACTTGCATCAGGTCATGATCGGGATGGAGCAGACGAGGTTGCAGTTCGACCTGCTGCTGCAGGTGCGCAACAAGGTACTCGATGCGTATCAAGAAATGATGCGGATGCAGGTCTGAGGCCGGACGTAACACATATATATGAGCAGTTCCGCGAGAGAATTTTGGTCTGGGATGAGTGCAGGCGCACGCGTCGGCGCAATCGTCGTCGCCGCTTTCATCATAGGTGGCATCGGGTATGCCGCTTATCGACTCATGAGCCAGGAATATGGGGTGTTGTTTTCCGGACTGAAGCCGGAAGACGCAGCTTCAATTGTGGCCGAACTCAAGAAGGAGAAAGTGCCGTTCCGGTTAAGTGAAGCCGGTGCGACGATCTCGGTTCCCGAGGATAAGGTCCATGAAGTGAGGCTCGATCTGATGTCGGGCGAGCTGCCGCTGAGCGGCGGTGTTGGCTTCGAGATCTTCGACAAGCAAGGCCTCGGTGCAACCGAACATTCCCAGAAGGTTGCGTTTCAGCGTGCGTTACAGGGAGAGCTCGCGAGAACGATTGGTGCTCTGGATCATGTAAAGCACGTGCGCGTGCATCTCGTCATGCCTGAATCGACGCTCTTCACGCGAGATCGGCAGGAAGCCAGCGCGTCGGTTTCATTGTTAATGGACAACGGCACAACGCCGTCGCCCCAGCAGATTTCGGGTGTCCAGCGATTGGTCGCCGCTGCTGTGCCGGGCCTGGATCCCTCGCGTGTCGTCGTGAGCGATCATCGTGGCGTCACGCTGTCCGCACCTGATGTGGGCGGCGGAGCGAGCGGTGCGATCGGGGGGCGCCTCGAGATCAAAAAGGAAGTGGAAGACTACGTGGCGCAGAAGATTGCGCGAATGCTCGATGGTGCTCTGGGCGCTGGACAGGCGATCGTGAGTGTCGATGCTTCGCTCAATTTCGATGCGACCAAGACGACGATCCGCGATCTTCTTCCCTCGGCAGATCAGTCGGGCGAGGCGGGGCACGTGGTGCGTCGCCGCCAAGTCACTGGCTCTTCATCCAGCGAGCCCGCATGGACGTCCGCGGTCGATGGTCTGAGCTCTCCACGAACACCCGGAACATCAACTGAAGTCGAATACGAATACGGCCAACGGGTGGATGAAATTATCGCTGCTCCCGGAGCTGTCACCCGTCTGAGCGTGGGTGTGATCGTTCCCAGCGATTTGGACGAAGACCTTCGCGCGCGCATTGCGGAGCTGGTCAAAGTCGCCGCAGGAATCAACGTCGCACGCGGGGATGCGATCAGCATTCAATCCCTCTCACAGATGCACGACGCGGCCACAGAAGTGACTGATGAGCCTGCGCAAGTCACGAGCGTGGTGGCTTCGAGGCCCGGTTCGGCTCAGCGCACCGCAGTTCCGGTTTGGGCATGGGTTTGCGCCGCGTTACTCGGGATTTTTGCAATCGCTCTAATTGTTAAGAGCCGTCCAGTCTCACGTGAATTGACTGCCGAGCAGCGCCAACAAATTCTCGATGAGATCAAACGTACGTTGAGCGAGGATGCTGTTTCATCCAGGGGCCGCGCGTGAGTGCGGTGCGCCCAATCTTGGACAAGCTCGCGCAATTGACGCCCGAAGATCGTCGATGGGTGCTCGATCAATTGCCTTCAGCGCAGAAAGAACGGCTGCTCGAAAGCTCGAAGGCGAGCGTGCCCCCTCGAGTTCCGACCGAATCTACGCCAAGTGCAGTCGCTGCGATCGAGCGCGCCTCCGCGCCAACGATGCGTGCTCTTCTTGCAGACGAACCGATTTGGTTTGCGGCGGCGCTCATCGACAGTGCCGATTGGCCCTGGCGTGATGCGTATTTCGACTTGCTCACGGCGATTGATCGCCGTGAGTTGCAGGAGACCATGAGCCAAGCCAAGCCACTGACCAGCGCAATGAAAGAGGCGCTGCTCGAGGCGATTGCCGAACGTCTTAAAACCGTTGCTCCAGTACCTGCCGAGAAACTGAGCCGGTTCGAGTCGCTGTTGCAATCGCTGGCGGCTAAACGTTCGCGCCGCCGGTGGTCGGGTGCAGCATGATCGTGCGCGGTGCCAGCATATCGAGTGAGCCGCGGAAGCTCGAGTACGAAGCCGCGAGTATTCCCGCCCGCGAACCCTCGGCTCGCAATGTGTTGCCTGCCCATGTGAAGGACGTGCTGCCTGCACAGATGGAGAGCGTTGCGGCTACTCCGCTGGCCTCGCAAGCGAATTCGTTGCATGAGCGACTCTCATTCGAATCCGTTGCGGCATGGCTTGCGGTGCAGGATGGCGAAACACGGGCCGCATGTGCCGCGGTGCTTGCCGACGAAATCGCGCAGACCTACGAGAATGCTAAACACGAAGGCTTTGCCGAGGGATTTGCGGAAGGAGCCAAAGCTGCCAGGACGGAAACCGCGAACGCATTGGCCCTGATCAAGAAAATCCTCGCTGAAGCGGAGGTTGCGTTTGCAAATGATAGCGAGCAGTTGGCGGATCAATGCGCAGACATCGTCGCAGAAGCGTTTTCGAAATTGGCTGGCAAGCTCTTGCCCGTGCGCGAAGCGGCGGTCGGCGCGGTTATTGAGGTTCTCACTCGCGCGAAGGACAGTCGCGAAGTATTGATTCGAGTCAGTCCTGCAGACCTCGCCATCATGGAGCAAAGCCGAGAGCAGCTTGCCGCGGCCGTAAGCGGCCGGCGCTTCAATTTGGTCGCGGATCCGCAGGTGGAGTTGGGCGGATGCATCGTCGAATCGAAGCTCGGCAACCTTGACGGACGGCTCGAAGTGCAACTGCGCGAGTTGTTCGAAACTCTACGTGCCGCCAAGAGCAAAGCGAGCGAAGACGCATGAGTTCCGCGGCACAGCTCCTCGATGCGATTCGATCCGCGGATTGGATCAAACGATCCGGGCGTATCGTGCGCTCAGTGGGACTGACCGTTGAATCGGAGGGGCCGGACGCACGCCTTGGCGAAATTTGCGCCATTTCCGCACGCTCTCGCGGTTCGCGATCGCTTGCGGAAGTCGTCGGGTTCTCCGAGGGACGCGTGTTGTTGATGCCCTATGAGGACCTGATTGGAATCGAGGCAGGCAGCGAAGTTCTGGCAACAGGCGAGACGGCTTTTGCAAGCGCAGGATCACATTTGCTGGGCAGAGTCATCGACGGCTTTGGAATGCCGCTAGATGGCAGACCTTTTTCCGGACCGGCCGACAAATACCCGCTGTATCCGGCGCCGATCAATCCGCTCGCGCGAGGGTCCGTCAAAGACATTCTAGAGACGGGCGTGCGCGCTCTTGATTCATTGCTGACCATTGCTCGAGGGCAGCGCGTCGGCATTTTCTCGGGCAGCGGCGTCGGCAAGAGCACCGTGCTCGGCATGATCGCCAGACAGGTCAAAGCTGACGTGTCGGTGATCGCGCTCATCGGCGAGCGCGGGCGCGAAGTGAAGGCTTTCGTCGACCAAGGCTTGTCCGAAGAAGCGCGCGCACGATCCGTCGTCGTGGCGGCGACGTCAGATCAGCCTGCGCTCGTGAGAAGGCGCGCTGCCTTCTTGGCGACTGCGATCGCGGAATACTTCAGAGACCAAGGACTGCACGTGTGTCTGACGATGGACTCGGTTACGCGCATAGCCATGGCACAGCGAGAGATCGGGCTGGCGAGCGGAGAGTTGCCAACGGCTCGAGCGTATACGCCTTCGGTGTTCGCGCTTCTGCCGAAGTTGCTTGAGCGCGGTGGAGTAATGGCGAAAGGGGGATCCCTGACCGCCCTGTACACCGTCCTGGTCGAGGGCGACGACATGAACGATCCGATTGCGGATACGGTGCGCTCCATTCTCGACGGACACATCGTGCTATCACGCAGCGTCGCGCAGCGAGCTAGATTTCCGGCGATCGATCTCACCCAAAGCATCAGCAGACTCACGTCCGCCATCGTGTCGGAGGCCGACCGAAAACTCATCGACGAGGTCGTTAGAGTCGTCGCCCAGTACGAAACCTCGCGGGACTTGATTGAAGTGGGCGCCTATCGTGAGGGAACAAATCCGCTCGTGGATCGGGCGATCAAGCTGATACCCGAGATCGAAAAATTCATGGCGCAACGTCCGGATGAGATTGAGAGCCGCGAGGCAGCGCTGCATCGGCTGAGCGGAATACTGAGCGCGGGGTTAAAAAAATGAGTCAGCGATCCGAACGCGAGCGCGCCCGGCTCGAAGCGGTGGAGCGCTGGCACTCCATGCAGTTGGAGGAGGCGCAGGCGACTCATAGTGAGCTGTCGAAGGTCGCGTCATCAAAACAAGAAGCCTTGGATGAGCTTGCTCAGATGCTCGATTCGGCGCAAGTCCGCGCTCGCGAGCAATTGCAGCGGGGCACGCTCTGCCTCGATGAACTCATGCGTCACAGCGAATTCGTGGCTCATCAAAGCGTCGAAATCGTGAACGCGCAAGCTGAAGTCGAAAGCGCGGAGAAAGCGGCGGAAGAAGCGCAGGGAATCGTTCGCGAGCGGTTCCAACGTGTATCGGTGCTCGAAAAACTGCTGGAGCGCAAGGCGGCGGAGGATCTTCGCCTCGCGCTCCAAGCCGAACAGAAGCGTTTGGACGACGATGCATTACTGCGCATCCCTGCGCAGGCATCCGAACTAGAAAAAGAGGAGTGACGAAATGGCAGTCGATGCAGTCGGTGTGCTGAGCGATAGCTCGAGCGTTCCCAAGAATGCGGGAATCGGGCAAGAAGACTTCATGCGGATATTGCTCGCGCAGCTCCGTTTTCAAGATCCGTTGAAGCCCGTGGACAACGAGCAATTCGTTGCTCAGCTAGCCCAGTTCAGCGCTCTGGAGGTCAATCGCCAGCAGAGCGAAAAGATCGACACGCTACTCGCGATGCAAGCAACGTCGCAGGCAGTTGGGCTGATCGGCCGCTCTGTCGAAATGCGCAACGCGGATGGAACTAGCGTGGTCGGCAAAGTTACTGCCATCACGTTCACAACCGGTGAGCCCCGGCTGACCATCGATTCGAACGGCACGAGCTTCGTCGACGTGAAGCCTGCAGACATCACACTGATCCGCTAAGAACGAGGGATAGCCAATGTTCGGAGCCATCTACACGGGCCTTGCAGGAATGACTGCGTACTCGCAGGGGCTGGATTTGATCAGCAACAACGTAGCCAATCTCAATACGCCTGGTTTCAAGGTGTCGGATCCGCTGTTCCGCGAAATCGTGTATCGCCACTTGGGAACGGGCGGCTCGCGTGACTCGGGGGACATGCCGAGCGGTGCCGGCGTCGAGATGAGCGCTGCAGGTCTTTCGTTCAAACAAGGCGAGTTGCGAGAGACAGGCAATCCTCTGGACGCAGCCATCGATGGGAATGGCTTTTTCGTGCTCGATATCGATGGCGAATACCGTTACACGCGCGCTGGACAATTCGAGTTCAACGACGACGGCATCCTCGTCGAAAAGTCGTCCGGCGGCAAAGTAATGATGAGCACGGATACGCTCGGACTGACCTCGTTCGATTTGAATACAGCACGAGTCTACGAGCCGAAGGCCACTACAGAAGTGAAGCTGACGGGCACGTTGGCTCGTGGTGGTACGACGACGACGTTCGAAGTTCCGAGCGTCACTGTCTACGACAAGGCAGGTGTTGCGACGTCGGTCCGCGTCCGATTTACGCGCAGCGATAGCGATCCTTTGTCGTGGCACGCAGAAGTCCTGGATTCAGCGAGTGCTGTGATCGGCAGCGGCGATGTGAGCTTTGCCGAAGATGGAACGCCGGCGGATGGGGCGGGAAACTTCACGGTCACGATAACTTCCTCGGCGGGGAATAGCTCGGACGTGAAATTCACGCTCGGAGATGCGGGCTCATTCGCCGGCGTAACGAGTCCAGCAGCGAGCACGACGTCCCAAGTTCAGCTTCTGAAGCAAGACGGATTGCCCATTGGATCATTGACCAAGACGGAATTCGACGACAAAGGAGCACTCAAGCTGACGTACTCGAACGGTGAGTCGAAGACCGTCGCCACGCTCGTGTTGGCGCGCTTCGATGCACCTGAGCAGCTTCGTCCGTTAGGGGGAGGCATGTTTTCGGCGAGCGATGCGGCACCGCCGGTTTTCGGCGGCGCGCTTCAAAAAAGCTTGGGCCGCGTCGTAGGCGGCCAATTGGAGATGTCTAACGTAGAACTCACGCAGCAATTCACCGACCTGATCGTCTTGCAACGCGGCTATCAAGCCAGTTCGCAGGTCAGTTCGGTGGCCAATGAACTGATTCAGACATTGCTAGCGATGGATGGCCGTCGATGAGCACGAGGTCGCTCAACGATGCTTGCCCGATTCTTCTCCTAGGAGACTCGCGACGCGACGAGTTGTTGCGCAATTTGCAGGCGACTGCAAATGCGTGGGGCAAAGTGTGGTCGGCACAAGAGTTCGACATCAGCGCTGAAAGCACTGAGTCAGCGCGCCAACGATGCCCAGGCTGGGTAGCGGAAGATCGGGGTTCCACCTTGCTGCAGGTGGAATCATCAGCAGAATTCGTCGCTTCGTTAATCGGGAGGCAGGCTGCGTTCTCCTCCGGGACGTTGGCACGCTCTGTCATAGAGGAGCTGGAGCAAAAGGTCTTCCAGTCGCTTTGCGATCACGTGTTGCGGGCCGCGAAACTCGAAAGCGTTGTAATTCATCGTGCGGAGCTCGCGCGTTCATATCGCAGACAGACTCACTGGATTCGGATCGCGACTCGCGGCACTAGAGCCAACCTCTTAGTTGGCCTGGACGGAAGGGTCGTTGAGCGTCTGGTCAGTCGACAGGTGATCGAAGCCAAAGCGGACAAGTTGGTCGCGCGTCGTAGCAGCATTTCCGAGGCTCGAATGAGTCTGGAAGCGGTGCTCGGAACGGCAGAAGTGTCAGTGGCGGAATTGGCTGAGCTGAACGAGGGTGACGTGATCGTTCTATCGAATCGGTTGAGCGAGCCCGTGGATCTGGTGAACGAAGCTGGGCAATTCGTCGCGCGCGCAAGACTCGGTTCGTCAGGCACGAATCGCGCTGTGAGTGTTACGGCAGTGGTTGATCGCAAGTGAGGTATTCCAATGACGTTTAGTTCCGTGAATCGACTCGATCTCCCGCCGCTAGCGCAGGGCGCGCGCGACAAGTCAGCCGCTATCGGCGAGCGCTTGGATCTCGTGAGTCACGTGAAGGTAAAACTCACCGTGACTTTAGGTGGGGCTGAGATCAATCTAGGTCAGTTGTTCTCGCTTTGTGCCGATGAGGTCATCGCGTTGGATCGAGGCGTCGATGCGCCTGTCGACGTACGCTTGAACGACAAGGTCATTGCGAGAGGCACTCTGGTCGCTGTCGGCGATCAATTCGGCGTGCGGGTCAGCGAAGTCTTGCCCGAATGAAGCGCGAATTGCATCTGATGCTGATTGCAGCGGGTTGGGTGCAGCTACCCGCGCGTGCAGCGGAGATCGCGAAATCCACTGCATTGACCCAAGGCGATACATTGGCGGTCCCCGGCGTCGGAAGAGTCCTTCTCGTCTTCGTATTCATTTCGCTTTTGGCAGTTGCCGCTGCTTACGTCGTGAAGCGGTATATGCCGTCGCTTGCGCGCAAGAATTCTGCTGGCGCTTCGATCAAGCTCGTGGACAGCTACGCGCCGAGTGCCAAGCTTCGCGTATATCTGCTCGAAGTAGAAGGCAAGCGTGTGTTGCTGGCCGACAGCGCCTCGGGAGTGGCGATGCGCTCTATGGAGACTACTTCACCATCGGGCGTCGGCGTCGACAAGGAGTAGAGGTCTGATGCGTCCACCTCGTCTCATAGCGGTCCTCGCCGGAGTGCTGGCAACACAGTTCGCTCACGCAGCTGATTCGCCATTGGCGCTGACGCTGGATGTGTCGAAGGCGGGCAACATTGCTGGCCCTTTGAAGATCGTCGCCCTCATGACCGTCCTGGCGTTGCTGCCCGCGGTGGTCATTGCAATGACTTCGTTTACGCGCACGATCATCGTCCTGTCGATGCTCAGGCATGCATTCGGCATGCAAGACACCCCGCCGAATATGGTTTTGCTCAGCGTCGCTCTGTTTCTAACCGTGTTCACGATGGCGCCCGCGATAGAACAAATCAATCGAGACAGCATCCAACCTTTGATGCAAGAAAAGATCGACGCGGGTGCTGCAGTGGTGCGAGGGGTGCAGCCGCTGCGCGATTTCATGGTACGACAGACGCGCGAGAAGGATCTGGCTCTGATGATTGAGATCGCACATGCGCCTCAGCCGGCGACCATCGATGATGTGAAGACGATCCACATCGTTCCTGCATTCCTGCTGAGCGAACTGAAGACGGCGTTCCAAATCGGGTTTGTCGTTTTCCTTCCATTTCTTCTATTGGACCTCGTCGTGGCGAGCGTTCTTATGTCGATGGGCATGTTGATGGTGCCGCCGACGATCATTTCCCTGCCGTTGAAGGTCTTGATGTTCGTATTGATCGACGGCTGGTCGCTCGTCGTCCGGGCGTTACTCGGCAGCTTTCATTAGCCACTCGAGACTACGGCTGTGGAGGAGTCAGCTGGCCAGGGAAAAATGCAGGAATTGTGGCGGGCGTTTCGGCTTTCCCGAGATCAGGTGGTGCGTGAAAGGCTCGTCGAGCGCTACATGCCATTCGCAAGAACCATCGCCGCCAAGCTGTACGGATTGCGACCGGACAATGCTGTGCCCTTCAGCGATTACCATCAGTACGCTCGAGTAGGGTTGCTGGAGGCGATCGATCGTTACGACGAAACGCGCAATGTCCCCTTCGAGTCGTATTCGACTCACAGAATTCGAGGTGCGATTCTGAACGGCATTGGCCATGAGCACGAGGTCGCTGCCCAACGCGAATTTTGGCGCTCTCATGTGCCTGACCGGCTCGGGTCGGTCCTCAATCAACTAGGCACCAAGCCCGAGAGAACATCGCTTGAAGAGATTGCCGAGATCACCGTCGGCATTGCCCTTGGGCTCGTATTGGATCAAGGCGACGACGATCCG
This sequence comes from Steroidobacteraceae bacterium, assembly GCA_035760885.1. Taxonomy (GTDB): domain Bacteria; phylum Pseudomonadota; class Gammaproteobacteria; order Steroidobacterales; family Steroidobacteraceae; genus Steroidobacter. The sequence goes on along the minus strand of DASTSB010000050.1, from coordinate 3,949 downwards.
GTGGATCAAAGCACGGAAGGAAATCCGTATGCGGCGACCGAATTGGCTCACTTCACAAGATTGCTACGTTCTCTCGTCGAACTGCTTCCAATTCGCGAGCGTGAAATCATCGCCGGCCATTATTTCGAGCATCACGAATTCCAGTCGATTGCAGAGCGCTACGGCATTACAAAAGGGCGGGTATCGCAGCTTCACGCGCAGGCATTGAGGAGGCTTCGCGATTTGTTGGAAGGGAAACCGAAGGTCAATCGGAAATTGTGAGATGTTCAGCGCGGCTCATTTCCGTCTGCAATGTCGCGCAGCAGTTCGTCTAGGCGTGCGGTGATTCGTGGTTCGTGCGCGATCTGGGCTTCGACTCGTTTAGCGAGATCCGAGAATGCGGGGTCCTTCGACAGATCTTCCCCGAGTTCGGCGGAGAGCGCGCATTCAACGAAGAGCTGGCGGGCTCGCTGCGCATCCCAGGGCTTCATGGCCGCAAGGCGTGGCCGAAGTCTGCTGCGCAGCGTAGGGGCAGGCTTGGTTTGACTGACCTGCGAAGCGTTGCGGTGAGTGCCGGCAGCAGAACTGGCGGGACTGCCCGGATTCGCTTTGTCGAGGCGCGCAATCCGCAGCGAACGAATCAGTTCGGCGAAGGGGCGAAGCGGATCCACGTCAGTGTTTGGTCATTCCGTACAGGGAAAAATCCGTCCGTACCGGCTCTGCGCCGGCAGCCGACTGCTTCTGTTCCGCTAGCGCACCGTTGATCCTTTCGATCAGCAGGCGCATGTCCTTGTTGAGTGGCGGCAGTGTCGTATTGAGTTCGATACCTTTCTCAAGAGAGTCGAGGGATGCCGCAAAGTCGTCACGTATTAGGCTTTCCAAGCCCCGCTTGAAATGTTTGAGAAATGCCGTGTCGTCTAGACTTTCTAGTGGGGCCAGAACGGCAGTCGTGTGGTGAGGCTGGCCCAGGGTGAGGTGAAGCAGCCCGAGCTGAAATCGAGCCACGTGCAACAGCGGATTGAGCGCTATCGCGGCAGAAAATTCGAGAACCGCTGAATCGTAGTCGCCCGTCTGCGCATATTCCGCAGCTAACAAATAGCGGAGCTCGGCATTACGCGGATCATTGAGCACGGCTTTGCGTAGGGACTCAATATCGGTGTTGGCATTGTCCATAGCGATCTCACTCCGGAAGGCGCATAGAGTGTCATATACGAATCGCGTGGAGAATGGCTCTGGAGGGAATTTTGTAGGAGAAACTGTGGCGTTCTCGGCACTTAACCGAATCCAATTACGTTGGATGTACTCATGCGAGCGATGACCGAGTGGGCGCGCGCAGGCTGGGACGAGTTCATAGCCTATAATCTGAATGATTCGAACTGCCCATCTCGGGCCTCGTCCTCCCCGTTCACATGTCCAGCAGCCCCACAGATGCATCCGAGGTTTCGTTCGCCAGCAAGGACGCGACGGGCGCGCTGCACCGTGCCGTAGATCGCAAGGTCAGCATCGCGCCGATGATGGATTACACAGATCGTCATTGCCGGTATTTCTTGCGACTCATCAGTCCAAGCGCGTTGCTCTACACCGAGATGATTACCTCTGCCGCAATCGTGCGAGGTGGCGCGACTCGGTTGCTCGAATACGATCCGGCTGAACACCCAGTCGCATTGCAACTCGGCGGAAGCGATCCAAAAGAGCTTGCCATCGCGGCGCGCATCGGCGCGGAAATGGGTTACGACGAGATCAATTTGAACTGCGGGTGTCCGAGCGATCGCGTGCAGAGCGGGCGTTTCGGGGCCTGTTTGATGGGCGAGCCGCAACTGGTCGCAGAGTGCGTCGCTGCCATGCGTGAAGGTGTAGACGTCCCTGTCACCGTAAAGAATCGCATTGGCATCGAGCCGATGCCTGATCCGAGTGTCGACGAGGCAAAGTTCCTCGTAAACTTCATCGAGACGGTGGCTGGCGCGGGCTGCACGACGTTTATCGTCCACGCACGCCAAGCCGTATTGAAAGGCTTGAGTCCAAAAGAGAATCGCGAGATTCCACCGCTGCGATATGACGTCGTGAAATCAGTGCGTGCGCAGTTTCCGCAGCTCACGTTCGTCGTGAACGGCGGTGTCAAAACCGTCGAGGACGTGCTCACTCACTTGGAAGACTTCGATGGGGCGATGATCGGTCGCGAGGCGTATCAGAATCCTTACCTGCTGGCCCACTTGCACCGCGTGATCTATCAACCGAATGCGGAGCTACCGAATCGCGAAGAGATCATTCGCGAGTACACCTCGTATGTTCGGGCCCGGTTGGCGGAAGGACATCGGTTGCGCGGCATGGTTCGGCATGTTCAAGGGCTTTATGCCGGGCTGCCTAATGTTCGCTCTTGGCGGCGCTTCCTCTCTGAGCAGGCCTCATCTCCAGCGGCGAATGCCGATGTGTTGTTGGATGCGCTGCGGATTGTTCGCGCTGCTTGAGATTCAGATTTCACACGGAGGACACGGAGATCACGGAGAATAAATGCTTCAAGGAGGACTAGATTGAATCTCGTCGAAACCCTCCCTGCTTGTTCTCCGTGTTCTCTGTGTTCTCCGTGGTTACGCTTTATCTCTCACTGCTCACCCACCGGCGCTAGCCGGCCGAAGTCCCCTTCCTTAGTCGCCGCCAAGTATGCGGCCACCGCATAGGCCGCAACCGATTGATCGATGGTCTTGCGATCGACTTGGTTCAGCGTGTCGTTCGCGGTGTGGTGCACATCAAAGTAGTGAGTCGCATCGAGCCACAGATTCAAGATGGGCACGCCGAGGTTGCGCAGCGGTTCGATATCGCCGTAGGCATCCGAAGCGTTGTCGCCTTTCTCCACGTTGATAGGCGCGAGGATCTGTTGAATCTTGTCGACGGACCCGACTGCTTCCGGTGCAACGAGCGATTGCAGTTGCCACACCGGGCCGGCGCCGAGATCGGCTTCAAATGCGAGCACGTGCTTCGGCAGTTCATCGCCGAGTTTCTGCGCATACTCTTTCGCACCGAAAATACCTTCTTCTTCCGCGGCGTAGAGCACGACGCGAACCGTGCGAGCGGGTGGGCGATCCATCTTGCTGATGAGGCGCGCTGCTTCCAGCACGATCGCAACGCCGGCGCCATCATCGATTGCGCCCTGACCCAAATCCCACGAATCCAAATGCGCGGCGAGCAAAACGATTTCGTCGCGCCGCTCGCGACCGGGGATTTCGCCGATCACGTTCGCTGACCATGCGGCGGGCAGTTCGCGTGCGGTGGACATTAGGTGCAGCTTGAGCGACTTCGACGACTTGAGCATGCGTGCAAGTTGATCGGCATCTGGATTGGCAAGTGCGAAACCCGGAATCCGCGGCGCATCGAGCGAGTACTGAAGCACGCCCGTATGCGCGAAGCGCTCTGCGGATGTGCCGACCGACCGAATCACCACAGCAACCGCACCCAGTTTCGCAGCCTCGCTCGGGCCGGCAACTCGGTTCGGAACGGTTGCTCCGTAACCGGCTCCGTCGCGACTCGGGTCCATGCGCTGATTGATGAACACAATGCGTCCGTTGAGGCTGCCAGCCGGCATCGCCTTGAGTGCGTCGAGTGACGCCACTTCGACGACCGGCGCTTCGATGCCTTCATCAGGCGTTCCGACGCTACCGCCCAAGGCCGTAGCGCTGAAGGTCTGTGCGGGCGAAGTCAGTGCGGTGATCTCAGCGCTACCCCGAATCCAATGTGGGACCAACACGTCTTGGCTGCGGACGTTGGAGAACCCAAGTGCCGCCATCTTCCTCAACGCCCAACGTACCGCCGCTTCATCGCCCGGGGATCCCGCCACTCTCGGGCCGACCTCGGTGGTCAGTGAGCTCAGATGATCGAACGCCGATGAGCCTGCAACGGCACGATCGCGCAGCGCGGCCGCCGCGGCGAGATCTTGATCCGACCAGTCAGCCGGCGCGGCTGCGAAAGTCGAGGTGGC
>DASTSB010000049.1:0-5353 GCA_035760885.1 Steroidobacteraceae bacterium | reverse complement strand
CACGACAGGAAAGCTCGCGGGTACGCCTACTGCCGCAGGCACGTTCAGCAACATCATCATCAGTGCGAGCGACGGCAAACTCACCGCTTCGCTGCCCGCATTCGCGATCAAGGTCAATCCCGTTCCAAACTCTGCGCCGGTAATCTCTGGCACACCGCTGAAATCCATCGACAGCGGCACGAGCTACAGCTTCAAGCCTAGTGCCTCCGATGCGGACGGCGATGCGCTGACATTCTCGATTGCCAACCGTCCCGCATGGGCCGCATTCAACACATCGACGGGCCAACTTTCGGGAACGCCCAGTTCGAGCAATGCGGGCAGCTTCGCGAACATCATCATTAGCGTCAGCGACGGCAAGGCCAACGCTGCGCTGCCGGCTTTCAGCATCAATGTGATTGGAGATCAGCCCGGCACCGCATCGCTGACGTGGACGGCGCCCATACAGAACGTCGATGGTTCCACGCTCACGGATCTCGCCGGGTATCGCATCTCGTATGGAACCTCATCGACTGCGCTTTCGCAGACGATTCAAGTTGCGAATCCAAGCTTGACTTCGTATCTGATCGAAGCATTGCCAGCCGGAACGTATTACTTCGCCGTGCGCGCGTACACCACGCATGGGACGGAGAGTGCGAACTCGAACTTGGCTTCAAAGGCAGTGCGTTGATGTGACTCGCGACAGGAGGTGTCCTTGCGGCGCCTCCTGTTGCGTGATGAACAGGTGATGCAGTGATGAAGTGATGCAGTGATGAAGTGAAGCGTGTGGCTCATCAGATTCGTCGACTGCGGCGGCTATTTACAAATACGGCAAGACGTTCCCTCTTCACGCGCGCAGCGCTATCACCTCATCACTTGGTGTTACGTCAAACATTCGTACGACTTATGTAATGGTTGTAAGTCCTTTATGTCGGCGAGCACAGACAATTGCTTTCGTTATGTTGCTGTTGTCTACTCGCTCACGCTTCGCAAGGGCATAACCGTCGAAAGACGGCGACGCAAAGCCTCCGGTCCGAAGGCGCAGTGGTGCGCAGGATAGCGGGGTTGCCAGCGGACGCTTCGCAAGAGGCTCCGTTGCTACCCTCCTGTCGTTTCCACTCAAGTCTTCGACTGCAGCTTCGCTTGCAAAGCGCACCGCATCGCGGTGACGCGCAGACGATTCATGCGCGTGGTTGATGAAGAACGAAAGGGAGCAGCGCAAGTTGAAACGGGCAAACTCGCCGAAAGGCGGGGACGCAAAGCCTCCGGTCTACGAGACTCAGGTCTTACGACAGCGGGGTTGCCGCATGAGCCGAGCGCAAGCTCGAGTGTCATGTGTAACTGATCAGGCGCCTCGCCTGATCCATCGTGCTTTCTTGAGCACGTGTTCCAACGTTTTGCGTCCATCGCGAGACGTTGTCATTGCCCGATCGCCGGCGCATCGGCGGCTTTGGATTGCTGAGGCGGAACGCAGCCTTCGCCAGAGGTTTCGGCAATGAACACGACGCATTCAATTCGAAAACGCCTGTCGCACACACTGCTAACTGCAGCGTTGGCTTTTGCGCTGGCGGGCTGCTTCCAAGAGAAATCCGACAAGGCGGAGCCTGTCGATACGTCGGGTGCGCCGACTATCACGCCCTCAACGCCTTCAACACCGTCGACACCGCCGGCGCCAGCCGCAATCAATCACTCGCCTGACATCACCGGCGATCCGCCGCTCGCAGTCGATGCGGGTACCCCGGTTTCGTTCGAGCCGCAAGCGAGCGACGCAGACGGCGACTTCCTCGAATTTACGATCACGAACCAGCCGACGTGGGCTGAGTTCAGCACCGAGACCGGCACGCTCACGGGCACGCCGACGGATGCGGATGTCGGTGAGACTTCTGATATCACCATCACTGTGACGGATGGCCGCGATACACGCTCGATCGGTCCATTCAAGATGCGCATCAATCCGCGCAATCAACCACCGCCGACGAACACCGCGCCGACGATTTCCGGGACACCGGCACCGACCGTGTTGGCGACGCAGGCCTACCTGTTCACGCCGGATGCCGCTGACGTCGATGGCGACAAGCTGTCATTCTCGATTTCCAATCGTCCGTCGTGGGCGAAATTCTCGAGTTCCACAGGCACGTTGTCCGGCACGCCGACCATAGCCAATGTGGCTACGTATTCGAACATCGTCATCCGAGTGAGCGATGGCCATGTCACTACTGCGTTGCCGGCGTTCTCGATTCAAGTCCAAGGTCCCACGAACAACGCGCCGGTCATCTCGGGCTCACCAGGTACGAGCGCGCAAGTATCGCAGCTCTATTCCTTCAAGCCGCAAGCAAGCGATGCGGACGGCGACACGTTGAAGTATTCGATCTCCAATAAGCCGAGCTGGGCGTCGTTTAGCACCAGCACCGGCACGTTGAGCGGTACGCCGGCTGCTGCCAACGTCGGTAATTACGCGAACATCGTGATCAGTGTGGCGGACGGGCGTGCATCCGCATCGCTCGCGCCCTTCACGATCAACGTGCAGTCTTCTGCGAACCACGCTCCGACGATCATGGGATCACCGGCAACGAGCGCCACGGTAGGAGCAGCCTATAGCTTCCAGCCCACCGCGTCCGATAGCGACAACGACACGCTGGCGTTCAGCATTCAGAACAAGCCATCGTGGGCGAGCTTCAGCTCTGCGAGCGGTGCGTTGACGGGCACACCGAGCGGCACCGGCACGTTCTCGAACATCATCATCAGCGTGAGCGACGGCAAGACGAGTGCATCGCTGCCGGCATTCTCGATCGCCGTCAGCGGCAGCACGAATCGCGCGCCCACATTGAGCGGCTCGCCAGCGCTCAATGTTTCGGCAGGCACTGCTTATGCGTTCCAGCCCGCGGCCAGCGACGCGGATGGCGACAAACTCACGTTCAGCATTCAGAACAAACCGACCTGGGCAAGCTTTAGCACGAGCACTGGTGCGCTCACTGGATTGCCGAGCACGAGCAATGTTGGTTCCTACGCGAACATTCGGATCAGCGTGAGCGACGGGTCGAACTCGGTTTCGCTGCCTGCCTTCACGATCAACGTCATTCAATCCGGCTCCGGTAGCGCCACACTAAGCTGGCAACCGCCAACACAGAACACCGACGGATCGGCGCTGAACAATCTGAGCGGTTTCAAGGTCGCGTACGGCACTTCGAGCTCGTCGCTCACCAATGTGGTCACCCTGGCGAATCCAGGACTCACCTCATACGTCGTGACCGGTCTCGGCTCCGGCACTTGGTATTTCGCGGTGACCGCATACAACTCATCGGGCGTGGAGAGCAGCCTCTCCAACCTGGCGAGCAAAACCATCCCGTAACTCGTCCTCGCTCTCATCCTGAAAGCCCGCCCACGCGGGCTTTCGTTTTTTTAACGTCGAGGACCAGGCTCACGGGCTGAGCGGCAAAGTCGAAGTGCTATGCTGCGGCGCTCTTCGTACGGAGTGCTGTATGAAACGTTTCTGCTGCGGCTGTCTGCTCTTGCTGCTCGCGGTCTGCGCACACGCGGCGCCCGCCTCCAACCCTCGCGTCGATTTCAATCAGACGATATTGCCGAACGGACTGAAGGTCCTCTTCGTCGAGGATCATTCAGCACCTGTCATCGCGGTCAGCGTCGTGTACGACGTCGGCTCGCGTAACGAACGCGAAGGCCTCACCGGGTTTGCGCATCTGTTCGAGCACATGATGTTCAAAGGCTCGCAGAACGTGGGCGATGGCGAGCACTTCTTTCAAGTGTTCTCCAACGGCGGCACGATGAACGGCTCTACCAATGCCGACGTCACGCTGTACTACGAAACGCTTCCGGCCAATCAGTTGGAACTCGCGTTGTTCTTGGAAGGCGATCGCATGCGTTCGCTTGCGATCACGCAGGAGAAGCTCGACAACCAGCGCCAGGCCGTACAAGAAGAGCGACGCCTACGCCTGGACAATCAGCCCTACGGCAAAGCCGATGAGCGCTTCGGCGAGTTGATGTACGACAACTTCGCCTACAAGCATTCGGTGATCGGCTCGATGGCGGATCTGAACGCCGCCAGCGTGGCCGATGTCGCCAAATTCTTCAAAACCTATTACGCGCCCAACAACGCGGTACTGAGCGTGGTGGGCGATTTCAAACGCGGCACAGCCGAGCAGCTCGTGCGCAAGTATTTCGCTTCGATTCCGTGGCAGCCGGCACCGCCCGCTGTGGACTTGAGCGAGCCTGAGCAAAAGGCTGAGCGGCGCGAAACGATGGTCGATCCGCTCGCTCGCATGGCGCAGGTGCAAATCGGCTACAAGACGGGAACGGGTAACGAGCCCGACCAAGATGCGCTGCAAATTCTCTCCACCGTTTTGCAAGGCGGCAATAGTTCGCGGCTGTATCAGAAGCTCACGAAGGAGAAGGAACTCGTAGTGGATGTCGGCGGGTTTGTGGATCGCCGTATTGGTCCGAGTGCTCTGCTGATCGGCGCGACGGTTCGACCCGGGCGCAAAGTTGAGGACGTGGAAGCGGTCATTTACGCCGAGATCGACAATCTCCAACAGCACCCGATCTCTGCAGCCGAATTGGACAAGGCCAAGACCGCTTCGCGGCTTTCATACCTGCAACAGATTCGCAGTTCGCAAACCCGAGCCATTCTGTTGGGAACGTATGCCGTGAAATTCAAAGATCCAAATCTGGTGAATACGCGCCTGGATCGGATCAACGCGGTGACCGCCGCGGATGTGCAGCAAGTGGCACAGCGCTACTTGCAGGCGAAGAATCGCACCGTCGTCATTGCGAAGCCGGTGGGAGGTTGAACATGCGATCCATCCAACATCCTTTGCGCTTAGTAGCTGCGGCGTGTGCCTTAGCGTTCGCAACATGCTTGTCGCATGCTCAAGAGGCGGGTCAGCTGGCTTCGCCCGTCACGAGTTCGGTCAAAGGCGTGGAGCTCAAAGGCAAGGCGCCTGTCAATCATGAATTATTGAAGGTGCAGTTGCCGCGTCCCAAGGAAACGACGCTGAAGAACGGCTTGCGCATCTCCTTGCTCGAAGATCACAAGCTGCCGACCTTCTCCATGCAGTTGATCTTCCACGGTGGCGGCCTTGCCGATCCACCTGATCGGCGCGGACTCGCGATGATCACGGCGGCGATGATGGATGAAGGCACGCGTACGCTTAACAGCCGCGAAATCGCCGAGCGGCTCGCGGCGCTCGGTGCATCGTTGGGGCTCGATGCTTCGCCCTCATCAGGTGAAAGCACGGTCTCCATCGCAGGATTGGTCGAGAATCTCGAGCCTTCGCTCGCGCTGCTTGCGGACGTGGTACGCAATCCGACCTTCCCCGATTCGGAATTGGAGAAATTCAAGGCGAGATTGCGCTCGCAGTTG
>DASTSB010000048.1:0-16014 GCA_035760885.1 Steroidobacteraceae bacterium | reverse complement strand
GTAAAGATGCGCACGCGTGCGTCGGCATGCGTCGAGGGCAATATGAACGTCGTCTCCGATAGATTGAACTGCCTTGCGAGCGCTTGCATGGTTGGATCGTCCAGCCCGCGTGCATCTTCGAACACGCAGAGTGGATTGCCGGTCAGCGAGCCGCGATCCTGAGTGAACACATTGACGATTCGGTAGTGAAATTGGGGCATGGGAGCTGTGAGCTGTGAGGTGTGAGGTGTGAGGTGTGAGGTGTGAGAGGTGTGGGGTGTGAGCTGTGCGGTTGGCGGTTGACCGTTGGCGGTTAGCGGTGGGCAAGATGATGCCCTTCTTGCCGTTTCCTGCCGCACAGGGATCTGCCAATGCCGCGGAAGGGAGGATGCCGAGAGTGGCCGTTTCCTGTTCCGCGGTTGACAGTTGACCGCGTCCGGCCGACGAGCTCACGCTCCGTCACACGCACCGCGCCGCACACCACACTCACACTTCACATCTCACACCTCACGCACTCACAGATCAAGTCTGCAGCGGCGTGAGCCGTGCCTCGACGAGTCGTTGGGCGTGGTCGAAGTCCACGTCGCCTAGCACATCGGCCTCCGCGGTAAGTTCCGCGAGAATCTGTGCCTGAACTGTGCCTCGGGCGTAAGCGGTGGAGTAAGGGATCTCGTCATGGAACATGACCATCGAGTAGCGCGGGACAAACCGCTCAGGGAACCGTCGTTCGAGTTCCAGCGAGAGCGCTTTCTGCATCAAGAATTTCGGATCGCGCACCGTATCGCGCATTTCGAGATAGTTCTCGAGGGCCATTTTCGCGATTGCGTCGGTCTCTGGCTTGCGAGCGATCTGAAACTCGGCGAAGGCCCGCGGCCAATCATCTCGATTTAGCAGCATTTCGGAGAGCACTCGGCAGTCTTCGAATGCGCAGTTCATGCCTTGCCCGTGAAACGGCGTGATCGCATGGGCTGCATCGCCGAGTAGCAGGAACTGATCCTCGATGTACCAGCGATCGCAATAGATTGTGCCCATGACGCCGGTAGGGTGTTCGAAGAATTCCGCCGCAAGATTCGGCATGGCGGAGATCACGTCCGGGAAGTACTGAGCGAAGAACTTCCGTACGTCCGCCTCTGAGCGCAGCGCTTCGAAACTCTCGCGGCCGTGATGCGGGAGGAACAAGGTGACGGTGAAACTGCCATCGAGATTCGGCAAGGCGATGAGCATGAACCCGCCACGAGGCCAGATATGCAGAGCGTTGCGCTCCAATTGGTGGCGCCCAGCTCGATCCGCCGGCAACGTGAGCTCTTTGTATCCGTGCTCGAGGAGCGTTTCGTCAGCATGAATGGCAGACGTGTTGGCGATGAACTTGCGAATGACCGAGCCTGCACCATCGGCACCGATCACATGTGATGTCTTGATTGGTGCACCCGCTTCGCTGCGGATCTGTCCGGGTTGGATGCGCGAGATCGATTCGTTGAAGCGGATTTGCACACCCGCTTCTTCAGCTGCGTCGAGAAGCACGCGATTGAGTCCAGGGCGGGAGACCGAATAGATCACCTCATGCTCACGTTGCCCATACGGAACGAAGGTCAGATCGCCATTCAGGGCATGCAGCATTCTGCCCTTCATTGGAATCAACAGCGGCAGGACGCGGGGCATGATTCCGGCGCTCTCCAGCGCACGGATACCGCGGGCCGCTAGCGCTAAGTTGATCGAGCGTCCTGCGTCGATTCTGGTGTGTCGCAGATCCGGCAGTCTTTCTATTGCTTGAACGGCGTGTCTCTGCTGGGCCAGCAGAGTCGCCACCAAGGAACCGGCAAGACCGGCGCCAACGATCGTAACTTCGCGTGAGGTCATCTATACGATTTGCCGCAACGTATCGGCAAACTGCCGCACGTCGGAGAAGCTGTTGTAGAAGGGTACGGGAGCGACGCGCACAACGTCGGGCTCGCGCCAGTCGCATACAAATCCGCGAGTCGTGAGTTCCGCATGAATCGCCTTCGCGCGCGCCGGTGATTCGTTGAGGCGCAGCGAAAGCTGGCAGCCGCGTTGTTCTGCGTGCTCAGGTGTCAGAATCTGCACTCGCTGTTCTGGGATCGCGCGGATCAAATCGTGCAGATAGGTCGTGAGTCGAACGCTCTTTTCGCGCAAAGCCGGGAGCGTTGCTTGGTCGAACATTTGCAGCGATGCGATGAGTGGCGCGATGGCGAAAATCGGCGGATTGGAAATCTGCCAACCTTCGGCACCCGCAATCGGCTCGAATGTTTCAGGCATATCGAAGCGAGTGGTCTTGCGATGGCCCCACCAGCCTGCAAGGCGCACGCGCTCGGTGTCGTGTGCGTGGCGCCGATGTACGAAGGAGCCGCCGATGGCACCGGGCCCGGCGTTCAAATATTTGTAACTGCACCACACCGCAAAATCGACGTCCCAATCGTGGAGCTGCAAAGGCACGTTGCCGATCGCATGCGCAAGATCGAAGCCGATTGAGCATCCTGCGCGATGCGCAGCTGCGGTGATGCGAGGTAAATCGAGTCGCTGTCCGCTCAAGAATTGAACGCCCGGCAGCAGAACGACCGCGGTGCTCGCGCCGAATCGTTCGATGTATTCGACGATCGTATCGGTCGAGAGCACGTAATCTGATTCGCGCGCTGGAATCTCTACGAGTGCATCTGCCGCGGTAATGCCATGCAGTTTCGGGTGCGAAGCCAAAGCGTATCGATCTGACGAGAATGCTCGCTGCTCGCAAAGGATTCGGTAGCGCTCAGCGGTGGGTCGATAGAAGCTCGCAAGCATCAAATGCAAATTCACCGTGAGCGAATTCATCGCAACCACTTCGTCCGAGTGCGCACCGGTCAGTCGTGCGAGTCCAGGCGTGACTTGTTCGTGATACGAGAGCCAGGGCCGTGCGGAATGGAAGTGGCCCTCAACGCCGAGTCGCGCCCACGTCTCCAGCTCTTCTTGAATCACGCGCGCCGTTGATCGTGGCTGCAGCCCCAACGAGTGCCCGCACAAGTACACCTGTTCTCGACCGTGATGATCTCGAGGTAAGTGGAACTGCGAACGGAATTTTCCGAGGGGATCGGCTCGGTCGAGTTCTTCTGCATGGGACGGATCGAAACTCACGCGGGCTCCAGAGACAGCAGCACGGGCCGGCTTGGCGCTGCATCGGCTGCAAACGGCGCGATCTGCAAGTTGAGAAGATACTCGCCATCGGGGATGGCGCTGTCGATGTAGGCGAGTTCGGTGATCGAGCAGTGATCTCGCGTGCTGGAGGAGACATGCGTAGCGCCTCTCGGCACATTCCAAAAGATGCGATGCGCCGTCAGCTTGCCCTCATCGCTGCCACGATCCACCGACGGCAGATCCACGACCAGGTGCTTGACGCCACGCGCGACCAGCCACTGCATTGCCTCGGCAGTGAAGAAGGGAGTGCCTTCTCCCATGCCGTATTGCCGCGAAACCTTGCTGTGATCGTTGGGCAGAGAACGTATGACGATTGCGTCGTACGAAGCATGGAAGCTCTTGCTAGCGTCTGCGAGCGCACTGCGCGTGATGAGGAAATCTCCTGGGCGGGGCTGCGGGTCAGTGCTCTCGCTGGTTTCTGCTGCGCTTTGCGGAGTCACAGTGATCAATACGGCGCGGGCGAACGCATCGATCAGCAAGTCGCGCACGCTGAGCCGTTCCGAGGTCAGATGTCCGACACACTCCGTGTGCGTGCCGTTGCAGTGTGGGATCAGCGAGTACGACGCGCAGTTGCAGCTGCCGCCTTGCTCGACCGCGCCAACGAACGATCCAGCTTGGATCGGCGAGCCGCTTGCGGGTTGCACGCCGAAAAAATTCGGCTGTGAGCGATCGAACGTGAGTGGGATGGACAGATCGTATCGTCGAGCGCCAACTCGAAAGCGGTGCCCATCGAGTTCGATCGTAAATTGCGGGCCAGCGTCCGAGTTCACCGTTTCGGTGCCACTGTGCCGCAGGCAGAACAGGTGCGATTCTTCATCGATCCGTAGAAGCGCTCGAACACCGGCGGCAGTTGCTTCTCGATGTCGCTCACGTGCAGATATTCCGCATACAGGGGGTACTGGCAGTGATCGCAGTACCAAAGAAATCCGTCCTGTTCTTCAGGGCGGCGGCGGCGCTCGATCACGAGTCCGACGCTATTCTCGAAGCGCTGCGGGGAATGCGGGATCTTCGGCGGCAGCAGCAATATTTCGCCTTCGCCGATGGGGATGTCCACGCGTCCACCCTGTTGCATCGTGCGCAGCACCATCTTGCCCTCAAGCTGATAGAAGAATTCTTCGCCCGGATCTTCGTGATAATCGGCGCGCGCATTCGGTCCCCCCACCACCATGATGATGAATTCGGAGTGCCTGAACACTTGGCGATTGCAGACGGGCGGCTGCAAAAATTCGCGATGTTGGTCGATCCATTCGCGAAAGTTGAAGGCTTTAAGTGGACTCATGCGGATGCTCCTGTAGGAGGAGTATAACGCGCATACGGCGGTCTCCTATGCCGTCGCGTCGCGTCGCGTAGCGACACGACTTGAAATCGGCGCTGACGGACTGAACATCGTTGCCATGCTCCTAAAGGACACTGTTATGCGTGCTCATCGAATCCTGCTGGCGGGTCTACTCGGCGTGTTTGCATTCGCGGCGGCTCACGGGGAATCCGCGACCGTTCAGGCGGTGTGGAAACCGGAGAAGATGACGATGAGCTATTTCAGTCCGACCACTTACTACAGCTGCGATGCGCTGGAGACCAAGATGCAGCGCATTCTCGATCAGCTAGGCCTCATCGGCAGGGTGCGAGTGCGCGCCGCGGATTGCGCACGAGGAGTCGTCTCGATGCCGAACGTTCACATTGAAGCGCTGGTACCTGCGCCGGCGACACCGGAGGTTGTGGCCAGCATCAAGAAAGACGAGAGCTATCGGGAACTCGTGAAGCGGGTGAATGGAAAGCGTGATCAGAAGGTCGAGGCCGGGCAGTCGTTTGCGGCCCAGTGGCAAGACGTAAAGCTCGGTCGAGGTCTCGATCTAACGGGCAGCGACTGTGATTTGTTGCGTCAAGTCCAGCGGGTCATCCTGCCGAAGCTCGCCGTGAAGATCAAAGAGTCCAACCGCACCTGCGACAGCCGCGACGCAAGCTCGATTCGTGAGCCGTACCTGGACTTGCAGGTGCTGATGCCGGCGCCCACGCCCGACAAGCCAGCAGAATAGATCGAACCGACGCGGATCAGGTGTCTGGTGTCAGGCCGGAGGAACTGCAGTGCGTGTAGACCGGCGCAGGATCGGGCTGATCAAGGCGGACCGCACATAGCCGGTCGCCCCACACGCAGCCTGTGTCGATGGAAAGGACATCATCAGCGTGGTGAAAGCCCAGCGCCGACCAGTGGCCGCACACGATGCGTGTACCGCGCCAGCGTCGCCGCGGCGCCTTGAACCAGGGCACCAATTTCTTGGGCGCCTTGGCGATCGAACCTTTGTAATTCAGATCCAAACGGCCGTCATCAAAGCAGAATCGCAGACGAGTGAAGCAGTTGGTGATGAAGCGCAGCCTGGCGAAGCCCTTGAGGTCATCGCGCCACAGGTCGGGTTGATCTCCGTACATATTCGCGAACAGCTCGACGCATGCCGCGTCATCTCTGAGCGCGGCTTCTAGCTCGCGTGCGCATGCTTGTGCTTGCGTCAAATTCCACTGTGGCGCAAAACCGGCGTGAACCATCGTGTAGCCCAGCGCGTCGTCGGAGTGCAGCATGGGGCGATAACGCAGCCAGTGAAGCAGCTCGTCGCGATCGCGTGCCTCGAAGATCTCCCCCAAGGTGTCCTTGGGCTTCAGCGATTCGGCGGGACTGAGTGCGGCGGCGAGCAGATGCAGATCGTGATTGCCCAGCACGGTGACAACGGCATCGCCGAGCGATTTCACTTTGCGAAGCACTTGTAGAGATCGGGGGCCGCGATTGACCAGATCGCCAACCAGCCACAAGTGATCGCATTTGGGATCGAACTCAATTCGCTCGAGGAGTTGTTCGAACTCTGCGAAGCAGCCCTGGATATCGCCGATCGCAAACGTTCTCATGACGGCGTGGGTGGGCTGCTAGTGGAGCAGCCCCGGCATGGCGAGCGTGAAGGGTGCAATGGGCGCATCGAAATGCGAACCATCATCTGCCACCATCTGGTAGCTACCCTGCATGGCACCGACCGGCGTTTCCAGAACCGCGCCACTCGAGTAGCGGAAGCCTTGGCCAGGAAGCAAGTAAGGCTGCTCACCGACCACACCTTCGCCACGAACTTCCTTCACTTTGCCATTGGCATCAGTGATCACCCAGTGACGTGTCATGAGCCGCGCAGGCACTTTGCCTTCATTGCGGATCGTGATCGTGTAAGAAAACACGTAGTGACCTTCATCGGGCTTGGACTGATCGCCGACGAAGTTGGTGCTTACATCGACTTTGATGTGATGGCGCTTGGCTGCAGCACTCGGATCGGTGCTGGATGCGGCGGGCGTCGGGTTGGGGCGGATGGTTTCAGTCATACGTTCGCAAGCTCTCAAGGCGGCGCGAAGTCTAACAGTCTCACGCATTAGCTCATCGCTAATTCTCGTGCGCGTGTTTTTATGTCATGCATCCGCTAGTGCAGGCGAACCGCGAGCACGTCGCAGGGTGCTGCGTGAAGCACCGTGTCTTCCGTGAGATTGATCAGAATCCCGAGACCATGGCGCTCGCGACTGCCCATCACGATCAAGTCTGCGTGAATTCGCTGCGCCGTACGCACGATTTCGGTCTTAATGCCGCCCGTCTCGATGAGTTGTTCGGCGGATTGCAACCCCTGCGACACCGCGAGTTCAGCCATGCGAGCACGCGCGCGAGAGACCAGTTCTTCCTCGATTTGCACAGTCGGCAGCAGCGCTTCGCCCATTGGCTCCACGGGCACGTATTCGACGACGTGCAACAGCGTGAGCTTGGCGCGGAATTGCGCAGCGATCGACTTGGCACGTTGAACGACCAACGCGCTGTCCTCGGAAAGATCGACGACTACCAGTATTGTTTTGTATTCGGTCACGTGCGAACTCCGGATCCGAAGCCCTCATCGAGGGTCTAGTGAACGGGCCGTGCAGGGTCCGAGTATAAAGCCGAACGCACGCAGCCGCGCTCACGATCAACGGTTGAGTTCGGGTGCAGGTTCAGTGCTGCGGGTAGGCTTGGTGCCGAGGCATTCGGCGAGAAGGGAAAACTGCAAAGGAGACAATACCTCGGGCCTAGCACCAGGGTCGATGTGGGTGCCGGCAATCTCGTCATCGCTCAGGAGTGGCCGCAGTGAATTGCGCAGTGTCTTGCGCCGTTGCGAGAACGCCGCGGCAACGATTTGCGCGAATGCTTGCGGGTATTGACGTGCCAGGGGCAGGGCATCGTGGGGCACGAGTCTCACCACCGTCGACATTACTTTGGGCGGCGGACGAAACGCGCCGGGGCCGATATCGAATAGCGGTTCCACGCGAACCCATGGGGCGAGCATTACGGACAAGCGACCGTAGGCGTCATCGTTGGCTCCAGCGGCCATGCGGTCGACAACTTCCTTTTGCAACATGAAGTGCATGTCGCGGATGCATTCGCGCTTTTCCAGCAAGTGAAACAGCAGGGGAGTCGAGATGTTGTACGGCAGATTGCCCACAACTCTCACCGAAGCCGGCCCGCGTGCCAGGGTCGCGAGATCGAATTGGAGGGCATCGCCTTCATGTAGTGTGAGCTTCGTAGAGTCGAATTGCTGTTGCAGATGGCGAATCGCGTCGCGGTCGATTTCCAGTGCGTGCAAATGCTTCAGGCGATCGAGTAAGGGCCTGGTGAGTGCACCGAGTCCCGCGCCAATCTCAACCATCAGGTCATCCGCGGCAGGGGCAATCGAAGCAACGATTCGTTGGATCACGCGCGGGTCGTGCAGAAAGTGCTGCCCGAAACGTTTGCGCGGAACGTGCATCTTCACGCCTGGCGATGAGTTTCAGAGTGACGTACGAGTTCGCAGGCCATCTCAATGGCCGCGATCAGGCTGCCGACTTCAGCTTTACCGGTGCCGGCGAGTGCCAGTGCCGTACCGTGATCGACTGAGGTGCGAATGATGGGCAATCCCAGCGTGACGTTCACGGCAGTATCGAATGCGGCGTGCTTGATCACCGCCAGTCCTTGGTCGTGGTACATGGCCAGCACTGCATCGGCTTGCTGCAACATTCGCGGAGTGAATGCCGTATCCGCGGGTACTGGACCGTTCAAGTTCAAACCGCGTTTTTTGAGCATCGCGATCGTTGGGGCAATGATTTCGATCTCTTCGCGGCCGAGATGCCCGCTTTCGCCCGCGTGCGGGTTGAGTCCGCAAATTAGTATTCGGGGATCCGCGAGGCCGAATCGAGCTCGCAGATCGCGATCGATGATCGATAACACCTCGATGAGCAGTTCAGTGGTGATCGCATCGCTCACCGCGCGCAGCGGCAAATGAGTGGTCGCCAAGGCGACTCGCAATTCTTCGCTCGCGAGCATCATTACCGGTAACGGCGTATGAGTCCTTTCGGCTAGATACTCAGTGTGACCGGAGAACTTGATGCCTGCATCGTTGATGATGCTCTTCTGCACCGGTGCGGTGACGATTGCGTCGAATTCACCGTTCGTGCTTCCTTCGATTGCTCTATCGAGCAGATCCAGTACGTAACGTGCGTTCCGCGGATTTAGAACGCCGGCTTCGACGGGGGCGGCGACTGGAATATGAAGTAGCTGTGCGGGCGTAGGCGATGAGCAATCGTAGGGCGAAAGATTCTCGCGAACCTTCAATATGCCTGCTCGCTGCTGTAGGACCTCCGCATCGCATGCGATCACTAGATCAGCGTCGAAGCGACGTTCCGAGAGCGCAAGACACAGATCCGGCCCAATGCCCGCGGGTTCCCCAGAAGTAACGATGAGCCGAGGGCGTCTCACTAGAGCGCCACCGTAACTCACAATCGATAATCTACGAACGCCTCATCGCGCAGGCGACGCAACCATAGTTCGGTTTCTTCTTCGGCTTTCGACTGCCGCAGCTCCGCGAACGCGCGCTGACGTCGCACGTCGTCCGTCACGTCGTATTGACGACGTCCGAGCACTTGCACGATGTGCCAGCCGTACGGCGTCTTGAACGGCTGCGAAATTTCGTTGACTTGAAGAGACTCGAGTTCCTTCTCGAATTGGGGCACGAAGCTTCCCGGCCCGGCCCAGCCCAGATCGCCGCCTTCGGCCGCCGAGCCTGGATCTTGCGACGTGGCCGCTGCGATCGTTGCGAAGTCTTCGCCCTTCAAGATTCGCTCGCGAATGTCGGCAAGCTTTTGTTGAACCGTCTGATCGTCCTGCAATTCGCTGGTTTTCATCAGAATGTGCCGGACGTGTACCTGCGCTTCGACGGTTTGCTGCAGACCGCCGCGCACTTCGTTCAGTTTGAAGATATGAAAGCCGCTGGGGGTGCGAACGGGTTCGGACACATCGCCTGGTTTCATCTTGGCGATTTGGTCAGAGGCGATCGAGGGCAGCTGAGAGCCGCGACGCCAGCCTAAGGACCCGCCTTCGATGTTGGTGCTGCTGTCGGAGTAGGTGACCGCCAGCTGCGCGAAGTCATCGCCGCTCTTTGCCTTCTCGTACACCTCTCGCGCGCGGGCGGAGCGTGCTTCGATTTGCTCCGGCGACGCGGAAACGGGCACCGAGATCAAGATGTGTGAGACGTTGTACTCGGCATTCGCATCCGGAGCATTCTGCTGTTTGGCCATGAATTGATCCAGCTCTCGGGGGGAGACGTTGATGTGAGCAATCACGTCTCTTTGCTGCAGAAGCTGAATCGTCATTTGCTTGCGGATCTCATCGCGGAAGGTGCGATAGTCGATGCCTTGCGATGCCAGCGCCTGCGGCAGGTCTGCGAAGTTGATCTTGTTGCGCTTGGCGACATCGGCGACGGCGCCGTTCAGCATGTCGTCCGAGACCTGCACGCCGAGCCGCTCGGCGCGCTGTAGCTGAATCTCTTCCATCACCAACCGCTCGAGCACTTGCTTACGCAGCACATTGGGCGGCGGCAGTTCTGTTTGCTGTTGGCGCAGGCGCTCGGTGATCTCGCCGACTTGCTCATCGAGTTGGCTGGTCAGCACGACACCGTCGTTCACGACGGCGGCAATGCGATCGAGCAGTACTCCGCTGCTCGAGAGCTCTCGGGTCTGCGCTCCGACCAGAGCAGGCGCAGCAACGAGGCAGAAGAGCAGGGCAATTGCGGGTCGGAAACGTGCGAAATTCATGGTTGATTGAACTGTGGGCGACGAAGCCCTATGAATGAGCGGCAAAATGTACTCCGCGAGCCCTTTGCCGCACATTAAACCAGCGACAGAGACAGGGGACGGCGCTATCGATCTTCCGGGGCGAGCGAGTATCCGCGAATCGAGCGCTGCAGGAAAGCGTCGGCGACTCCGACACTGGAGAGTCCATTGAGTTCGAGTTGGAACAGGAAGCTCGTGTCCACAGCGCCGCTGCGATCACTCACATAGCGCCTGAAGACCGCACGTACTCGCCAGCAACAGGACTTGAATTCAAGGCCGGCGAACTGATCGATCGCTTTGTCGTCCTGCAGGGAATAAACCAGCCGCCCATATGCTCCCCATTTGAGGCCAAGTGGCCATGCCAGCGAGGCATCGACTTGCTCGATGTTGCCGCGGCGGAACCGATATCCCGCGTTGATAACTTGCTCGTTGCTGGGCCGGTATTGGATCTGCACATCGCCTTTCTCGGAACGGGTTTGCCCCGGATCCCATTGCACGCCGACGCCCACCGACCAATTTCGATACGCAGTTAAGTCGAGTTCCGCCACCAGATCGGATGAGTCGCGATCTTCGACCGGTTGGGTGCTGCCGAGTGAGACGTTGGGTGGATGAAAGTAGTACGCCTGGCCGACTGTGGCTGACAGGTATTGCTGACCGGTCGTCGCGCTCAACAACCGCGATGTCACGCCGATGCTGAGCTGATTGGCGTCGCTCAGCCGATCGGAGCCCACGTAGCGATTGTTACGAAATAGCTGGACGAGGTTGAGATCGGCGAGGCTCGTATCGAAGAGCGGCAAGTCATCCTGGTTTCGATAGGGGACGTACAGGTACATGAAGCGCGGTTCGAAAGTCTGCAACCGCTGGCCGTGAGAGCCAGTCAAGCGCTCGAAAGCGAGCCCGCCATCGACACTGAAGATAGGGACTGAGCGTGAGGGCGTGCGATCTGCCGTTGTCGTGTCGGAATCCAGCCGATAGGTCGTGTATCGCCAACTCGCCGAGGGCTCGAGATAAATGCTCCCGTGCCGTAGCGGCATTCTGATCTCGGGTGCCATGTCGAGCCGCCATCCGGTCGGGCGCTCGAAGGCAGTGCCGCTGTAATTGTCGTGAAAGTCAGCAGCCTCGATGTCGAAGCCATAGGCAAGGCCAAAAGGCTGATCGAGCCACTCTCCATGAGCAGCCACTTGGGGCAGCATCGTGAGCGGCCGGTCCGATGGCGAGATCGTGTCGTCGATCGTCTGGAAATTTTGTGCGCGGGCCGTCGCATACCAGTGCTCGCCCAGGTACGTAAGCTGAGCCAACCGATCCAGGTACGTCGCACTCGTACCTTCGGGACCTAGGCCGAAGTCTTCGAACCATTGGCTGTCGCTTACGTTGGCAGCCTCGATGTCCAGACGCAACGAATCGGTGAAGTCCGACTTATCGACCAGTTCGATGTAGCCGCGCCGATCTCCATAGGCATCGTCGTGATTCAGATACTCTGAGCTCAGCGTGCCTTTGCCGAAAGGACTCAGAAATCGAAATTCGTTATCGAGCTTGAAACCGCGGCGCGTGTAGTAAATCGGAGTAAATGTGTCGTCAAAGTTTGGCGCGATATTCCAGTACCAAGGCGCCTCGACCGAAGCTCCACTGCGCGAAGAAGTACCCAGCGTCGGAAACAGAAAGCCGCTCTTGCGCTGATTGCCTACCGGGAAAGAGATGATCGGTGCGTACAGAATCGGCACACCTTTGAAGTCGACTCGCACTCCGCGCCCGGTTCCAAGTCCTTCTTGTTGGCTGATATTGATGTCGGATGCACGAATCACCCAGTCTTCCTGGCCGACGGGACAGGTCGTGTACCGCACTCCTTTAAGCTCCAGTTCGCCTGTTGCGGTGGCATTGATCTGTTTCGCTTCGCCGCGTGCACTGCGAGCCGGCAAAGCAAATTGGGCCCCTTCAAAGGTAGCGCCGCCTGCAGGATCCACATGCGCGCCTGAGCCAGACACTCGAAGATTTGGATCCGAGTAGTCCACGTCGCTGTCGACCTGGAACGTCTGAGTTGTCGCGTCGAAAGTGGCCTCTTTCGTGCGTATGACTCGCTGACCTTGGCGGATCTCCACGTTGCCGTGAAGCTTAGAGGTACCCTCGCGGGTGGCTTCCCAACTGTCGGCCTCCACTTCAATACTGCCGTCGTCCTTGGTTGCGGATGAAGTCTTTGGGGCATCTGCAGCCCCTGCAGAGCTTGGCGCAAGTTCTTCGGGTAGACAGTCTGCGTGCGCGTTCGCGGCCAGAAAAAATGCACCCACCCACGCGGCGAGAACATCTGCGTGTGGACGGCGGGCGAACAGCAGTTGGATTGCGCGGCGAAGGAGGGCGGGTCGATGCATCGGGCGATTATAATGAGGCCTCGTGATTGTGAATGCCTCAATGCGTCCATTGAGAGCACATCAGTATCGATGTCTCCGAACCTTCATCGCGAGCGAATTCCAGCGTGACCCAGCTTTCATACGATCCGACAACATCCGATGTTCGCCTGCGCGGGCTCCATGACTGGCTTAGCAGATTGTTCGGCTCCGCAGATTTTCGGATCTCGCCTGCATCCGCGGATGCGAGCTTCCGTCGTTACTTTCGCGTGGAACGCAGAGGCGACACCTTCATCGCCATGGACGCGCCGCCGGACAAGGAAGATATGCAGCCGTACATCCGCGTCGCTTCGATGCTGGTGGATGTGGGCGTCAATGCGCCCCAGGTGCTGCATACGAATATCGAGGCAGGTTACCTGCTCAACACTGATCTAGGCAGCGTCACGTATTTGGCTGCACTCGATCAAGGCGCGGATGTCGAACGGCTCTATCAAGATGCCTTGGCGGCCTTGCTGAAGATTCAGGCGCACGGCAGTCATCACGCGAGCGCGTTGCCAGACTATGACGAAGCGCTCTTGCGTCGAGAAATGGCGCTCTTTTCCGATTGGTTCTGCGGAACGCATTTGCGCCTCGAACTGGATTGCGCTGAACGCGAACAACTTGCCGCGGCATTCGACCTCTTGGTGGGGAATGCCTTGGCGCAGCCGCAAGTGCTCGTTCATCGCGACTATCACTCCCGCAATCTCATGTTCACTCAGGAGGCGCGTCATGGCGCGAATCCGGGCGTGCTCGACTTTCAAGATGCCGTCCATGGCCCTCTGACCTACGATCTCGTCTCGCTCCTGCGCGATTGTTACGTCGCGTGGCCAAGCGATCGTGTTAATCGATGGGTACAGCAGTATCGCGGCCAATGCGCCGCTGCCGGACTGGGCGTTGGCAGCAACGAAGCTGAGTTTCAGCGCTGGTTCGATCTCATGGGTGTGCAGCGCCACTTGAAAGCGATCGGGATCTTCGCTCGCCTTTGGCACCGCGATGGCAAGCCCGGATACCTGAACGATATCCCGCGTACGCTCGCATACGTTCGTAGCGTGTGTGCTGGATACCCCGAGCTCAGCGGTCTCGCTGCCTTGATCGAGTCGAAGGTAGTTCCAGCGATGCAGGCGAAGGCAAGCTGAGATGCGAGCGATGATCCTGGCGGCTGGCCGAGGCGAACGCATGCGCCCACTTACCGACTCGACGCCGAAGCCAATGCTATGCGTCGGCGGCAAACCTCTCATTGAATATCACGTGGAGGCCCTCGCGAAACGCGGCGTGCGGGACATCGTGATCAATCTCGCTTGGCTCGGCGAACAGATTCGCGCCGGTCTCGGGAACGGGGAGAAGTGGGGTGTCAGGATTCAATACAGTTGGGAACAGGCGGGTGCACTAGAGACGGGCGGAGGCATTTTCCAAGCCCTGCCTCTATTAGGGAATGAGCCCTTCCTGGTCCTGAGCGGAGACATATGGAGCGATTATCCGTTGCAGCGCCTTCCCGAACTTGCCCCTGACGATGTGGCGCATTTCGTATTGGTGCCCAACCCTGATTTCCATGAGCGCGGCGACTTTGGGCTGCACATGAATAGAGTGGTCGAGGGAGCTCAGGATCGATATACCTACGCGAACATAGGCGTGTTCAAATCCCAGTTCTTCGAGGGGTGCCGGGCCGGGCGGTTTCCCTTGGCGCCGTTGATGTTCGAATGGATTCGAAGAGAAAGGGTGAGCGGCGAACTCTATAGCGGCCGATGGCGCAACGTTGGCACACCCGTTCAGCTACAAGATCTAGATCGAGAACTCACCATCTTGCCGCATTGACTGGTCTCTTCACTTAATTACGATTCTTTGCGCTGATCCACGCAGCTGGAGCCTCACATAATCATGGGCGAACTGCTCGGCACGAGCCCCTTTGTGTACTTCTCTGAAAAATTGCGAGACCCGTCGAGGAACTCAGCACGCGGGCCACGGTCGAAACGCTCCACATTTGCAAATGTCGCCCTGGGGCAGTTGCAGATGAAAGTTTCGATCGGGACCGCAGACGCGGTTTTTACCTGCTTTCGAAGCGCTTTGAGACGTGCGCGTGAGGGAACATTCAATCCTTTCACTCGTTGCGGATTTCAGGGCAGTTGGAGCGCAGGGGCGGTAGTGCAGCAGTGATGTAGCGCAGACGTGGTGCGCATTCGGTGCATCGCGGCGAGACACGCGAAAGCGAATCGGAAAGGTATGTTTTTCTGGTTCGCGGCGCTTGCCTTCCTTGCCGAAACTTTATACCTTGCGCGGCGTTTCTGCGGGCAGTACGAATGTGACGTCAATCCGAACTTATCGGATTCATCAAGGACATCACGCGTTCGGCCCGAGGGAACGGGGGTTTGTATGCCGCGACGAGCATACATATTCGAACGATTACTACTTGGCTACTTTTTAATCAGCGGGGCTGATCTGTTCCCGCGTCAACACCGTTGAGCTGCAAAGCATGCCCTACGCACCAGCAAACAGTTCCTTCTTTTCGCGCCGCGGACTCATTTTCGTTCTGATCGTGCTGCTGCACATTGGAATGTTCTGGGCCCTGCAGTCAGGCTTGTCACATCAATTGGTGGAAGCGGTGCTAGGCCCGATCGAGACTCGCGTCATCGAAGAACAGAAACCGCAGGACGAGCCGCCGCCACCGCCGCCGCCGAAATTCGAAACGCCTCCGCCATTCGTACCGCCTCCGGAAGTGGCAATCGACATCCCCGTTGAAGCGGCGCAAACGACCGCAATCACGCAGACGACAGATAAGAAGCCGACGTACACGCCGCCAGTCGCTCCCGCTCCGGCACCCGTCCCGACGACTTCGCCGAAAATTGATCCGAAGCATCCGCCGACCAAGCCTGAGTACCCCGCTGCTTCTCGCCGCGAGGGTGAGGCGGGAACCGTGCAGCTCGAAGTCTACGTGCTCGAGAACGGCAGGGTTGGCGAGGTGCGCATAAAGAAATCGAGTGGCTTCCCGCGTCTAGATGAATCGGCGATGAAGGAAGTCAAGCGGTCCTGGCGATTCATTCCCGGTACTGAAAACGGGAAGCCGGTCGCCATGTGGCGTGCGTTTGCCGTGACGTTCGATCTTAAGGACGCATAACTTACGAACTCCGCCCATTGGTTTAAGTCATAGCTTCATTAGTAGAGGACATAGTTCCATGGCTCCCGAACAAACAGCTGTTGAAAATCCGTTTGGCCTGCAGGCGATGTGGGCCCAGGGCGGGCCGGTCGCGAAGGGCGTGTTGATCATCCTGTTGATCATGTCGTTCTCGTGCTGGTACATCACGTTGACGAAGTTGTGGGATCAACGCCGCGTCCGTAAGGCGTACAAGGAAGTCGA
>DASTSB010000047.1:0-11615 GCA_035760885.1 Steroidobacteraceae bacterium | reverse complement strand
GAACGTATCGCATCTCTGCCTAGTGGGCGCTTCGATGCGGCTCTGCACGATCCGCCTCGATTCGGCATTGCGGGCGAGCTGTACTCGCAGGCGTTCTACGACGAACTGGCGCGCGTGCTGAAACCGAGAGGAAAACTCTTTCACTACACCGGCGCGCCGAACAAGCTCACGACGGGCCGCGATGTGCCGCGAGAAGTCGCGGCTCGATTGCAGCGTGCTGGATTCGATACGCGACTGCATGGCGACGGCGTGCTCGCCACCAACCGTCGTCGCTAAGCTCGGTGATCCCGAAGCTGCCTACTGCTCGAACGCCGACACCGGATCGATGTCGACCGGAATGTCCGCTGTCGCTTCGAGTGCTTTAGCCAACTGGGGCGGCATCGCTCCATACTTCTCGAACCAGTTGTGCACGCGAGCCGCGTCACCTGTGGCTTCTTGTTCCAAGAGCTCCTTCGCGAGAGCGGCGATTGCGTTGGGCATCTTGGCGAAGTCGATCGCGTAGCGGTGTGCTTTGTCGTCCCATCCGATGGCGCCGCGCTCAGAGAAGAAATTGAACACCATCATCTCGGCGCGGCCGTGTGCCTCTGCGACACCGAACCTAACGGTGCGAAAGATGCCGGCGACGAACGAGGCGTAGTAGCCATTGAGATTCTGAGCTGGTAGCGCCTTATGGTCGATGAGCCACTTCAAGCCATACAGGCCGACGATGTCGGCCTTCGCTTCCTCGAGGCCCGAGAATTCGCTGCCGATGGCTTCGCGAATGTCGCGGCGACCGCTTGCCGTGCGCGAGTAAGCAGGCCCAAGCCCATGCGAGATCTCGTGCATCAGCGTGGTGGTTAGATAGCCATCCGCCGACGCAAGTGCAGCTTGATCCTCGGGCAACAGCTTCTTCGCGATCGGCAGGATCACGAATTGCACGCGTGCGTCCATGAAGTTCTTGAAGAAGATTTTCTTGGAGCCGTATTGCTCGTGAATGCGCGGGTCGTTCGGCAAGTTGTCCGCTACGGCTTGATATCCATGACGCAGATCGCCGGCGCGATACGGCGAGTTCATGACTTCCATCGGCGAATGCTTGCCTTCCTTCGAAGGACGGTCCTCGGGTGCCAGCGGCAACGCTGCCTGGATGTCGGCTTCGTACTTTTGGAATGTTTGTAGCTTGCGGCTCTCCGCTTCATTGCGGATCAACACTGCCGCGCCGTACGAGGTTTTCACGCCGAGCAAATCGTCCAAGTAAGTTTCATAGGGAGCGAAGATCAAGTCGAACTTGGGATCGACGAGCGTTATCCACGCGACGTCGCTCGGGAAGTAATCGTCGGTGAGCAATGCGTCTGCGCGCAGCTTGAGAAATTTCGCAAACGCTGGGTCATCGGCGAATCGTGCGGCTTCGCGCAGTGCCTTGGCTGCCGGTGTAAGCCATTTTTCGTACGCCACGTGATAAGGAATGGTTTCCAATCTGGAGCCATCACGACGTACGACCGTGTAAGGACTATAAATCGCCGCGCGTTGTTCAGGGTGCGCTTGCACGTACTTCTCGACTTCCGCTTTGGTCAGGTCGTGCGGATAGAGGTCCGCGCCGGGCGGACGCGGCTGAGTGCCGACGAAAGGTTCGTGCTCGCGGATCAGGTCATATCGGCTGCCGTTGATGGTGAGCAGACGGCGCAGATCCGCATCGCGTGTGCGCGTGCTGTCCTTCAGAGCGTTGAACAGGTTCCAGCCCTCGACATCGCTCTGATGCCAATAAATCACGTCCAGCAGCTGACAGGCTTCCACGAGCTTATCCACCAGTTGCTGCTCGCGAGCGCTCAACGTCGTGCGATCGAAGGGCATGTCGACGGGGCGGAATTTCGCAAGTCGAGTTTCTATGTCAGGGGCGACCGAGACCGGTTCGGGTGCCGCAGCAAGTGCGCTGCTCGACGTGAGCAGCAAAATGGTGAACTGCGGGAGCCAGGATCCTGGCAGTAGAAATGAAAACTTAGGCATGAAGCTGCGATCCAAAGTGAGCCCACCCGAACGATGAGTGAGTCGAAGCGCGCTGGCAAGAGGGATGAGGCCACCTCGCGGCGGCTACGCGATCGATCGTTTGCGACGTACGAATCGCAGCAGCTTGCGACCAGACCATAAGACGAGCGCCAGCACCAGCAAAATGCAAACCACCGGCGCCAGAATTGCGACGAGCGAGAGACCGGTTGCGCCGGCTGTTTCAGCGGTACTGACCAACGGATTGCCGAGCCCGCCGGTCGTCAGTCCCGTTTTCGCTCTAACCAGCGCTGATGCTGCTTTGGTGACGCTCGCGATTCCGCCCCCTGCGATGATCGCGACTGGCCATTGCAATGCTGGGCTGACGTTCGTCATGACCGCGGCACTGGCGAGTACACCCGCGATCGCGGACGCCGGAGCGGCTAGTACATCGAGCAGATGATCGATGCCGGGTAAGTAGTAGGCGAGGACCTCGAACAGGGCCGCGGTGCCAAGCGCAAACAGCACCGGCGTGGAATCCAGCCACATGAAATGATCGGATAGATCGATCCACCCTGCATGAGCCGCAAGGCCGGCGATCAGCAGCGGTAGAAAGACTCGCAGGCCCGCCGCTGCCGCCAATCCGATCCCGAGTGCGATGCTGACGATCCATTCCACGGGGGCATGAACGCAGAAAGGCAATGGAAGTTTCGATGCCTCGCGCCTTCTCGAGGATCCGTCGTGCATATTTTTCACAGGGCCCGATATCGCCCGATGTTTGCGAGCGGGAACCATGCACTGACTGGCCGCTTGTGTTCGAAAGCACCTTGCGAGCATCCCACTTGGAATCCACACCCTTCGAGTGCGCCATCATCGGTGCAGGTCCAGCAGGCCTGACCGCCGCTATCTACTTAGCGCGGTATCTGCGCAAGATCATCGTGCTCGACAACGGACAAAGCAGAGCACGCTGGATTCCGCGCTCTCACAACTGCCCAGGTTTTCCCGAAGGCGTCTCGGGTCTTGAGCTGTTGACGCGACTTCGTGAACAGGCTCAACGCTACGGCGTCTCTGTCACGCCGAGTGAAGTCACCTCGCTCGCACGTGTGGATACGGAGATGTTCGAGTTGGGTGCGCGCGAACTCGTCGCGCGAGCTCGGTATGTGTTGCTTGCGACTGGCATGCTCGATGAGCAGCCCGATGTGGGCGGCCTCAGAACTGCCATCGAGCAAGGCCACGTGCGCCTGTGCCCCGTTTGCGATGGCTATGAGGTGAGGGGCAAAGACGTCGCGGTCTTTGGTCCAGCGGAGAAAGTTATCGAGAAGGCGCTATTCCTGCGGCCGTACACCGACCGACTCACCGTTCTGCTGCAGGGAGCGCAGCCGCTCAATGAACAACAACGCACCCGCCTGGAGCGCCAATCGATCACCATCGTCGACAGCGGCGTCTCCGAGTGGTTGATCGAGGCAGACGAGATCTCCGCGATACTGACCGACGGATCGCGGCATTCCATCGATGTGCTCTACCCCGCGCTGGGCGGACGAGTGCGAGCGAGCTTGGCTACCAAGTTGGGCGCCGAATGCACCGCGAGCGGTTATCTGAAAGTCGATCAACATCAGCGCACGACCGTGCCGAGGCTGTATGCGGCAGGCGATGTCGTGGATGAGTTGAGTCAAATTTGCGTCGGGACAGCGCATGCCGCGATCGCGGCGACGGATATCTACAATGCGTTGCGGCGTGAGAAGGAAGGAGTAGCTAGTGACTGGTGACTAGGGACTAGGGACTAGGGACTGGGAAGAGCGGAACGGCCGCTCTCGGCGTCCTGCCTCCCGCGGCATTGGCACATCCATGTGCGGCAGGGAACGGGGAACGTGGTTCGCGGATCGCTCGATCCGCGCGTTACACCTCACACCGCGCAGCGCACACGACACACCATTTCTTGCTGCCAACCGTCAACGGTCAACTGACAACTGCGCCGAAGAGGCAAGCGCTGTCGCGCAAGCGAGCCTGCGGCAAGGTAGCCGCGCGGAGTGGAAGAGCGCGGCAGGGAAGGTGACTGTCGTCAGCAGGCCAGAATGGAACCGCAGGCCACAGGGTGCTCCACAGCGCGTGCGATTGGCCGCCAACTGCGAAGCGCGAAGCAAGAACACCTCCCCACCTGTGGGGGAGGTCGCGCGCAGCGCGGGAGAGGGGGATCGGCAGGCAACCCAAAACGGACAACCGCGAACTGAGCGTCGATCGTCGATGCAGGCGTTGCCCCTCACACCGCGCAGCGCACACTTACACCGTTTCTTACTGCCAACCGTCAACGGTCAACTGACAACTGCGACGAAGAGGCAAGCGCTCTCGCGCAAGCGAGCCTGCAGCAAGGTAGCCGCGCGGAGATGAAGAGCGCGGCAGGGAAGCTGACTTTCGTCAGCAGGCCAGAATGGAAGCGCGGCCCAAGGGTTGTTCTACAGCGAGCAGGTGGTTGGCAGCCAACCGCCAACGGTCAACTGACAACAGTTGTCGGGGCGCGCGGATCGGGGTTCGTGGATCGTGGATCGGTCGATCCGCGCGTTACACCTCACACCGCTCAGCGCACACGACACACCATTTCTTACTGCCAACCGTAAACGGTCAACTGTCAACCGAAGGTGGATCGGTGATCCAGGCCTCACACCTCACAGCGCACACGACACACCATTTCTTACTGCCAACCGTCAACGGTCAACTGTCAACCGAACGTGGATCGGTGATCCAGGCCTCACACCTCACACCTCACACCGCGCAGCGCACACGACACACCGTTTCTTACTGCCAACCGTCAACGGTCAACTGTCAACGCAAAATGTAGAATCAGGAGATACTCTGGCTAACCGCTAACCGCTAACCGCTAACCGCTATCTCGCTCGTGACTCAAACCAAATCCATACGCACGATTGCTGCCAGTCGATACGTGACGCCGCTGAAGGAAGGCGGATCCGTGCCTGCAATCATCGAGGGCGACGACGACGGCATGTACGTGCTGAAGTTCCGCGGGGCTGCGCAGGGTGTCAAAACGCTGATTGCGGAACTCATCGCAGGCGAGATCGCGCGTGCGCTAGAACTGCCCGTCCCAGAACTCGTGTTCGTCCAATTGGATGCGGACCTTGCGCGAGCGGAGCCCGATCCGGAAATCCAATCCGTCATCCGTGCGAGCGGTGGGCTCAACATGGCGCTCGACTATTTACCTGGTTCCATCACATTCGATCCGGTTGCGGATCAGCCACCGGCTGACCTCGCATCGTTGATCGTATGGTTCGATGCGTTTGTCACCAACGTAGATCGCACACCGCGCAACACGAACATGCTGATGTGGCACCGTCGGCTGCATTTGATCGATCACGGTGCGTGTCTCTACTTCCATCATGCATGGGATGACTATCTTGCAAGTTCGGCGAGTGCATTTCGCCAAATCCGCGACCATGTGTTGTTGCCGTTTGCGTCGAACATAGCCGGCGCTGATGAGGTTGCCGGGACGCGTTTGGATGAGCAGCGTCTGCGCGAGATCGTCGCTCTGGTGCCGGATGACTGGCTGCAAGGCGAACCTGCTTTTGCGTCCGCGCAGGCTGCACGGGATGCGTACACCACATTCTTGATCTCGCGGTTCTCGCAGCGGCGTGTCTTCGTGGAGGAGGCAATCCGTGCGCGCGCATGATTCTTATGAATACGCGATTGTGCGTCTCGTTCCACGTGTGGATCGCGAGGAGTTCATCAATGTCGGAGTGATCCTTCGCTGCGCGTCCCGTGATTTTCTCCAGGCCTGCATCCATCTGGATGAGGCTCGCGTACGCGCATTGGCACCATCACTCGATTTACAGCTGGTACGCACGCATTTGGAAAGCCTGATGGCGATTGCGAGAGGCGATAAGCAGGCCGCACCCATCGGCAGCCTTTCCAGTAGCGAGCGCTTTCATTGGTTAGTGGCTCCGCGCAGCACGATGATTCAAACATCGGCGGTGCACACAGGCCGGTGCATCGATCCGCCAGCCAAGCTGCAGCAATTGCTGGAGCAGATGGTCAAAACGCCGCAGTAGCACGGGCAAAAAAAAGGCGCGGCAGATGCCGCGCCCGATTTCGAAGAGATCTAGTTACTTCTTTGCCTTGCGCCGGCCTGCCAGACCAAGCAGACCTAAACCGAGCAGTCCCAGTGTGCCAGGCTCAGGTACCTGCACTGGGCGCTCGCCGTGAGGCTCGTCGTTGAAGACGAGCGGTGGAATCGGATCGTTGGTGGGCGGGATCGGCGTGCCCTCATGGTGCTCGTCATTGGTCGGGTGCGTCGGCGGCACGCCATCGTGTGAGTCATGGTGCTCGTCATTATTCGGATGCGTCGGGGGCAACGCATCGTGCGAGTCATGGTGCTCGTCGTTGTTTGGATGCGTCGGTGGTAGCGCATCGTGCGAGTCATGGTGCTCGTCGTTATTTGCGACCGTTCCGTCGTGGTCCTCGTCGTGAGACGGCGGCACCTGTTCATTCGAATGATGCTCGGAATCATCTCCTGGATGACTCTCGAGGCTGGACTGCGAGGGCGTATTCTTTGCGTCGGAAGTGCCGCCATTCGAGGGCACGTTGTTCTGGGAACCCGATTCCGAAACAGTAGAGCCCGGCTGGTTCGACTGGCGATGCCCGCCCGCACTGCCTAGGCCGCCTGGATAGGTGAGCATCAATGGCGGTGAGAATCGTCCGTTCGGAGAGACGTTCGCGCTGCTCTCGTTCGGCAAGGACTCGGCGCTATTCGCCAACGCCAGATGCTCGACCGGCGCAAACGAAGCGCTATCGCTATTGCTAGCGTAAGCCGAGGGTTCGTCCTGCTGTGGATCTTCAGTGCGCTGCTGCGGTTGCGGCGCCGGTGCATTTGCTGGAACTGAACGAGAAGCCGGCGGTGTCGTGACCTGGACGCCGTTGGCAGTGACATCCTGAGTAGGTTGGAGCGCGGCCGGCACAGTCGGCACGGCTGCGGGGATCTCGGTTTGCGAAGCAGCGGCAGAATCGCTCTGCCGAACCAGATACGCCGAAACACCGGCGATCACGGGTACTGCGATCAAACTCACTGTAACGATGCGCTTGTGCTTCATGTCCTTTTCGACTCGAGAGTTAGAAGTGCACTTACCAATGCAAAAGCTGGTCCAACATTGCGTGTCGATGCGAAATGAGTTGGAAAGTGGCTCGTCAGGCCGCTCCGGCAGGCGTTAATGTCAAATCAGCCGAGGACCTCGGCCAGCTCAGTTCGCGAGTCAAAAGAATCTGTAAAGCTCAGCGACGTTGCTCAGTCAATTGCACGCAGTGCCGTATCCGAACGAACTGCTTCACACCTTGTCGAGGGCGCTTCGTGAGGCTTGTCACATTCTAAGCAGTGATCGCAGGGGTTATGTCGCGTACCGGCGTAAGAAACTTCGTCGCTTAAGTGCCTTTGCACTGAGTTTGGGGCCGTGTGTGACTCGTTCTACCGCTCGCTGTCGGTGGGCTTCTCGCATCAGAACCGTGGGAGGTACCTAGATGCGGTGCAAACAGGGCATTTCTGAATGCGATGCGCGTCTCATTTTCGGCTCTGCGAAATCGATAGATTATGTCGCGGTAGCGGGGCTAGCCAGACAACAACATGCGAACGCTCGTCGATCTGCTCAACAATGATCATGGGTACGCACGGATCTACGCGGACGTAGAAGGGTTCAGTTACGAACTCAACACCTATCTGCGCAAGCCCATCGCGGATCTATTCGAGCGCATGGGTGGATACGCTTCAGCAAACGAAGCGTGCGAAGCTGCCAAGAATCAACTTCTCGCCGCGCATCAACTACCCAAATTCAAAATGCGATCATCCCGTTCGCTACGGGCCCTGCGCTGATCTCAATCTTCGATCAATCGATTGTCGGGGCAGACGTCTCCTTCCCAAGAGGCGCGTTAGCCGCACGCGTGAAGCCGTTCGCATTGTTGCTTCCTAACGTTTCCCCGACGTCCACAGCTGCGGGCTCACCTATTTACGGGCTCACCTATTTATATGTGATCGCGTACGGCGGTGACATGCCGGTCCTTTGTAGCAACGTGCAAACGCTTGCACGGGCACTGTTGGACGCACGCCGAAGACCGCTGCGGGACTCCGCATCGACACGGGCAAATGGCGGACGATATAGTGCCCGCCGCTCGTGACCGTGGGGGGCGGAGCGAGACCCATGTCGGTATAAGTTCACAACGAACGGTGACTCGAATGAAATCCAAGCTGAGTGTGTTGATAGGCGCGCTCTTGTCGGTCGCGGCAGCCAACGCTGCGGACCAAGCGCCAGCTTCTCTCCCGTATCGCGATGCTTCTCTGCCCACCGAAAAGCGAGTCGCCGATCTGATCTCGCGTATGACGCTCGAAGAAAAGGCGGCGCAACTTGGGCACACGGCCCCGGCCATACCGCGGCTAGGCGTGCCTGAGTACAACTGGTGGAACGAGGGGCTTCACGGCGTTGCCAGAGCGGGTATCGCGACCGTGTTCCCGCAGGCTATCGCGATGGCGGCAAGCTTCGATGCGCCCTTGATGCAAGAAGTTGCGGACACGATCAGCACGGAATTTCGCGCCAAATATCGCGAGACACTGAAGCCGAACGGAGGCGCGGACTGGTATCGCGGCCTCACCGTTTGGTCGCCGAACATCAATATCTTCCGCGATCCTCGCTGGGGTCGTGGTCAAGAAACCTACGGGGAAGATCCATATCTGACCTCGCGTATTGGCGTTGCCTTCATCAAGGGATTGCAGGGCGACGATCCAAACTACTTCAAGACGATCGCGACCGCCAAGCACTACGCCGTACACAGCGGTCCCGAATCGACGCGACACACCTTCGATGTGCACCCCTCGCCGCACGATTTGGAGGACACCTATCTACCTGCGTTTCGCGCTACCGTCACGGAGGCAAACGTGCAGTCGGTCATGTGCGCCTATAACGCAGTGGATGGCGAACCGGCTTGTGCGAATGATGAGTTGTTGAGCGAGTACTTGCGCAAAGATTGGGGCTTCAAAGGCTACGTCGTTTCCGATTGCGGCGCGGCCGCCGACATTTTCGATTGGCATCATTACAAGCCGAATGCGGAAGAGGGTGTTGCTGTCGCGTTCAAGGCCGGTATGGATGTGATCTGCGGGGACTATCGCCGCAATATGACCACTGAGCCTGAAGCGATCGTCGGCGCAGTGAAGAAGGGATTGTTGCCGCAGCCCGTGATCGATCAGGCGCTCGCGCGTCTGTTCACGGCGCGCATCCAACTCGGCATGTTCGATCCGCCAAGCAAGGTGCCGTACTCGAAGATCGAGCCCAGCCAGAACGATACGCCGGAGCATCGCGCGATCGCATTGAAGATGGCGAAGGCCTCGATGGTGCTGCTGAAGAACGATGGATTGCTGCCATTGAAGAATGCGCCGAAGACGATTGCTGTCGTCGGGCCAAATGCCGACAGTATCGATGCGCTAGTTGGCAACTACAACGGCACGCCATCGCAACCCGTGACCGTGCTTGCAGGCATTCGCAAGCGGTTCCCGAACGCTAACGTGGTATATGCGGAAGGCACCGGATTGATCGGACCGGTCACCAGCGTGATTCCATCCAATGCCTTATGCGTGGACAGCGCCTGCAAAACGCACGGCTTGAAAATGGAGACATTCACGCCTGGGCAAGGCAAGACGCTCGCAGATCTAGAGCCGAAAGGGAACCCGAAGTCGACCGCGACCGTCGATCACATCGACGCAACGTGGACGGACCCAAATGGAAGGCGCGCATCGGTCCGTTGGTCGGGCTTCATCACCGTTCCAGAATCGGGCGACTACACCTTCGGATTCACCAGCGAAGATGGTTACCGCGTATGGGTCGACAACAAGCTCACCGTCGATGACTGGTCGCCGCGTGAAATGTCGGTGACGCAGACGGGCAAGATCCATCTGGAAGGCAAGCACACGTATCCGATCAAGATCGAAGCGTTCCAAATGCGCAAAGCTGGCACCACGCGCTTAGTCTGGGCATTGCCGAGCGAGAAGGGCGACAGTGCCGTCGACGCAGCGAAGAAAGCTGATCTCGTGATCTTCGTCGCAGGCCTGTCCTCGCACATCGAAGGCGAAGAGATGAAAGTCGACGCTGACGGCTTTGCCGGCGGCGATCGGACCAAACTCGACTTGCCGGGTCCGCAGGAGCAATTGCTCGAGCGCGTGGCGGGAGTCGGCAAGCCGACTGTGTTGGTGCTGATGAACGGCAGCGCGATGTCGGTGAACTGGGCCGATCAACATCTACCGGCGATTCTCGAGGCGTGGTATCCCGGCGAAGAAGGCGGCAATGCGATTGCGGGCCTGCTCGCTGGCGACTACAGCCCCGCGGGTCGTCTGCCGGTCACCTTCTACAAGTCCGTCGATGCGCTCCCTGCGTTCGATGACTACTCAATGAAGGGTCGCACGTATCGCTACTTCGATGGCGAGCCGCTGTATCCGTTCGGCTTTGGGTTGAGCTACACGAAGTTCGACTATGCCAACGCACGTACCGAGAACGTCGGCGCGAGCCAAGTCAAAGTGAGCGTCGATGTGACGAACAGCGGTGCAATGGACGGCGACGAAGTTGTGCAGGTCTATCTCACGCATCCAGGGGTTGCGGGTGCACCGATTCGCGCCTTGAAGGGCTTTCAACGCGTTCACTTGAAGGAGGGCGAGAAGAAGACTGTCCAGTTCACGCTGAACGATCGCGATCTCAGCATCGTCGATGAAGCCGGCAAACGTCGCATCGTGCCCGGCCAAGTCGATGCCTGGATCGGCGGCGGCCAACCGGTTGCGCGCGCAGGATTGCAGGCGACTGCAGGCGTGAAGACTCAGTTCACACTGTCGCAAGGAACTGTGTTGCCTGATTGATTGAGCTGCGAGGACTCGGCCGTGGGAACGGCCGAGTCCTTGTGGAGTATCGGAGGTAACACAGAGAGCACAAAGATAAACAAGGAACACAAAGAAGGAGCGGCCCCGGACAACCACAAGAATCTCAAGCCGACGGGTGAGAACTCTGGCGCCCGTGCTATTTTCATGCTCAGACTTTACGAACGACGGATCGGAACCTTCGAGTGGAATGGCGTTTAGAAGCCAGCTTCCTTCGCATCGCGAGTCGACCGTCGCGGTCGGTTTCAAAGTAACAAGCGCTCGTTAAGCGCAACACTCGGCGGGTAACTATGCAGACGATCTCTCTGCGCTCGATCTTCCGTGTCCTATTTCTTTCCACGTTGATGTTGCCGGCCCTTTCGGCATTCGGTGCCGATGCGCCGCGAGTGATGCGTGCATCCGCGCAAGCATTCGGGCGCTTGCCTGAAGTGACGGACATGGCGTTGAGTCCGAACGGCAAGTTGCTGGGCTGGATCGATAATTCGGGTCCCATCACCGG
The DNA here is from genome assembly GCA_035760885.1 of Steroidobacteraceae bacterium. Taxonomy (GTDB): domain Bacteria; phylum Pseudomonadota; class Gammaproteobacteria; order Steroidobacterales; family Steroidobacteraceae; genus Steroidobacter. Next base: position 261 of record DASTSB010000047.1, on the reverse strand, counting down.
CATCGCGGTGCTGGATGTCGACTCCGGGAAAATGTTGCGCACGCTAGCGTTCGAACAAGCGATGAAAATGCGCAAGGTCGAATGGGCCGACGACGGAACGCTACTCGTCGACGTGAGCGTAACCGCATCCAATTCTGTCGATCACAAGTATGCCTACGAGTGGCTCCGTACGGTTGCCGTCGATATTGCGACCGGAGCAACGCGTGTCTTGTTGATGGACGATTATCGACGCGTTTACGTGACGGACTCCGAGGTCCTCGC
>DASTSB010000046.1:0-5222 GCA_035760885.1 Steroidobacteraceae bacterium | reverse complement strand
TGGAGACGGCCCGCGCCGGCACCTCTCCGGCGCCCGATATCACCGTTACCGTTGCTCCCTTCCGGGCCTGGCGGGGTTCGCGGCTAATCGTCGCGGAGAAACCGACGCGAGCCGCCATAGAAGCGATGCGGATTTCTGCGTGCGCTTGGAAGCGCGTGAGGGCGGCGAATATAGCAGAGGAACGTCATGGGGTGATGAGGTGATGGAGTGAAACGTGTAGGTCAGTGCAGCTCGCACCCTAGCCTCTACCCCGATACCCGGGCACACCTTGATCCGGAATCCAGAGATCGGCAGGCGGCTTGCCGGTCTGCCAGAAGACATCAATCGGGATCCCGCCGCGTGGATACCAATATCCGCCAATACGTAACCAGCGCGGTTCGAGGAACTTCACCAAGCGAGCCGCAATCGCAATCGTGCAATCCTCATGGAACGCACCGTGATTCCGAAAAGAGCCCAGGTACAGCTTCAGCGACTTACTCTCCACGAGCCAACGCCGCGGGACATAGTCGATCACCAAATGCGCGAAGTCGGGCTGGCCGGTCACCGGACAAAGAGAGGTGAATTCCGGCGCAGTGAACCGCGCGAGATACAACTTGTCCGGATGCGGATTCGGCACGCGATCCAGCTTCGCCGCTTCCGGAGACTGCGGCCATTCCACCGCGCGGCCGAGTTGGGCCGCGTCGGAATCTTTTTTCTTGCGAGTCGCCATGACGATAGACAGGCTACAAAATTTCGGATGCGTGATCGGCCAACCGTGAGCGCTCCCCACGCATGAGCGTGATATGGCCGGCGTGCGACCAACCGCGGAATCGATTCACGACGTAAGTCAGCCCAGAGGTTGTCTCGGTTAGATAGGGCGTATCGATCTGCGCGATGTTGCCCAAGCACACGATCTTCGTGCCTGGACCGGCTCGAGTCACGAGCGCCTTCATTTGCTTCGGCGTCAGATTCTGCGCCTCATCCAAGATCAAGAAGCGGTTCAAGAACGTGCGTCCGCGCATGAAATTCAGCGACCGAATTTTGATGCGGTTGCGCAATAGGTCGTTGGTGGCAGCGCGACCCCAATTGCCGCCCTCTTGGCTCTGCGTGAGCACCTCGAGGTTGTCCATCAGAGCGCCCATCCATGGCTCCATCTTTTCCTCTTCCGTACCGGGCAAAAATCCAATGTCCTCGCCCAACGGAATCGTCACGCGAGTCATGATGATTTCGCTATAGCGATTGCTTTCGAGGGTCTGCGCGAGACCTGCAGCCAACGTGAGCAGCGTCTTGCCGGTACCCGCCGGGCCAAGCACGGTGATGAAGTCGATTTCGGGATCGAGCAACAGATTCAGGGCGAAATTCTGTTCGCGGTTGCGCGCTGTGATGCCCCAAATCGTGTGCTTGTCGTTGCGATAGTCGCGCACCAGTTCCAGCACGGCACCTTCATCGTCCATCTTGCGCACGATGGCTTCCACGCCGTTCGCTTCTGGCTGGTACAAGAACTGGTTGACGTGCCACTCGCGAACCATCGGCCCCTGTACCCGATAAAAGGTGCGCGTGTGCTCCTGCCAGGAGTGCATATTCTTGCCATGCTTCTCCCAAAAATTCGCCGGCAGCTCCAAGGAACCGGTGTACAGGAGATCGGCATCTTCGATCGTCTTGTCGCTGAAATAATCCTCGGCTTGGATCCCGATGATCGCAGCCTTGATGCGCAGGTTGATGTCCTTCGACACCAAGGTGACGCGCGCATCTGGGAATTCACGTTGCAGCGCAAGTGTCTGACCGAGAATCGCGTTGTCCGCGCCTTTTCCGGGAAGCGTATCCGGCAGCCCGCCGCTTAGTACCTTCGTCTGGAAAAATAGCCGCCCTGTCGCAAGCTTCTTGCCGCCGTTCGTGTACTTGGCGCTCGGCAATTCAAGCCCTTGATCGATCTGCACCTTCGTCGCGTTCGCCATGAGCTCGTCCAGAAACCGGCTCACCTGACGAACGTTGCGCGCCGCTTCCGATAAGCCCTTCTTACCGGCGTCCAGCTCTTCGAGCACGATCATGGGCACGTAGATATCGTGCTCGTCGAAGCGAAATATCGCCGTCGGATCGTGCATCAGCACGTTGGTGTCGAGAACAAAAATGCGCCGCTGCCGCGAGCTGCGAGTGGTGGTCGCGCGCTTGCGTTCCGGAGTTTCGACTTGGGTCATGAGGGACGACTTTACTCTTACAGAGAACTAGAGATCTTGCGCAGCTTCCAACACCTGCTGCGCATGGCCGGGCACCTTCACCTTACGCCATTCCTGCCGCAGCACGCCGTCCGCATCGAAAAGAAACGTGCTGCGTTCGACGCCCATGAATTTGCGACCGTACATCGACTTCTCGCGGATCACATCGAATCGAGAACAAATCTCGCGCTCCGGGTCGGCCAGCAGATCGAAGGGAAACTTGTACTTGGCTTTGAACTTCTCGTGCGATTCGACGGTGTCGGGGGAAATACCGACGATCTGCACGTCGGCCTTGCGAAATTTCGCATGGAGATCGCGAAATGCCTCTCCTTCGCTGGTGCATCCGGCGGTGTTATCGCGAGGATAGAAGTAGATCACCAATTTCGAGCCGATCGCGTCCTTGGATCGGAAGGTTTTGCCGCCGGTAGCGGACAGCGAAAAGGCAGGAATCTTCTTGCCGAGGGCGACCGAATTGCCGGCCATGCTATTCGCGATGCTCCTGAAAGGACTGCCTCAAGACTTCACCGGTTCTAGGATCGCGTCAAGGTTGAGTTGATCGCAGAGGTCCATGAATTCTTCGCGCAACGCAGCGATGTGAATCTTGGCGGGAACGTGAATGACCATCTGCACCGAGAACATCGGCGCGCCGGTGTGCGCCGCCGCGTAGCTGCGCGTGTTCAGCTCTGCGATGTCGATGCCGCGTGCGCTGAAAAATCCTGCAAGGTTGTAAACGATACCGGGCTGATCCAATGCGACGACGTCGACCGAATAGGTCACCACGTCCTTGCGCTGGGGCTTCTGTTCGGTACGCCTGACGCTAACGGTGATGCCGGTGGAGTCGCTGAGTTTTTTCAGCTCGGTTTCGAGCTTGGCCAGTGTGTGCCAGTTACCTGAGACCAGCAGCAACATCGCGAATTCATTCCCGAACGCGTTCATGCGGCTGTCTAGGATGTTGCCGGCGCAGTCGAGCACTACGCGAGTCAGGTCGTACACGAGCCCAGTGCGATCGCTGCCCAACGCGGAGATAACAATCAGTTGCATCGAATCGAGCTGTCCTGGAATGGGCGGCCAGTTTACAGACATCGTCGCGGCGACGAAACGCCGAACGGCCGTCCGTAGCTGCCAGCTTTCGCTTGCGCCTGCTGTGCAGCGACCAGTAGGATCGCGGCCAATTCAGCAAGTAGGCTAAAGTCCGGTCCGGCCGACGCCAGGCGTCTTCCGAGACCGCAGATCTTGTCAATCTGTTCTTAATTTTCTAGCGGTCATTTCTCATGTTCAGCGGCAGTATCGTCGCGCTCGTCACGCCCATGCAGGCGGATGGCGCAGTGGATTTCGATGCACTTGACCGATTGGTCGAATTTCACATCCAGCAAGGTACCGATGGCATCGTTGCGGTTGGCACCACCGGCGAATCCGCCACCCTGAGCGTCGAAGAGCACATCGAGGTTGTCCGTCGGGTCGTGCAGAAGGCCGCCAAGCGCATTCCGGTCATCGCCGGAACCGGCGCGAATGCAACCACCGAGGCCATAGAGCTGACACGGTTGGCAAAGGATGCCGGCGCAGATGCCTGCTTGCTCGTCACGCCTTACTACAACAAGCCAACGCAGGAAGGTCTTTACCTGCACTACAAGGCAATCGCCGAGGCCGTCTCGATCCCGATCATTCTGTACAACGTACCGGGACGCACTGCCTGCGACATGAAGCCAGAGACCGTGGCCCGGCTGTGCGAGGTTCGAAATATCGTCGGCCTCAAAGAAGCGAGCGGCTCAATGGAGCGCAATCGTCAGTTGATCGAGCTGGTCGGCAAAAAGATCGACCTGCTGAGTGGCGACGACGATCTGGCGGTGGACAGCACGCTTGCGGGTTTCAAGGGCGTGATCACCGTGACTGGAAACGTCGCGCCCCGACAGGTTCATCTCGCCATTGCCGCAGCACTGCGTGGGGATGCGGATGAGGCCCATCGACTCGATCAGCCCCTGCGCGCCCTGCACCGAACGTTGTTCCTTGAAGCCAATCCGATCCCTGTCAAATGGGCAGTCGCACGCATGGGCTTCATAAGCGATGGCATCCGGCTCCCTCTGACTGTCCTCGCGAAGCAGTTCCAGCCTCAAGTTCTGGACGCAATGCAGGCCGCAGGAATCGGATTTGCCTGATAGAATGCGCGCCCTTGTGGGGTGTGCACTTGGGTGTAGGGTGAGAGGTGTAGTGCACCTCGCGGACCTAACACACGTTACACCTAGCACTTCACACAGTTGCGGATAGATGGCCGAGTGGGCGAGCTCGGATGTCTTTGCGAGGACACTTAACGTGTCGTCGCCCGACCGAACGACAGTGCAGGACGCACTGGCTGGACAGTTCCGCAGGGATGCTGCCTATGATGCGGTATGCGGCACGACCGACCGCATCCATGATTTCGGAGAGGTGGCCGAGCGGTCGACTAAGTTCGCCGGGATGCGAACTTGAACAGATGAGCACGCAGTGCGTGTTCATCTGGCCCCAGTTGGGGCGGAGCACACGGACGTGCGGAGTAACGCGCTGGATTGGAATTGGAAATTCCAGTCCGTATTGAGTTCAAATGCGGCACGACCGACCGCATTCATGATTTCGGAGAGGTGGCCGAGCGGTCGAAGGCGCTGGACTGGAATTCCAGTAACATCTTCACGGGTGTTCCAGGGTTCGAATCCCTGCCTCTCCGCCAGAAACAATAAGACCCTCCTCGTGAGGGTCTTTTTGTTTCTGCACGAGGCAGGAATGTGAGAACCCTGCAGGGTTCGACAAAACGGCAGGACAGCCGTTTTGCACAGCCTTTAGGCTGCCCGAAGGGCGAGGTACATGGATGTACCGAGTGCAATCCCTGCCTCTCCGCCAGAAATGATGAAGCCCTCCCTTGGAGGGCTTTTTCATTTCTGCGTTGAGCGGGATGAGAACCGTTCGACAAAATTCGTTCGGACACGAATTTTGGACAGCGCTTAGCTGGCGCAACCGCGCGCCGGCCATGGATGGCAAAGGCGCAATCCCTGCCTCTCCGCC
>DASTSB010000045.1:0-12611 GCA_035760885.1 Steroidobacteraceae bacterium | reverse complement strand
GCGCGGCCCTTATCGGCGGGCATGCAAGGCGATGGCGTGCGGTGGCTGCGACACACACTCAACACCGTGCACGGCGAACCGAATGCGTCATCGAGCGATGTTTACGACGAAGAGCTCGTGCACATGGTCGAGGACTTCCAGCGTCGTTATCGGTTGCACGTCGATGGAATCGCAGGCGTGCAAACCCAGATCGTGCTCGACACATTGGTGAATCCCGCCGGCGCGCCTTTGCTGGTCGAACCCGAAACGACCGCGGGAACCTCATCATGAGCTTCATTCTTGACGCATTGAAAAAATCCGAGAACGAGCGCCAAAGGAAAGTTGGGCCATCGCTCGCGGATGTTCACGTTCGGCCCGCCGAAAACAACCGCCCTTGGTGGGCATATGCGATTGCAGCGCTTCTGTTGATCAACCTAGGCGTGCTGATCGTTGCACTCACCCGCAATCACACCGCCGTTCAGCCGCAAACCTCCGTTGCTGCCAGTGCGCCGTCTAGTTCGATTGCGAACGGACAGCGCCAAACGTCTATGCCGATCGACTCCGCAACTCAGTCGCAAGGTGCATCGCTAGCGCCGGCACCTGCAGCACCGGAGCGAACGCCACCGAGCACCAATGCGGCCGTCCATCCTCTTGCAGAGGAAGCGGGCGTTCCCGCGAACGAAATGACTGAGCCCAACGACGCGCCGAATCCGTCGTTGGCGGCTGCCGCACTGCCGCCTGAAGGTCCGCCGATGGTGCGCCCCATCGAGGCGCCCAGTGTTGCACCCGCGAATACGACGCCAACATTTGCGAGCCGCACGCAAGAATCGAAACAGCCGGACGAGATTCTACCGACGGCATCCGACTTGATCGCCAGCGGCAAGCAGCTTCCGGAATTGCACCTGGACATCCATGTGCATTCGCCGAATCCCGCTGAAAGATTCGTCTTCGTCAACATGCACAAATATGTTGAAGGTCAGACGCTCACCGAAGGCCCCACCGTCGAGCGCATCACTCCCGAGGGTGTGATCCTGAACCAAAACGGCTTGCGCTTTTTACTGCCGCGCCAATAGCGCACATTCAGGGAACGAAGTTCTCGCAACGTTCATTGTGCATCGACGCCGGAGACGCTCGCATCGATAGCGTCCATGTCCGGTCTATCTGTACAAATGACGCAACGCTGCGTCGCTGCCATGAAGGGCCTGCATGTCTCTGCATGTTATCCCGCACAAAGTGCGGCGGATCCAACAGATCTTCGCTCAAGCTCCGCGCCAGATTTGGAAACTCACGACAGATCCGAAACTCACGGCACCGTATTGGCCCGAGTCGCCGCGCAAGTCACGCCCCCGGATCTTCTTTGATTTGCTGTGGTGGTTTCTTCGTTTCGGCGAAGTGAATGCTTACTACTACGTCTACGGACTGGACCGGCGCGGCAGCGTGCGTGCCGACGTGATCCCTTACGGAAGTTTTCGGCGCATTCGTAACCGCGCCAACTTGCGCACGGGCAGTGCACCGTACAACTACGTGTGTGTGCTTCGCGACAAATTCCTATTCGCACAATTCGCGAGCAGCTTGGGATTGGCGACACCGCGTTGCTTTGCGCTCCTCAATCGCGACACCATCACCTGGCTCGATGAGAACACCGCCCTGCCGCTCGAATCGCTAGCTGATCGAGCTCGATCATTCGACGGATTTTGCAAGCAAGTCGGCGGAATCCAAGGGGACGGTGCCTTTCCTCTGACACTCGAGAACGGTCAACTGCGAATCAAGAACAAGCCAGTCTCCATCGACGCGCTGCGCAGCAGATTGGACGACGAATATCTGCTGCAAGAACGCATTCAGCAGCATCCAAAAATCAGCGCACTGAATCCGACATCCATCAATACAATCCGGCTCATCACATTTTGCAGCGCCGGCAAAGTCACGCTCTTCTCTGCGGCCATGCGCATCGGCACGCTGGGGAAGAGCGTGGACAATTGGGCGGCTGGCGGCTTGATCGTTGGCGTGGATTCGGCTCGAGGCACGTTGCGCGGTGAGGGTTATTTCAAACCGGGTTACGGCGGTCGTGCGATCAAACATCCGAATAGCGGCGTTGTGTTCGACGGATTTGAGATCCCCTATTTCGCAGAAGCTGTCGAACTCGTCGCGCAATTGCATCGGCATCTGCGCGGCGTGCACTCGATCGGATGGGACGTGGCAATCACACCGGAGGGGCCGACAATCATCGAAGGCAACGATGATTGGGAAGGCGGCATTCCGATGGTGCTCGAACGGGACTTTCGCGAGCGCTTCCTGCGCATGTTCCCGCAGCATCGCTCCCACAAGACGCGGACGATAAATTCGCCTGGCGAGGCACCGAGCCGTTCCGCTGCGGGCACCGCTCTTTAACGTTGGTTAGATTGCACCTGAGTGATATCGAGCAGAGCGCCATCTTTTAAGCGCTTCATGGTGTACGCGTAGCCCGCTTGCACTGCGCGATCGAACGACTTCCAGTTCAACATGTCGATCTGCTCGAGCGGCGGCTGCAGCAGAACATGAGAAAGTTCGCGGCGCGCGACGGTATTCGCTGCGCTGTTGACCATTCCTGCGCGCCACAAGATTTGTAGAATGTTGATGCGGTGCTTGCGGCCGCGAAACCACTTGAACAGCTTCCAGAACGGCGGTGCGTCCGAGTCATCGCTATCAGTCGTAAACACACGATCGGCACCCACATCGACGCCGATCACTCGCCCGATACCGGATGCACGCATCACATCGACGGGAAGATTATTGATCGTCGCACCGTCGACGAAGAGCTCTCCTTTCACCACGACGGGAGGCAGCACGCCCGGAATGGCGACCGCAGCCCGCAGCCAGCGCCACAAACTTCCCTGGCGGTGCACGGATATCTGGCCGGAACTCAGGTTGGTCGATACGCAAAAGTAGTTAATCGCGAGATCTTCGATGGCGCGATCTTCGAACTCGCGTCGCAGTAGTCGGCTCACCTTTCTTCCTGACGCAAGCGCGATGAACGGAATGGTGTAGTCGTTCAACGGATTGGTTTCGACGAAGCTGCGGTGAATGCGTTGGCTGATTTCTTCGATGGACCATTCGCACGCGTGGCTCGCAGCGATCACCGCGCCGATGCTTGTTCCGCCGATCGCGTCGATCGAGATCTTCGCTTCACGAAGCGCCTTCAGTACACCGATATGCGCAAATCCTCTCGCACCGCCGCCCGAGAGCACGACGCCGACTGCACGACCGGTCAACACGCGCGCGAGTCGTCCGACATCAGCGGGATTTCGCACGTGATGCACGGCACGGTGCGGATCCTGCGCCAGCCAACGAGCGGCATGTCCGCGTTCGATCTGTTGTTCATGCAACAGCACCACTTCGCTGCGACGTCCCGGTGCGGTGCGCTCCGAATTTAGTTGCAGCACCTCTGGCTGACGAACTTCGCGATGGGCGTTCGCGACGATCAGCACGGCATCCGCTTGACGCAGGCACAACTTGCTCCAAGTCGTCGGTTCCGCATCGCATACGTAAACGACGAATTCGTTGGCTCGCTCGATCTCATGAAACCATGCCGTCGTGTGAGTCGCACCGCGGCGATTCCAAACCCATTCCGTCGCACCGATGCGTTCCAATTCAGTCGCCAACTGGGCGGCGAAGGTCGTGGCACTCACGCTCGCATCGGCCGGCACGATCGCGAAGGTTTTCGGAATCGCTCGATGTGTGTTCGCGCGTTGCTGGGTTTCGAATCTACGCATGATGAGTTGCGACAGATTCAGAAGACCCCGCGGATGACTCAGCATGAGCCTTTCAAATCCGGCCCGTGGCAGTCGGGCCAACTCGGTATCGCGCAGCGCGATGACCGTGGCACTGCGCGGATTGCCTGACATGAGCGCCATTTCGCCCACGGTTTCTCCGGCAAATATTCGGCCGACGAGCGCGGGGCGATGATCGGAGCCTTTGACGAAGGCGCCCAACGCTCCGCTCAAGACGCAGTAGAGCGCATCCGGCATCTCGCCGGCTTCGAACAACGTCGTCCCGCCAGGCAGAGCGAACCATTCCATCTGCTCGAGAATCGCTTCGAGCAGGGCGGGCTCCAGATCGCGAAAAATAGGCAGCGTTGCGCGCAGCCATTCGGCATCGCGCGGGTCCTGCTGCTCCGGGATGATCTCGGGTTGGTACGCCATGGGGATTCCGACCGCACGACTCTACGCCCGGCATTTCCCGGCCGATTAGACATAGCCCACAGTTGTGGCGGGCTGCCAAGCGAAATAGGCACTCGTCTAGTCATTGACACAATGTCAACGACAGGTCTAGAGTCGCGGCCCTATGTCGTACATCGCCGAACGCCGCCAGGAAGAGAAGGATCGCCGCCGCACTGAAATCATCGAAGCGGCTGAGGACTTATATCGCGAGGTCGGCTGGGATGCGGTTACCGTCGACGGTGTAGCGAAGCGAGCTCGCTTGAGTCGCGCACTCGTCTACATCTACTTCAAGGACAAGCGCGATCTGCATCTGGGGATTGCGGTGCGGGCGATGGAAACCTTATTGGCCCGCTTCCAAGAAGCCAGCGCGCGTTCCAACGATGGACTCGAAAAGATTGTCGCGATGGGTCGCGCCTACATGGCTTACGCCCAAGAATTTCCGCACTACTTCGACGCCTGCGCTCGCCTTGAGATGCAGGCAGTAGAAACCACTGAACCCAATCCGCAGCTCCTACCTTGCATGGAAGCGGGTCTCCGCGTTCACGCGGTGGTCGTCGAAGCGCTGATGCTTGGCCAACAAGACGGCAGCATTCGCCGAGACCTTGGGGAACTGCACATCACCTCGCGGGTGCTGTGGGGCTTCACACACGGATTGATTCAAATCGCAATCACGAAGTCTGAGCCATTGGCCCAAGCTGGCATCAGCGTGCCCCAACTGACTCAGCAAGCAATCGATCTGATGCGGCACATGCTCGCAGCGCCGGATCACTGAGCGGTGATTCATCGAAGTGTGTCTTTTTTCGTCCGAATTTTGACACCTGTCTAATCGCTATACGACTGACAATCTGGCAACAACCAAGAAGCAAAGAGAGCGGCCATGACAAGAAGGGAGCACCTGCGGCGATGCTGGCCGCTGACGATCATTGCAATCTTGCTTGCGCCGCATGCGTCAGCGCAGACAACGAAAACATTCGACGACATCGTCGACGAATACGTTGCTGAAGGTTTGCGCAGCAATTTGGCTCTGCGCACGGAAACACTTGAAGTCGAGAAAGCCACCGCCGCATTGAGCGAAGCACGTGCGCGGTTCTTCCCGGAACTCAGTCTCGAAGCCCGTTACACACGCGCTGAAGGCGGACGCGAAATTGCGATTCCCCTCGGCTCTGCGCTCAATCCGGTTTACTCCACGCTCAATCAGATGCTCGAAGCGCAGGGACAGCCGGCGCAGTTTCCGCAACTCACGGATGAAACGGTTCCATTCTTGAGGCCGCGCGAGCAAGACACGCGCTTGGTGTTCCGCCAACCGATCTTTGCGCCAGCGATTCCCGCGGCCGTACGTGCACAACGAGCACTACTGAATTCGAGTAATTACCGGCGCATGGCCATCGCGCGCGGGCTACGTCGCGATATCACGCTGGCGTACGTCGACTGGCTCAAAGCGCGCAACTCCGTCGGCATCGTCGCCTCGAGCGAAGATCTGTTGCGCGAGAACTTGCGCGTCAATCAATCGCTGTTCGACAACGGCAAGATCACTGAAGATCAGGTGCTGCGTGCGCGTTCGGAACTGCTCGCAGTCGAGCAGCAAAAGCGCGAAGCCTCGAATCTCTCCGATCAAGCGCGCAGCTATTTCAATTTCTTGCTGAACCGCGATCTGCTCGCCCCGATCGAGCCAACCGATCCGCCGGCAACCGAGACGCAAAGCCCATCGGCCCTCGAGGTGCAATGGAGTGCTGCGCTCGATCGTCGGCCGGAGATTGCGCAAGTCGAGCAACTGCGCAAAGCGAGCGAAGAGCAATTGCGCGTCGCTAGAAAGAATCGTTGGCCGACGTTGTCTCTCGGCATCGATGGTGGCACTCAAGGCGAAGAGTATCGATTCGGCCGCGGTTACAACTTTGCAACCGGATCGCTGTTGTTTACTTGGAAGCTCTTCGATGCGGGCGCAGATGCAGCGCGAGTTCGACAAGCCCGCGCATCGGAACGTCAGCTCGTCTTGCGCCAGGAAGAAGTCGCACAGCAGATTCGACTCGAAGTCCAACAGGCCTACGACCGCTTAGTCACTGCGCGCGACTCGCTCGCGACAGCAGCCGCACGCGTCGACGCCGCTCGAGCAGCGTTTCGCATTGCGAGCCGCAAGCGCGATGAGGGCGTGATCAGCCAAGTCGAATTCATGGACGCTCGCAACGCACTCACGAGTGCCGAACTGAATCACAACATCACACGGTTCGACGTGCTCGCACGCCGCGCCGAACTGGAATACGCGACGTCCACGGGCGATCTGCCTTTGGATCCCGGTTAGCACACCTCAAGAAACTAAGCCGCAATCGCAAACGACTGAACGCGGCATTGGAGTCGATCATGCGTCTGGCACAAGGACTATTCATCGTCATCTCCGCATTGGCCGCAGGCGGGTGCAACAGCACCGCAAAGGAATCGGCCATCGAGTTGACGCCGGTTCGAATCGCCACGGCGGTGGACGGCCCGGGTGCGCCGGCCATTCGCACCAACGGGCTGCTTGCGAACAAAGATGAGATCCGCATGGCATTCAAAGTCGGCGGCGTCATTCGCAGCATCGACGTGTCAGAAGGCGAACATGTCCGCAAAGGGCAAACGCTCGCGGACATCGAACAGACAGAAATCAATGCGCAGGTGGAGCAAGCGCGCGAGGCGCAAGAGAAGGCACAACGCGACGTGCAGCGCGGCGAGCGGCTCTATGGCGATAAAGTGATTAGTCTCGAACAGCTACAGGATTTGCGCACGCAACTCGCTGTCGCATCGGCAGCGCTCAAGTCCGCGCAATTCAATCGCAGCTACGCAGTCATCGTTGCTCCGCGTGACGGCGTTGTGCTGCGCAAGCTCGCTGAGGCACGCGAACTTGTCAGCGCCGGCTCGCCTGTCATCGTCCTCGGCGCACAGGATCAAGGCTTCGTTGTTCGCGCCGGGGTGTCGGATCGGGAGATCGTGCAGATCAAGATTGGCGATCACGCCGAAGTCAGATTGGATGCGCTTCCCGACCAGGTGATCCAGGCGGAAGTCACCGAGGTGGGCAGCGCCGCCGATCCTGCGAGCGGCATGTTCATGATCGAAGCTGCGCTCGATGCTTCCGGCGTGCCGCTCAAGAGCGGGCTCGTTGCCAAAGTGAGCATCACACCCTCAACGGCGCTCGCATCAAAACGCGTTTACGTGCCTGTCAGTAGTGTCGTTGAGGGCGACGGATCGCGTGCGAGCGTCTACGTGCTCGAGCAAGATCATGTGCGTCGCCATGACGTTGAAGTCGCGTTCATCGAGAACGAATCCGTTGCACTCACCTCGGGAGTGAAAGCAGGCGAACAAGTCGTCACCGACGGGGCGTTGTACTTGGAAGACGGTGAAAAAGTGGCCATTGCCGACGATACACGCGTGAGCAGCACAAGCGTTGCGCAGCGGTGAGGGAGAGAGGCCATGGGACTACTGGAATTTCCCGTTCGACGTTACCAGTTCACACTCGTCGCGTTTCTGCTGCTAATCGTAATGGGCTGGTTTGCGTTCACGTCCGTGCCGCGCGAAGAAGATCCGTTCTTCAAGATTCCGGGATTCTTCATCTCAACCATCTATCCAGGTGCGGATCCCAAAGATCTGGAGCGGCTGGTCGTCAAACCGATTGAGGATCGGCTTGCAGAGCTGGATGACGTGAAGCAGATCGAAACGACGATCAACGATGGCGTCGCAGTCATCGCGATCGAGTTTCTCGCCAAAGCCGATGCGGACAAGAAATATGACGAAGTCACGCGAGAAGTGAATGCGCTCCGACCGGAGTTGCCGAGCGACATCGCTAAACTCGAGATTCGCAAACTCAGTCCTGGACTCGTCAATATCGTCGAATTGGCCTTGGTGTCTGAAGATGCGACCTATCGCGAGTTCGAAGATTACGCACGCGATCTGAAGGACACGCTCAAGACGGTCGACGGCATTCGCACCTCCGAGACTTGGGCTTATCCGCGGCGCGAGCTACGCGTCGAAGTCGATCTCAAGCGGATGGCGGAACTTGGCATTACACCAGGACAAGTGATCCAAGCCGTGCAAAGCGAGAACGCCAATATTCCCGCCGGCGCCATCGATCTCGGTGCGCGCAGCTTCAGTCTGAAGACGTCCGGCAATTACACCTCGCTCGACCAAGTCCGCGACACGGTCGTTGCCTCTGCGAATGGACGCATCGTTCGAGTTCGCGACCTGGCTCAAGTGGATTGGAAGTCACAACCGTGGAGCTACGTCGGCCGCTACAACGGCAAGCGTGCCGTATTCGTCACTGCGAATCAGAAAGAGGGTTACAACATCCTCAAGGTTCGTGACCGGGTTAACCAAGCGCTCGATCGGTACGAGGCTTCGTTGCCTAAACGCATTCATATGGAGCGCGGCTTCGATCAATCGCGCAATGTGGGGAATCGACTCTCGCGGCTCTACAAGGACTTCGGCATTGCGATCGGACTCGTATTGCTAACGCTATTGCCGCTCGGCTGGCGCGCCGCGAGCATCGTGATGGTTTCGATACCGCTGTCGCTGGCGTTCGGACTGGCGATGCTCTACTTCCTGGACTACTCGCTCAATCAGTTGTCCATCGCGGGCTTCGTCGTGGCACTGGGATTGTTGGTGGACGACTCGATCGTCGTCACCGAAAGCATTGCGCGGCATTTGCGCGAGGGCAAATCGCGCATCCAAGCTGCGCTCGCGGGCACCAAGCAAATCTTCGTGGCCATCCTCGGCTGCACGGCAACGCTGATCTTCGCGTTTCTGCCCTTGATGGCGCTGCCGGGGACACCGGGCAAGTTCATTCGCGTACTGCCGATGACCGTCGTAATGACGATCCTGGGTTCATTGCTCATTGCGCTCTTCATCATTCCGTTCTTGGCGAGTCGCGTTCTAAAGGAACACGACGATCCGCACGGCAACCGCGTTCTGCAAAAGGTCATGGGCGCTATTCATCGTTATTACCGCCCGGCTCTGCACTTCTGCTTGGCGCGGCCGAAGATGACCGCTCTGGTGGCGATCGGCGGCTCGCTTGCAATCTCCGCCATCCTCATTCCAATCGTTGGCAGCAGCTTGTTCCCGAAAGCCGATACGCCGCAGTTCTTGATCGCAGTGGAAGCACCGAATGGGACCAGCCTGCAGGAAACCGACAAGGCTTTGCGCTTTGTCGAAGACAAGCTCGCGAAGATGCCGGAGGTGAAGAGCTGGTTCGCGAATTTAGGTCACGGCAACCCGCAGATTTATTACAACCATATCGTTCGCAACGACTCGCCGAACTACGCGGAAGTCTTCGTGCAGCTCAAGGAGTACGACACGCGTGCAACGCCGCAGCGATTGGACGATCTGCGTCGCCAACTCGACGGGTACCCCAGCGCGCGCATCTACGTCAAAGAATTCGTGAATGGGCCACCCATCACGGCACCGATCGCGGTTCGCATCATCGGTAGAGATCTCGAGACGATCGAACAACTCGCGCGAAAGGTGGAGCAACTCATCAAGGACACGCCGGGCACTCGCGATGTACAAAATCCGTTGAAAGTCGCACGCACGAATTTGCGACTCGCGGTGGACTCGCAAAAAGCCAGCTTGTTGGGTGTTCCCACGGTCGACTTCGATCGCGCCGTTCGTTTGTCGGTTGCCGGCATTCCTGCGGGCACGTTCAAGGATCCGAGCGGCGAGCAGTACGACATCATCGTTCGCACGCCGGTCGGCACGCGTGCAGATCTGAACACGCTGGGCGAAGTCCGCATTCCAACGTTGGCCGGCGCGACCATTCCGATTTCTCAGGTCGCGAAATTGCAATTCGAGAAAGCGCCCACGCAGATTCAGCGTTACAACCGCGAACGTGCGGTCATGATCAATTCCGAAGTGCAACGCGACTTCAACACCGCGAAAGTCACAGCAGAAGTCGTCAAGCGCCTAAACGCAATGGAATGGCCACGCGGATACCGATACGTACTGGGCGGCGAAGCCCAATCGAGCGCCGAGTCTTTCGGCGGTATCGGCACAGCGATCATCGTGGCACTGTTCGGCATCTTCGCCGTACTCGTGCTGGAGTTCGGCAATTTCAAATCGACGCTGATCGTGCTCACCGTCGTGCCACTTGGCGTTCTTGGCGGATTCTTGATGCTGCTCGTGACCGGGAACTCGCTTTCGTTCACCGCGAGCATCGGTTTCATCGCCCTCATCGGTATCGAAATCAAGAATTCGATTCTGATGGTCGATTTCACGAACCAGTTGCGCCGCGAAGGCATGCCGTTGGACGAGGCGATCGAGCAAGCGGGCGAGATCCGCTTCCTGCCAATCCTGCTGACGTCCGCCACTGCAATCGGCGGCCTGATGCCTTTGGCCGTTCAGAACATCGGGCTGTACTCGCCCATGGCGTGGGTGATCATTGGCGGACTACTTTCATCCACCCTCATGTCTCGCCTGGTCACGCCGGTGATGTACAAGCTGATGCCGCCGGCGATTGAGAAAACTGCCGGCGCTGGCATGCCCGAGGACATCAGCGGCGCCAATGCGTTGCCTGCGCTTTGAAGACCGGACGAACACAAGGATCACAAAGAAGATTTAGCCGCAGAGAACACAAAAAAGAAGGCATATCGCCAGGAAACAGGGGCACCCTCGTGGGTGAATGAGGGCCGGCGAGTGGCCAAGAATTCGTGCAAGAGCTTGGACGCAGAGAGCGGTCAGTGACTCTATTCTTTTTTGCGTTCTCTGTGGCTAATCTCTTTCGTTCTGGCGGTTGTCTCGTGACGTACGACTGAATCATTTCTAAACTGCACTCCTCTTCTCGAGGATGCAGCAATGGAATTCGAAACCATCTCAATTCACGTCGGTCGGGACATCGATCCGGCAACCGGTGCGGTCGCACCACCCCTGCACATGAGCACGACATTCGAACGTGACGCGAACGGGGATTTCTCCCGGGGCTATTCGTACAGCCGCCCCACCAATCCAACCCGCGCGGCACTCGAACAGTGTCTCGCCGCGCTCGAAGGCGGCGCCGACGCGACCTGCTACGGCTCAGGTTCTGCTGCTTCACTCGCGGTATTTAGCTTGCTGCGACCGGGCGATCACGTCATTGCACCGATCGAGGCGTATCACGGTACGGCCAAGCAGTTGCGCGATCTGATTGGCCCCATGGGCGTCGAATTTTCGTTCGTCGACCTGACAAACCTCGATCGCGTGAAAGAAGCCCTTCGGCCTGCTACCCGCCTCGTTTGGATCGAAACGCCATCGAATCCCATGCTGAACATCAGCGACATTGCGTCTATCTGCGATCTCGCTCACAAGCAGAAAGCGCTCGTGTGTTGCGACAACACGTTCGCCACGCCCGTATGGCAACGACCATTCGAGTTGGGCGCGGATTTGATCATGCACTCGAGTACCAAGTACTTCGGTGGCCACAGCGACTTAATGAGTGGCGTCGTGATCACGCGCGAGCGCGGAGAACTTGCGGATTGGCTGCGCGACTATCAAGCAACCGCAGGCAGCGTGCCCTCGCCTTTCGATTGCTGGCTGATCCGCCGCAGCGTCACGACGCTAAGTTGCCGGGTGAAGGAACAAACCCGCTCGGCACAGCGCATTGCCGAATTCTTGAACGAGCACCCAAAGGTGGAACGCGTGTTTTATCCAGGACTGCGAAACCATCCTGGACACGCGCTTGCCGCGCGCCAAATGAGTGGCTTCGGCGCGATGCTGTCGTTTTGCGTTCGCGGCGACCGGCAAAAGGCCTTCGATGTTGCAGCTCGCACGCGGTTGTTCATCCGTGCGACGAGCTTGGGCGGTGTGGAATCGTTGATCGAGCATCGCCAATCGGTTGAGGGGCCGCACACCGTGACGCCAGATACGCTGTTGCGAGTGTCGGTAGGGCTGGAGAACTGTGAAGATTTAATGGCGGATCTCGATCGGGCGCTCGCTTCCGCTTAACGTTCGCTGGTTCCCCGAAGGCAGACGAACACAAAGACACACAGAGATCGCAAAAAGGAAGCTGCGGTCGGATTGTTTTGTGCTCTTTGTGATGCCTTGTGCTCTCTGTGTTGTTCTTCTCCAGGCCATTAGAAAGCGAGTACCGCCATGTTCATACGCCATCTCGCCCGCGTTCACGTGTCTGTATTGCTCGCTGGGCTGCTCTTCGGGGGCACGGCGAGTGCCAAGCCCGCCACTCACGTCGATCCTCCACGCATCGATGCGACGCTCAAGTCCTTCGTCGACTCGCATCGGATCATCGGCGTTTCCGCACTCGTGTATGAGCACGGGCACGAGGCGTACTTCGGTGCGTTTGGGCTCGCGGATCGCGAAGCGAACAAGCCAATGCGCCGCGACACGCTCGCACAACTCTTTTCGATGACGAAGCCCATCAGCGGCGTGGCACTGATGACGCTGTATGAGCAAGGCAAGTTCAAGCTCGATGATCCGGTCAGCAAATACTTG
>DASTSB010000044.1:0-7753 GCA_035760885.1 Steroidobacteraceae bacterium | reverse complement strand
AGGACTTGAGGGGGGAAAGGTGATGAAGTGATGGGGTGATGAAGTGAAACGCGTATCTCAGCAACCTGTCCAAACGGGAGCCCCTGCCGAGAGCTCGGAGGTCCATCCGCTCTCCCCACAGCCCCCCCTGTTCACCTCATCACCTCATCACCTCACACCCCATCACCCCGTCACCCCATCACGGGCTATTCAGCCCCCAATCTTCGGCAAATTCGCCAACTGCTGGCTCAGATAACTCGAGGTGGTCTGCATTTGCGATAACAGCGAATCGAGCGCGCTGAACTGCTTCATGTAGCGCTGCTGCAGTGCCGTCATGCGGTCGTTCAAAGTGTCCAGATCCTTGGTCAACGCCTTGGATCTGTCGTCTAACGATTTGTTACGCAGGGCGATGTCGCCCGTGCTCGCAAGGCGCGGCGCGATCAGCTTGTCCAAGCGGGCCGCGATGCCGTTTTCGGAGCCGAACACCTGACCGACGCCATCGAAGTCGCTGGTCAAAGCGGTACGCAGCTTCGTCGCGTCCAACTCAAGGGAGCCGTCCTTCTTCGTCGTGATGCCGAGGCTCGCGAGCGTCGTATATGCTCCGCTCGTTCCCTCAACCGGCTTCACGAGTCCCGCCTTCAAATCGCTATCGATACTGCGCAGCAGTGCATCGCCCAGCAAAGGACCGGCTTTTTGTGTGCTGGCGTCGTAGCTTTGCAGTCCACTTACGGTGGTGGCCAGCGCGTTGTACTGCGAGACGAAGTTTTGGATGCGCGCAATCGCGGCATCGATATTCGCATCGACGTTGAGCTTGATGGGATCCGCATCGGGATCGCTTTCTTTCAATAGCGTGAGCGTCACGCCGTCGATCGCATCCGTGACCACATTTTTCGCGCTGTGATGAACGTAGCCAGCGATCTTGATTTCCGAGTCCTGTGCCGGGCTGCGCTCGGTGTAGTTCGATGTATCGCCGGCAGCGTCATACGTGAGTTTTGCAAGTCCGCCATCGCCGTCCGCGGCCGTAACCTTGATCTGGTTCTCTTCGCCTGTGACGTTCGAGGTCAGGATCAGGTGTGCGCCATCGTCGGCCTGCACGATCGCCGCGCGTACGCCCACGTTGTCTTTCGCTTGGTTGATGGAATCGCGAATTCCTTCAAGCGTCGATTTATCGTCAGCAATGTTCACCGTGAAGTTCTTCGAGCCTACCGCAATGGTGAGCAATCCTGTTCCGACCGTCGCTTTGCTGTTGTCGAACGCGTCGGAAGCCAGTTGCTGGGCCTTCGCGAGTTGCACAACCTCCACGGTATACGTGCCCACTGGCGCGGACGAACTGGCCGTCGCGGTAAATACCTTGTCATCGGATGACGTGGCGGAACGCACGTTGAATGCATCGGGCGTCTTCAATGGCGAAAGCACCGATTGAAACGCGCCCAGCGCTCCTTTGAGCGCTCCCATAGCCGAAATCTGCGTGGCAACAGTCGTCTGCTGCTTAGTGATCTGCTGAGTCTTCGGCGTCTTTTCGGCGTTGACGAGCTGCGTGACGAGCCCGTTGACGTCGAGCCCGGATCCGATACCTGTCGATTGAAGTGTCGCCATCGTCGTCTCTTGTTTAAACCATCACATCTGCGAGCAGTGCAGAACCTTCTTTCAAGACGCGTGCCAACCGCAGCACTTCTTCGCCCGGGATCTGTCGAATGACATCGCCCGTGGTAGCGTCGCGTACCGTCACCACCATCTGCCCACTGCCTTCATCGAGGCGAAATTCCAACTCGCGGGTGGAATCTTTCAGAAACGACGCGATCTGCTCCGCAGCTGCTTTGACTGCCTCGCTCGTAGTTGATTGCTCAACCGGTTTCGGTGCAGGCTTCGCCGGCGCCGCTGGAGCCGCTTCTTGGGCTGGCCCGGCATTCTGCTTCGCCGGCTGGTAGGCGGGCATTTTCACCGTGCTCAGTCCCCAGGTACTCACGGGACACCTCCTGCGAATGCGTTTGCCGACGCACCCAGCAGCAAAACCCACAAACGACGACGAGCAGTGAGGGTCCTGCGACCCTCACCGCCCGTTTCGATCGAGCTCGAGAAGAGCTGGATCATTGCGTCACATACCCGTCAACTCATTACCGGAGCAATGAGAGGACGTTCTGTGGCAACGAGTTGGCTTGCGCCAAGATCGCCGTACCGGCCTGCTGCAGAATCTGGCCGCGGGTCAACGCTGCAGTTTCCTGAGCGAAGTCCGCGTCCTGAATTCGGCTACGTGCAGACGAGAGGTTCTCAGCCGTCGCGCTCAGGTTCGAAATCGTCGACTGGAAGCGGTTCTGCACCGCACCCAGATCCGCGCGGATCTTCGAGACCTGATCGAGGGCGCCATCCACCAGGCTGATCGCCTTGTTCGCACCGTCCACCGACGAGATGTCGATCGTGGCAATCGAAGTCAGTGTGGACGATGCGGTCGAGAGACCCGCCTTGCCCGGATTGTTACCACCGACTTGATATGCGGCGTTCGAGTTCAAGGAAATCGTGCCGTAGGTTGTGCTTGCAGTGTAAGCGCCGTCGGTGGCGTTGCTGGCCGTGGCCACCAACTCGCCCGCACCCACAGCGGTACCAGTCGCCGCAACTGTCGCATTGCCTGGCGTACCGCGCAGATCCGAGGTCAACGTGATCGTCGCGCCGGCGTTGCTCGCGCTGATGTTGGTCGCCTTCGCTGAGTGGTTGCTCGTGATGTGGCTCACGATGCTTGCAGCCAACGTCGTGGTCGTACCACCGCTGCCCACATCCAACGAGATGTTGTTGCCGGTGTTGGTGCCATCAGCCTTGAACGTGTAGGTCACGCCCCCTAGGGTGACTGTGTCACCGTCGGAAATGCCGGTACCTGCAGTTGCTGTACCGCCCGTCAGACCGCCGGAGGAGTCAGTAACTGCGAGGTTCGTCGTATACGTACCGAGAACAGTCGAAGTCAGTGTCACCGTATCGGTCGCTGCCGATGCAGTATAGGTTAGGCCACTAGCACCGTTGACCGCGGACGCAATGTTGGCTGCCGTGGTATTCGCATCCGTGCCGAGCTCGACACCGATGTTGCTGCCTGAGTAGCTGCCGCCGTTCGCGTAGAACTCGAATGTTTGACCACCGACTGTGAATGTTTCCGCAGCCGCGAGGCTCGCGAACGTCGAGACCTGGATCGTGTTGGTCGAATTTGTGCCATTCACTGCGATCGAGTTGGTCGCCTGAGCAGAGCTGGCAGAAACTTCCAATCCCGTGGCATTTTCGATGCGAGCAGCACCTGCATTGCCGTTGCTGGTCGTGATTGCGATCGTCTTGCCGACGCTGGACGATAGCGTGATTGCACCTGTCGTCGCGTTCGCAGAAGCCGACACGCCGGTCGCGGCGGTCTTTGTGTTGATGGCAGCAGCAATGCTGGCACCCTGGGTGGCCACGTCGTAAGAACCGGTCACCGCGCCGATGTTGACGCCGTTGATGACGAGGTCTCCAGACTGCAGATCGACTTTGCCAGTCGGGCTGTTGGCAGCCACGATCGAAGACGTTGCCGATGCAGTCACGCCGGTCTGGCCTGTGACGCTATTGATGGACTTGACGATGTCATCGGCACTGCCGCTGGTCGAAGTACCGACGTTCACGCCATTGATCGTCAGATCGCCCGACGCGAGCGCCTGACCGCTTACTGCACTCGAGGTGTTGTTGTACTGATATGCACCCAACGCACTCGTTGCCGCGCTGCCAATTGACACAGAAATCGTCTGGTTCGCATTCGCGCCGACCTGAAACTGCGCCGCTGTGAATGAACCGTCGAGCACGTTCTGGCCGTTGAACTGCGTCTGCGTGGAGATGCGGTTCAACTCCTGCAACAGCTGCTGAGCTTCGCCGTTCAGAGCGGCGCGGTCAGAAGAAGAGTTCGTGGCGTTGGCAGACTGCACCGACAGCTCGCGAACGCGCTGCAGGATGTTGCCGTATTCGCCCAACGCACCTTCAGCCGTCTGCGACAGCGAGATCGCGTCGTTCGCGTTACGCACGGCCTGGTTCAAGCCGCGGATCTGCGTGGTGAATCGCTCGGAAATCGCGAGACCTGCAGCGTCGTCCTTCGCGCTGTTGATGCGCAAGCCCGAAGACAAGCGCTGCAGCGAAGTCGCCAACTGCGACTGCGAGGTGTTGAGGTTACGTTGCGCGTTCAGCGACGCAACGTTCGTATTAATAATCTGAGGCATTGAAGTCTCTCCTAAAGTTACCCGGTTTACCCGGGCAACCGCCCGGTGGTTGTTCCAGCGCTAGCCGGTACGTATGCACCGAGTTCGCTGTCAGGGCTTGTATCGGGAGTCGCGCGGCGAACTTGAGAGACACAAGACGGTTCGTTGCATTCTGAGAAAACGGTCACGGTAATCACCGAAATTGGGGTGACACGAACGGTCTCCTCGCCAATCCCCTGAATGGCGATAGAGGAATTCGGCTGAATTTCGCTTGTCACGTGGAAGTTCACGCGCGAATGCGCCAGAGAACTGACGCAACCGCCGCATGATTGACGCTCGCCGCTCGCACGACTATCGCAGATAGTCGAATAACGACAGCTGCGCGATCTTCGAATAGGAGGCTTGAGCTGCTTGTAGACCTAGCAACTGCTGGTTCATTTTCGTAATTGCATCCGCGTAGTCGAGATCTTGCAAATTCGATTTCATGGTCTTGAGCTCGACTTGCATTTCTTCACGCGATGCATCGGCGTTATCCAGAGACGATAGACGCGCACCGACCTCAGCACGCACGCCCAACACGTGGTTCGTCGCTTGATCGAGCTGTTGCAGGATCTGCCCCATCTCGGAATTGAATTGCGCAGTGGATCCCACGCCATTGCCTTCCAGCGCATCCGCCAACTTACCGAGTGTGGTGAACACATCCTCGGTGCGGCTGCGAGAGATCGTAAAGGTATCGCCTGATGCGGGCATGCCCGCAAGGTCGATGTTGACGCCATTGAATGAAATCGCACTGCCTGCAGTGTACGTGCCGGTTGTGATCACGTTGCTGGCGCTGTCCACGATTTGATAATCGCCGGTCGCCGACGTGAAACTCAGCGTGTAGTCGTCAGGCACCCAGGCCGTCGGGTTGACGACCGAGCCCACTCCGATCACGCCGGTGCCTGTATTCGTGCTGGACGCAGCCGTCACGAACGTTCCGTTGCCTTGCGGTACTTGCATGAAGAGCTGATAGCCCGAATGACTGTCGCTCACTTTCGCGGTCGAACTCACCTGTAACTGGCGCGAGCCTTGATCGCCGAAGTAGGAAACACTCGAACCGGTTTGCGAGAACGGCTGTGTGAGTGTGGAGTAGCCGGCAAACAGATACTCGCCGTTGGCGTCTTTGCGATTCGCGATTTCCATCAGCTCCGACAATCGCTGCCGAATTTCCACCGCGATCATCTTCCGGCTGGCCGCATCGACGGTCGCGTTATTGCCTTGCAACGCCTTCTCGTTCACCTGCGTGATCAAGTTGCCGACATCGGCAAGCGCTTGCTCTTCGAGGTTCAAGCGACTCTGCGCCGTCTTGGAATTGGCGTCGTATTGCTCGGATTCCTGTAAAGCTCGCTGCAGCTCCAAGATATGAACCGAAGCAACCGGATCGTCTGCCGGCGACTGCACACGCTTGCCCGTCGCGATCTGATTCTGCGTCGCGGACAACGTCGCCTGCTGCTTCATCATCGCAGACAGAGCGTTTTCGTGAATTGCGCTGGTGGAGATGCGCATAGCGTAGCGGTTAGCGGTTAGCGGTTAGTGAATGGAAAAGGCACGCAGTCTTTTGGCTTCGCTGCTGATATCGACACACCAAGGTCAGACTTGACCGCGTGTGCCTCCTTCTAACCGCTAACCGCCAACCGCTAGTCACTTTTTTACCTCTGCGTTGCACTCAAGATCGTCTGGAACAACGTATCGGCCACGCGGATCAATTGCGCGGCGGCTTGATACGCCTGTTGGTACTTGAGCAAGTTCGCAGCTTCCTCATCGAGATTGACGCCGGAGACACTATCCAGCGAAGCCACTGCTTCGTCATGGACAACGGACTGGGCATCGCGATTGACTTGCGCCTGCTGTGTCGAGACTCCGATGTTGCCAACGAACGCGCCGACACCTGCACTCAAGGATGTGGTGCCGTTATCGAGCACGGGCTTCTGCAACGCTGCGGCGAGTGCCAGGGCATTACGGTTGTCGCCGGAACCCGATGCATTGTTCGAGACGGTGAATTGATCGCCGACTGCCGGCGAGCCTGATATCTGCACCCGCCAACCGTTGATGTCGATATCCGACCCCGGCGTGTACGTGAAGCTGCCGGCTCCGTTGACGGAGTACGTCGTCGCGGTCAGGAATTGAATCGTGACGTTGTTGCGCAGCGCCGGGTTGGTTGCATCCAGCACTTCCCCTGCAGAGATGGCTCCATTTCCCGTATTGGCCGAGGCCACGGCGGAGCGTATCGGTGCAGCCGCGGCCACTTTGGATGGATCGGTAACGAGCACGCTCATGCCGGATATAGCAGCGCGAGTCGGGCGCACCATGAATTCATCGTTTGCACTTGGCGTGCCGCCAACAACGATCGACATTCCATCGACCAGGAATGGATCGGCTCCCGTCCCCGTGCCGGTCATCGACACTGAAGCGCCGGTGGATGCATCTCGCATCTGCCAATTCGTGCCGTCGAACTTCAGCACGTAGTTCTTCTCGGTGAGCCCACCTGCTCCGGTGCGCGTGACCGCGACCGTGCCTGAGCCTCCATTCAGATCGCTGGAGAACACTTCGGCAGCACCGAGCGCAAAGAAGTTCGTGCCGAGCGCACCGGTTAGATCCATACCTTCTTTGTGTTGGCCGTTTACCTGCTCGGCCAAACCGATACTGATGCGGCCGAGGGCATTGTGCGCGGGATCCAAGAGCTCGCGACGAAAGTCCAACGTACCGCCGAGCACGCCGCCGGAGATGTTGTTCGTAATGTCGATAACACCCGACGTTGTCTGCATCCCTATGTTGAGACGAGTCGGGTCGAAGTTGTCCTGCACCGTCGTGAGCTTGCTCGCGGTGGATCCGAGAACCAACGGTTGACCGTTGCCGATGAACACATTCACCGCGCCGCCGTCTTGTTTCACGAGGTTGACCGAAACTTTCTCGGCAAGCTGATCGAGCAAGCGGTCCCGCTGATCGAGAAGATCATTCGGTGGCTGGCCGCCGGCGCGCGCGGTGCCGACTTCGATGTCGCTATTGAGCCTGGCAATTCCTTGCGCGAGCGAGTTCACATCCGCGACTTCGCTGTTGAGCCGCGAGTTCACTTCATTGTCCATCGCGCTCAAACGTGCGTCGTAACTCTGAAGACGATCTTTCAATGTGTTCGCCTCGCTCAGCAGAACCTGCCGAGCGGGTATGGAGGCAGGAGAATTCGCGACGCCCTGCAGAGCATTGACGAATTTTTGAAGCGACGCGGTCAAACCCGTATCGGAGTCGCCGAACATGTCGTTCAATCGACCGGCATTCGTTGCGTACACATCCAAATGCTGAAAGCTGCTTGACGACGATCGTGCCTGTGACGCGATGAAATCGTCGTACATGCGACGCGTCGTTTGAACCTGCGCACCTTGACCAACCCAACCGTTGCCGAACGGTTGCGCCGGACGGGTACCGATCTCGACGCGCTGACGGCTGTAGCCATCGGTGCCGACGTTCGAAATATTGTGGCTAGTGGTGTCGAGCGCCCGCTGGAACGCGAGTAATCCCGATATACCGGTGCCGAGAAGATCAGCCAT
>DASTSB010000043.1:0-2472 GCA_035760885.1 Steroidobacteraceae bacterium | reverse complement strand
GAAAGCTGTGGCGTCGGCAGTTGCCGCGTCGCAAGTTAGTGACAGTGGAGTAACGGGCCGGACAGTAACGACGGATTCTTATTCGTGACGCGTAACTTTTGAATCGTGGCTGGCTCGGGAAATGAGCGCCGGGATCATTGGGCGATCTGCTTCGAGCAAACCGACGTCTTCAAGTTCGTGCAGGTACACCCACCTGAGCGCTTGCGAGTCGAGCGACTGCGGAACGCCCGAATATTGGTTGACCCACCAAAGATCGAGAAAGACTGCGCGATCTGCAAATAGGTGCTCATAAGCAATGAGCGGTTCGGCACTAGAGATCTCAATGCCGATTTCTTCAATGAGCTCGCGACGCAGGCCGTCGAATCGATCTTCACCGGCCTCTAATTTTCCGCCCGGAAATTCCCATCCACCGGCCATGTGCTTGCCCGGCGGACGTTGCGCGATCAGCACGCGTCCGTGGTCGTCGAAGAGCGCACCCGCGACGACGTGCGTGACTTTGAGCGCCACAGGCGGGGAGCTTAGGCCTCGCCGACGAGTTGGCCGTGACAGTGCTTGAACTTCTTACCTGAACCGCACGGACACGGTTCGTTGCGACCCACCTTGCGCGTGTCGCGTACGAACTGCGCTACGGGCGCGGCACTGCCTGCTTCCGGATTTTCCAGCGCATTTTGCGGTGGCGGCGGTGCGGTGACCTGCTCGGGCGCGGCGTGCTGGAACTGCATTGCGCGCGCCAGACGTCGCTGACGCTCCTGCTCTTCTGCATCGATCTCCGCCTGCGAGCGAAGCTGCATGCGTGAGAGCAAGGCGACCGTGTCGTGCTTGATGCGATCGAGCATGGTCGTGAACAGCTCGAAGGCTTCGCGCTTGTATTCCTGCTTCGGATTTTTCTGCGCATAGCTGCGCAGGTGAATGCCTTGTCGCAGGTAATCCATTGCGGCCAGGTGTTCGCGCCAATGCGAGTCGAGCTGCGACAGCATCACTTGCTTCTCGATGTAGCGCAGGATCGGCGCGCCGTAGGCCTGCACTTTTTCGTCGTACTTGGCCTCGAGCTCGCGAATTACACGTTCACGCAACGCGTCTTCGCCGAGATCCGGCTCGCTCTCGAGCCACGACTTGATCTCGAGGCGCTGAGCGAAGTCGCGTTCGATCGCTTGCACCAAGCCATCGACATCCCACATCTCTTCGACGCTCTTCGGCGGTACGAATCGATCGATGATGTTGTTCACGACCTCGCGACGAATTCCGACGATGGCATCCGCCACGTCTTCGGCCGCCATCACTTCGGTGCGCTGTTGATAGATCACCTTGCGCTGATCGTTGGCGACGTCATCGTATTCGAGCAAGTTCTTACGAGCGTCAAAGTTGTGTGCTTCCACCTTGCGCTGCGCACGCTCGATCTGCTTCGAGAGCATGCGGCTTTCGATCACCTCGCCTTCCTTCATGCCAGCCGTTTGCAGCCAACGCTTGGTGCGCTCGGGGTCACCGAAAATGCGCATCAAGTTGTCTTCGAGGGAAAGATAGAAGCGGCTGGAACCGGGATCGCCCTGGCGTCCCGAACGGCCGCGAAGCTGATTGTCGATACGGCGAGACTCGTGGCGTTCAGTACCGATGATGTGTAGCCCGCCTGCCGCCAGCACCGTCTCATGGCGCTTCTTCCATTCTTCCTTCGCGCGCTGACGCCCGACTTCATCATTCGGATCGACCTGCGTCAGATCCGACTCCGGATTGCCGCCGAGCACGATGTCCGTACCGCGACCGGCCATGTTGGTTGCGATCGTCACCGTTCCCGGACGACCTGCTTGCGCGACGATGGCCGCTTCGCGCTCGTGCTGCTTCGCGTTGAGCACTTGGTGCCCGATACCTTCTTTCGTGAGCAAGCCACTCAGGAATTCAGAGGTCTCAATGGACGTTGTGCCGACGAGTGCCGGTTGGCCACGCGAGACGCAATCTCGAATGTCTTCGATGATGGCTTCGAACTTGTCCTTGGCCGAGAGATAAACGAAATCCGGATGATCTTTGCGAACCATCGGCCGATGCGTCGGGATGACGACGACTTCGAGGCCGTAAATCTGCTGAAATTCGAAGGCTTCGGTATCCGCAGTGCCGGTCATACCAGCCAGCTTCGAATACATACGGAAGTAGTTCTGGAAGGTGATCGACGCGACGGTTTGGTTCTCCTCGCGAACGCGAACGCCTTCTTTGGCTTCGATCGCTTGGTGCAAGCCATCGGACCAACGCCGACCCGGCATGGTGCGGCCCGTGAACTCATCGACGATGACCACTTCACCATTACGCACGATGTATTCGACATCGCGGTGATAAAGCGAGTGCGCGCGTAGCGACGCGTTCAAGTGATGCATCAAGCGAATGTTCGCGGCGTCATACAAGCTTTCATTCGGCTGCAGCAAACCGGCTTCTTCGAACAACTGCTCGACCCGCTCGTGGCCCGCATCCGACAAATGCACCTGGCGC
>DASTSB010000042.1:0-13550 GCA_035760885.1 Steroidobacteraceae bacterium | reverse complement strand
CTGAAGCAGACTGATGGCAACCAAGGATCGCTTTGCGATCGGGGAACGAAGCGACGGATCGCTTCGCGATCAGGTGGGCCTTCGGCAGGAAGGACGCTGATGCGTCAGGAGGGCCTGCCGGCAGGACAGAGCGGAGGACGCCAGATCGCTTTGCGATCGGGAAGGATGCTGTCGCATCGGGAAGGACGGTCGTCGAGAAAGACTGCTTTGCAGTCGAGAAGGACTGCGTCGGGACAGAACGGAGATGGGAGCCGAAGGAGCAGATCACCGGTGTCGACAAGTTCGTAGTGAGCTTGCTATCTGTTCCTGGTGAGCTTGTCGAACGCCCGTTCGTGGTGAGCTTGTCGATTACCCGTTCGTGGTGAGCTCGTCGAACCACGCTCCGCCAGCATTGTTCGATCGAACTTTTGCACCCTCTCCCTAACCCTCCCCCGTCGAGGCCCATCGAGGGGGAGGGAATAAGAAGACGTTTCGTCTGCATCTCGCCAAAGCGACTGGTGACTGGTAAGAAACCTTACTCACATTTCTCTTTGCGCGCTTTGTGTTTCGTCCGGCGGCTTCCTCTGACCCGTGACTCGTGACTTTTCACACGTGACGGAAACGAATCTCGCATCCTGCCGATTCCGTTCGTCCTGCCTTCAGACCTCTCACATCTGACATCCTGTCAACCCTGTTCATCCCGTCGAAACTTCTTTGCTTGCTCCGGAGCAGACAGGGCTAACAAGCTCAACAAGGATGAAAATGCGGGCGGTGGCTAGTCACCAGTCACAAGTCAGCAGTCACTCAGGAATTCTGGCCTGCGCACAGCGCTACCCTGCCAATGGCTTGCTTGCCGTAAGGCTTGCTTGCCGATGCAGTCGGCTTGCCTCCGGTTCTTTTCTCGACGCCGAAGCGTCCATCGTATTTATCCGATCCAAACAGGGAATCGCTCACAGCTTTTATGTCCACCATCGAATAAGTTTTCGCTTCAAGCTGCTTTCATCGAAATGTGAAAAGCTTCACAATCGCGCACCGTTACGGCACTGAGCGCAAAGAAATCACGAAATGAACGGCGCATTGCGAATCCGCACTCTCGGCCAGCTCAGCCTGTTTCTCTCGACAGCCCTTCTCGCTTCTTCTGTCGTCTTTGCGTCGAACGCGGCGGTCAGATCCGCACAGTCCGAAGCTGATCCTGTTTCGCTGGAGGCGCCATCCGCGGCGGAGCACGACTCTGTCGTGCACATTCCGTCCGGCAATCCGGGGCTCAAATCAGGTTCAGCACTCGTCATCGACGAGCAGAGCGGGACAGTTCTTTATTCGCGCAACGCGCAGAGCGTCGGGCCGATCGCTTCGATTACCAAGCTCATGACCGCGCTTGTCGTCCTCGATGCCAGTCAGCCGATGGACGAGATGCTCGAAATCACCAAAGCCGATCGCGACACCATTCACGGCTCCGGTTCGCGGCTCGCGCCGGGCACGAAGCTCTCGCGCGGCGATCTGCTGCACCTCGCGCTGATGTCTTCGGAAAATCGCGCCGCGCATGCGTTGGGGCGAAACTACCCAGGCGGCCTTCCTGCTTTCATCGCGGCGATGAACATGAAGGCGCGCAGCCTCGGGATGAAGAGCGCACGATTCTCGGATCCGACAGGCTTATCGAGTCAGAACGTCTGCAACGCCGTGGATCTCAGCAAACTCGTGCTCGCCGCCTCTCGAAACCCGACGATTCGCCGCTTCTCGACCGATGAGAAGCACATCGTCACGGTTCGCAAGCAATCCATGGAGTTTCGGAACACGAACTCGCTCGTGAGGAAAGCGGACTGGGATATCGAAGTGCAGAAGACCGGCTACACCTCGGATGCAGGACAGTGCCTGGTGATGAAGACGGTAATCGAAAGCCGCCCCACGGTGATCGTGCTGCTCAATTCTTTCGGCAAGTACACCCGTGTTGCCGATGCGCGGCGTGTCCGCAAGTGGGTAGAGAGAAGCGCTTCGCCAGCTCGGCTAGCACGCAACGGGCGTTGATGCGGATGGCGAGACGCTCGCATCCAGCCATGCCCATCGCGTCCTGATCGCCCTCTACTTCTCGCCTCCTCGGCCTTCGACCTTCACGATCGCGCCCGTCCTCCCTGCGCCGATTGCTCTGCCCCTTTCGTTACTCGTAAGACCTCTCTTCACACCCGAGTGCACGACTGAACGCGAGCACCATGACGCCTGTTCACGTGTCGTCCTCGCCCGCTACCGATCGATCGATTTAGAGCTTAGTTGACCCCTGCGTCCTGCGCGGCCGCGCGCAGAATCGGTATCGACGATCGACGCCACCAGGCGGATTACGATCTGCGTTTGCAACACAAAATACGAAAAAGCACTGATCGCATGCAGCGTTCATCTAGACCCAGCCCCGTCGCTGCGAACATGTCTTAGCCCCGAGATAAGGGTCGGCCCAGTCGTCTCGGCTGTGACGCATGTCAAAAATTCAAAATACCTTCCGAGGCGTGGGCGCGTTGCCGACACAACGGTTCGCGCGCATTCGACTAGCAGGATGCCCTCTTCCTTTGTTTTTCGAGCTTTTCGAGTTTTCTAGGAGTCACTCTCGCAAGCGCTTGTACTGAATTTCAGCGTGGAGCAATTGCGACAATTGCGACGCCATTGAAATGTATTTACGTTCCCGCCGCGCTTTGAAGCGATTCGGTCGCCGTCTTCGCGACACCAAGCAACCCGATGGCACCCGCAT
This sequence comes from Steroidobacteraceae bacterium, assembly GCA_035760885.1. Lineage (GTDB taxonomy): Bacteria > Pseudomonadota > Gammaproteobacteria > Steroidobacterales > Steroidobacteraceae > Steroidobacter. The sequence continues at coordinate 10,840 of DASTSB010000042.1, read as the reverse complement.
CGCTCCCGAGCCAAACAACACGGTCGTAAATCCACGAACAATGTCCACTAATCGGCGTGGGCCACGCGGCTAAACATCAGCGGCTGGGCGCGCAAGCGTCCAGCAATACGGGAGAAATCCACATGTCTCGCACACGCGCACTCGTTGCAGCGGCTTCCTTGTTGCTCAGCATGGCGGTCGGCAGCTCCGCCATGGCAGCTACTAATCCCATGGGGATAGCATTTAGTTCCACGACCAATACATCGCTTTATGCGAGATCGACCGGCGTGCTGATTACGGGCCGGTGCAACCGCTACGACTCTGCCTTTCAGACTGCCCGCACCAAAGGCGGCGAAGTGTTGGCCTATATCAACACGGTCGAGCGTCCCAGCAGCACCGTCTGCTCTTTGGACAAAGCCTTTTACATGAATGACTACGGCAAGGTGCCCCTGTGGCCGTATCCGTCATATGGCGTGCGTACCAACTACTCGAACCACAAGCTCACCGACATCCGCAAAGGATCTGCGTGGTCCAATTGGGTAGTCAGCTACGTCGAAAAGCTGATGCGCGAGAACAAGGTCGACGGCGTATTTCTCGATGTGCTCGGTGCGCGTTTGTGGACGTCAGCAGCTAATTGGGGATCGTGGTCGCAATCAGAGCGCGACCAGTGGACAGATGGCGCCGTGGACCTCGTGCGGCGCATCGACGCTAAGCGTCGCTCGATTCGCCCCACCTTCCTCGTCATCAACAATGGCAAGTGGGACCGTGGCGACTCGCGTGGATTTGCTGGCGAGAAGTACGTGGACGGCGTGATGCTCGAGCATCCTGCAAGCTCCCAGTATCAATACAACTACGCGAACCGCACGTTCGGTAATCTGGGGCAACGCAGAGTTCTCGTGGTCGCGAACACGACCGAAGATGCATTGGCTTGGTCGAAGCGCGCGGGCGTGACCCATGTCTCGAACCAAACCACGTCCCAGTACAAATATCCCAACAAGCCGGTCGTTTCGTTTCATTACATCGGCGATCGCTGATCGCGATTCGACCGTTTGCCGATCACAAGGGCTTCTGCTCGAACGAGCAGAAGCCCTTTTTTTTGGACGACGAAAAAGATCGTTCGCGATCCGCCTCCATTGCTCGTCAATCCGAATCACCACGACCGGCACTTTCCGGCCTTATTGATCGAGTCGCTCATCGACCACGGCCAGAATCGGTCCCAACGCGGCGCGTACATCGCTGCGTTTCGAAGCTCTCGAGTAAAGGCTTGATACGCCCCCATCCAGATACAGGGCATCTTTGCATCCCAACCCGTCGCGAAACAGCGTTGCGAACTCATAGAACGTTACAGGTTGCTCGCTGATGACGAAGAGCACGCGGTGTTCGTCCAAAAGCCCCACCCCATTGCGTACGTACTTCGATGTGCTGTCTTTGCGAAATGAAGGATGTAGCGCGCCATCCATGACCAGCATCGGGCCTGATTGAGTTGCCAGCTCCACATCCGTCAGTGTCGAGTAGCGACTGCTTTTGATGATGCGCGGTCCTGCCGCGGTGATTGCAAACACTCCATTGGGCTTCAGAAAAAAATTGCCGGGTGCGGTTTGCAGATTCAGAGGAGCAACTTCACGGCCGTCGACAACCAGCAATCCGACGGGCTCGTAGCTTTCGTGATACATGCCCGCATTCATCGCCACAACAAGCTCCTGCTGTCTGCGATTCAGGTGCCGCTGCAGTGCGGAGAAGAACTTGAAGGGTGTGCCGCTCTCATCTCGCAAGAAAACCTGGAGCCGATCGCGGCGTGTATCGACCGTGCAGACGGTAGTCTCGATTCCGCTCAGCTCCATTCGATCGCAATGAGCCGCAAAGGAAGAGATGGGCGTCATGAAGGCTGCATGCAGCAGAAAGGGGAGGTATCGCATTCGCACATCATCGCTCTCCGCGGAGATCTTTAGGCCTATGTCTTAGACCGAAACCAAATCAAGTGTGAGCTGTTCCACGTTTCGTGTTCGACATTTGCGCAAGCAATTTCGCGCTGCGCGCGTTAGCGGTCGTTTTGACCGCACGTCTCTCGCAATTCGCATCTGCTGGACTGCCTATTTTTTTCGGTGTTTTTTACTTTTACACCAGGGAAGCCTGCAAGTAGATGTAGTGAAATTCAGCGTGGAGCAATAGAGACAATTGCGGGCTGTTTTCGTTGTGTTTACGGTCCGCCACGCGCTTTGAAGTCATGCGGTCGCCGTCCACAGATTGAGTCGATACACATTGAGTCGACTTTGGGGGATGGCACCCGCATCGCTTTTGGGCGACAACCATGGTCGTGGGTCCGCAAATGACGATTAAAAATCGGCGCGGGTCACATGGCTGACATTATCAGCGGCTGGATACGCAAGTCTCCAGCATAAACGTGGGAGAGATCCAAAATGTTTCGTATGCGTACGCTCGTTACAGCGGGTTCGGCATTGGTAACGCTAGCTTTCGGCATGGCTGCCAGTGCTGCAAGTAATCCGATGGGCATTGCCTTTAGTTCCACCACCAACACTTCCCTTTACGCCAAATCCACCGGCGTGGTCCTAACCGGCCGCTGCAACCGGTATAGCTCGGCTTTCCAGACGGTAAGAAAAAAAGGCGGAGAAGTCCTGGCCTACATCAACGTCGTTGAACGTCCCGACCACAAGATTTGTTCGTTGGATCAGGCGTTCTACATGAACAACTACGGCAAGGTGCCGTTGTGGCCGTATCCCAAGTATGGCGTACGCACCAACTATGGGAATCACAGGCTCACTGACATTCGCAAAGGATCCGCGTGGTCCAACTGGGTCGTCAGCTATGTCGAGAAGCTAATGCGCGAGAACAAAGTCGACGGCGTGTTTCTCGACGTGCTCGGTGCGCGTTTGTGGACCTCCGCAGCGAATTGGGGTTCTTGGTCGCAGTCCGAGCGCGACAGGTGGACCGATGGCGCTGTCGATCTCGTGCGTCGCTTGGATGCCAAGCGCCGCGCGATCCGACCCACCTTCCTCATCATCAACAACGGCAAGTGGGACCGTGGCGACTCGCGTGGTTTTGCCGGCGAGAAATATGTGGACGGCGTGATGATGGAGCACCCAGCCAATTCCGCGTATCAGGCCAACTATGCAAAGCGGAAGTTCGGCAATCTCGGTCAACGTCGCGTGATCGTGGTGGCGAACAGCGCATCTGACGCGATCATGTGGTCGAAGCGAGCTGGCGTGACGCATGTGAGTGCGCAGAAAACGTCGCAGTACAAATATCCGCTGAAGCCGGTGGTTTCCTTCCACTACTTGGGCGACCGCTAGTGTTCAATTGATCGAGTCGATTTGAGTTGATGACCGTGGACTTCTGCTCGTTCCAAACGGGGCGAGCGGAAGTCCACTCACTGCCCTCTTCTTTCTCAACCCGCCGCGATTCCACCCGCAGAGCCGGCGCGCGCACCAACACGAATCGTGCGCAGCACACGTTAGCCAAGGCTCAATCCATCGTTGCTCTCCAGCGACCTTCCCCGCCCGGTTACATTTCGAATCTGCGTGGAACAATCTCCTACGCGATCTATTCATGCCCTCGCCACAACGAGAGGGCCATCCAATGTTCGCATCAACCAGCTCGGCACGTCCGTGGTGTGCCACCGTCGCCCTATGTGCCTGCGTTGGCGCGAGCCTCACCGCCCACGCGGAGTCGGCGCCTTGGTCCTTTTATGTGACGAACGAATCATCCGGCGATCTGAGCATCATCGATGGGCACACGTATGAAGTCACTGCGACCGTCCCACTGGGTAAACGCCCCCGAGGCATCCAGCCAGCACCGGACGGGCGTCACTTATACATAGCTCTCAGCGGCTCCCCTGCTGCCCCGCCGGGCACTGACGAAAGCAAATTGCCGCCGCCGGACCGAACCGCTGATGGAATCGGCGTATTCGATACGAAAAGCCGCACAGTCGCGCGTGTGTTGCGCGGCGTGACGGATCCGGAACAACTTGCTGTCAGCGCTGATGGAAAGCGCATCTATGTCGCGAGCGAAGATGCAGGCCGGGCCATCGTGCTGGATGCGAAAAACGGCAAGCGCCTGGCGGAACTCGATGTGGGCGGCGAGCCGGAGGGAACCACGCTCAGCCCGGACGGACGCTACATATATATGACATCCGAAGCGGACCACGTCGTCAGCGTGATCGACACGAGCAGCGATCGGGTCGTCGGCAAGGTGCAGGTCGGATTGCGCCCTCGATCTATTGCGTTCTCTCATGATGGGCGGCGCGCGTATGTGAGCGGGGAAGGCGACGGCACGATCACCGTGATCGATACCACCGCTCGCGCTGCGTTGCAGACGTTCCATTTCGAAAACAAGGCGGCGCGGCCGATGGGATTAGTGGTCGCGCTCGACGATCAACATTTATTTGTGACGACTGGCCGCGGCGGCACCCTCGCCCGCATCGACCTGCAGCCAATGCAACTCAGCGGCGAACTCGCCGTCGGTCCGCGACCCTGGGGAATCGCCATCAGCTCGGATGGCGCCATCCTTGCAACTGCAAACGGTCCATCGAATGACATCACGCTCATCGATGCGAAACAGTTTGCGGTCATCAAAAAAGTGGCGGTGGGAAAAGGTCCGTGGGGAATCGCGGTGCAGCGGGCGTCGAAGTGATGAGGTGAACGCGCTACGCGCGTGAACGGCGCGTCAAGGGCAACGTAGACCTACTCCGACGAGCTTCGTTCCTCCTCACTAGCTCGCCTATGCCATCAGAATCGGATTTCACACGGAGAACACGGAGGTAAGAAGGACACCAGAGTGCCGATCTAGTGCGCGCACCCTACTCATTTTCCTTTGCGCGCTTTGTGTTGCGTCCGTTCCTGTTACTGAACGTTGCAGGTGATTCGTCGCTGCGAATCTCGGAGCCGGACAGAGCAGCTCCGAGAGTAGACGGGGGTTAGCGGCGCACGATCGACTGTTGTTCGTCAATTTCGCGTTCGGCTGCCAGCCAATCGTCGAGTTCGTGGCCGGGGTGAAAGCCACGGCGCTCCGCACGCCAGTAGGCTGCCTCAGCGATGCGCTCGGCCCGCGAATGAGAGAACGATGGGATCTCATGTTGCTCCAAACCTTCGGAAGACACGACTTCCGCCGGTGGGGTTTGGCCGACATGGATCTGGTCTATCTGCTGCTCAGATGTAGCGTTCGTGAATGCATCTCCGGCCGCGCGCTGAACGGAACGGGACGCAGGCGGGGCTTTGCGCGAACTCTTCGAGCCGGTCGGTTGAGTGGGCATGACTTCTCCTTGGTGGGGCTGAGCGAATGCAACTGGGAAATTCGTACTCGGTTGAAAAGTTCCTCCCTGCGACGGCAGGTGTTTGCTGTGTTTCGGTTCTCAGTTGACAGTTGAGGGTTGGCAGCAAGAGGAACGCCGAGCCTCCTCTTCCTGACCGGCCCCGAAGATCCCGTGTGCCCCGTTGAGTTCGTTTTCTGAGTTGCCGGTTGGCTGTTGAGAGTTGGCAGAAAGACACCGGCGGACCAGATGCACCCCCTTCACACCCTACACGCGCAGCTCACACTTGCATCGATATCTTGCCTCCGTGGAGATCTTCCTTTCGGTTTTCAGTTGACGGTTGAGCGTTGGCGGTCAGAGATGGTGCAGCTGATGTCGCCCGACTCGATATATGCCTTCCCCCGTGTCGCCAATGCCCACGTGGACATCTTGCGTCTTTGCTCTTAACCCTCCGTGCTCTCCGTGTCCTCCGTGGAGATCTTCTTTTCGGTCTTCAGTTGACGGTTGAGCGTTGGCAGTCAGACACGGAGCCAGCCGATGTCGCCCACTCGATATGTGTCTTCCCCCGTGTTCCCAATGTCCCCGTGGATATCTTGCGTCTTTGCTCTTAACCCTCCGTGTCCTCCGTGGAGATCTTCCTTTCGGTTTTCAGTTGACGGTTGAGCGTTGGCAGTCAGACATGGCGCAGGCTGATGTCGCCCACTCGATATATGTCTTCCCCCCGTGTTCCCAATGTCCCCGTGGATATCTTGCGTCTTTGCTCTTAACCCTCCGTGTCCTCCGTGTCCTCCGTGGAGATGTTCCTTTCGGTTTGCAGTTGACAGTTTGAGAGTTGGCGGTCAGACACGGAGCCAGCCGATGTCGCCCACTCGGTCCATAGTCTTCCCCGTTTCCAGTGCCACGTGGACATCTTGCGTCTTTGCCTTAACCCTCCGTGCTCTCCGTGTCCTCCGTGGAGATGTTCCTTTCGGTTTTCAGTTGACGGTTGAGCGTTGGCAGTCAGACACGGAGCCAGCTGATGTCGCCCACTCGATATATGTCTTCCCCCCGTGTTCCCAATGTCCCCGTGGATATCTTGCGTCTCTGCTCTTAACCCTCCGTGTCCTCCGTGTCCTCCGTGTCCTCCGTGGAGATCTTCCTTCGGTTTTCGGTTGACGGTTGAGCGTTGGCAGTCAGACACGGAGCCATCCGATGTCGCCCACTCGATATATGTCTTCCCCGTGTCCCCCAATGCCCATATGGACATCTTGCGTCTCTGCTCTTAACCCTCCGTGCTCTCCGTGTTCTCCGTGGAGATCATCCTTTCGGTTTGCAGTTGACAGTTGAGCGTTGGCAGTCAGACATGGTGAAGGCTGATTTCGCCCGACTCGATATATGTCCTCCCGGTGTTCCGAATGTCCCCGTGGATATCTTGCGTCTTTGCTCTTAACCCTCCGTGTCCTCCGTGTGCTCCGTGGAGATCTTCTTTTCGGTTTTCAGTTGACAGTTGAGAGTTGGCAGTCAGACATGGTGCAGCTGATGTCGCCCGACTCGATATATGTCTTCCCTTCCTTTCGGTTTGCAGTTGACAGTTGAGCGTTGGCGGTCAGACATGGTGCAAGCCAATTTCGGCCCGACTGACATTTGTCTTCCCCCGTGTTCCCAATGTCCCCGTGGATATCTTGCGTCTTTGCTCTTAACCCTCCGTGTCCTCCGTGTGAAATCCTTTTTCGAAGCGCAGCGAAGGATTTTCATGCACCCTTCGCACTTAGCAGCCGGGCACAGACGAAAACGCAAACATGCCACAGGCGGACAAGACTCTGGTCGATCAGCTCCTGCGCGGGGAGCAGCGGGCGTTCGACGCTTTCTTTAACGAGTACTACCCGAGACTCTTTCGCTTCGCACTGCGGCGAGGGCTCGCGAGAGACGTTGCAGAAGACGTCGCGCAGGCCACCGTGTGTCGTGCGCTAGAGAGCCTGCACACCTACCGCGGCGAGGCCGCACTGATGAGTTGGTTGTGCACCCTTTGCCGCCGCGAAATGAGCAGCCGTTGGTCGCAGGAAGAAATGCGTCCTTCGCTGCAGGAAGACGATCCCGAAATTCGCGCCGCGCTTGAAGCGATGATGAATGCAGAAGCGGACGAGCCGCTTGCCGCAACGCAAGCATCGCAGCTCAGGGAAGCCGTCCTCGCTGCGCTCGACTATCTGCCTCCTCTGTACGCGGATGTCCTCGAGAGCAAATACGTCAAGGAGATGAGCGTCGAAGCCATTGCGCATCGAATCGGCAAGAGCGCCAAGGCCACCGAATCCCTTCTCACACGTGCGCGCGAATCGTTCCGCGAAACCTTTGCGCTGTTGCAGGACTCGTCGTCGCTGCCAGCCAGTAAGTGAACCTCATGAACGCCGACACTACCCGCGATCCCGCGACACCCGGCTCGCTCAGCGAACGTCCGATTGCGACATTGCTGAAGCTGGCAGGCGAACGGCACCAGCCGAGCCCCGACGCAATGGAGCGTGCCCGCGCTGCTGCGCAGCTGAGCTGGGAACGCAGCATCGAAGCACAGAAGCAGCACGTTCGACAACGATGGATTCGATCAATGCTGTTCGTTGGCTCGCTGGCGACGGCTGCCGCAGTGGCGATCCTATTCGTCCTGCCGCACGCAACTTCAGACCGTCCGGTCGCGATCGCGCAGATCGCGAGAATCGAAGGCGACGTGCGTAGAACCCCAGCGCATGCAAGTCCCATTCACACCAAGACGATCACGACAGGCGAAACGATCGAAACTGCCGACGGCCGTATCGCGATTGCAATGGGCTCGCTGTCCTTGCGAGTGGACCGAAACACTCGGCTCGTGGCGGCGAATGCACAACAAATCGAGCTTCAACACGGCCGCATCTACGTCGATTCCGGAGGCGTGAATGCGCACTCCGAATTGCGGATCGTCGCACCAGGCGCGGTTATTCAGCATCGCGGCACGCAATTCCAAGTAGCGAGCGATCACGGCACCACTCGCGTCCTCGTGCGCGAAGGCAGAGTGCAGCTACAGACAGCTCAGGCCCACGATGCAATCGACCTCACGGCAGGCGATGGTGCAAGCGTCGATGGGTCCAGCCTCAGCGTGCAGCATGGATTGAGCGCCTACTCACACGAATGGCAATGGGCGAGCGCCATCGCACCGACGTTCGACATCGAAGACCGGCCCTTTGCGGAATTCTTGACGTGGATAACGCGTGAGCATGGATGGCAATTGCGCTATGCATCGGCCGATCTGCAACGTGCCGCGCAATCCACGCGCCTGCATGGATCGTTGCTCACCGCTAACGCCGATGATCAACTCAAAGACATCGCACTGATGACGGGCACGGATCTGCGTGTCGACGAGGGCGTGTTGGTCGTGAGCTCGAGCGAGGAAGCTCAATGATCGCTCGTTCCATGCGCGAACATCAGCTCGCTGCGGCACTTGCGTCATTGCTGGTCCTGGCAGGCGTGACCCATGCCGAGCAGCTCACATCGCCCGAACTGTCGCGCGGGATGACACTCGAATCGGCCCTACAAACGCTGAACTCGGACGGATATCGCATCAGTTACAGCAGCGCGATCGTGCGTCCCACCATGACAGTAGCGAAGCCCGTCGGTCGAACGGACATCGAAACGATGTTGCGCGAGCTGCTCAGTCCTTGGAATCTGCAGGCGGTGAAGTCCGGCGATGGCTGGGTCATCACTCATGTACGCAAGGTCGACCGCGCGCGCGCAAGCGCCTCGTCCGATCCGCCGTCGACCATGGAAGACATCGAACAGGTAAACGTTACCGCCAGTCGCTATTCGATTGCAGCGGATACCAGCGCGTCCGATTCGATCGACCGCGAAGACGTCAAGCGAACGCCGCATTTGATGGACGATGCCGTGCGCGTACTGAAGGGCCTACCCGGCGTCTCCGGCGGCGACTTCTCCGCTCAATTGAACGTTCGCGGCGGGCGGCGCGATGAGGTGATGCTCATGGTAGATGGCGCTGAGATTCACAACGGATTTCATTTCAGCGAAGTAGACGGATTGCTCAGCGTGATGGACACGAATCTGGTCGATCGCATGGAGTTCATCACCGGCGGCATGACGGCTGATTGGGCAGATCACATGAGCGGCGTAGTGAACATCGATTCGATCTCGCCTTCGCCTGAGGACGGCTACAAGAATGCGGTCGGCATCAGCTTCATCAGCGCATTTGCTCGCAACTCCGGCACGTTCGCGAATGGCAAAGGATCATGGTTGCTGTCGGCACGACGCGGGTACATGGATCTGCTTGTCGATCAGGTGCAGAAGAACTCCGAACACATTGTGCCTCGATACGAGGATGTGTTCTCGCATGCGAGCTACCGCATCGGCTCGCGAACGAATCTTTCCGCACATGTTCTGTACGGAGCTGATCATCTCAACTATTCGGACAAAGATGGCGAAATCACGTCGAACGGACGAGCCAGCTCGCGCAACGTGTGGCTGACGCTCGATCACGATTTCACTGACCGGCTGCGTGTTTCTACCACGATCAGCAACGCGGATGTAAACCAGCGCCGCAGAGCCGATGACGCCGAACCGGATCTCGTATTTGCCTTCGTGCGTACGAACAATGACCTTACGTTTACGGATTTGCGTCAAGACTGGAGTTGGATTGTTTCAAGCAATCAACTGCTGCGGTGGGGTCTGAATGGCAGCCGCCAGCACGGCGAGTTCAACTACGACTTGCGTTCGGCGATCGTGGATCCTGCGGTTACGTTCGATGGCATTCTCACGCTGCGCCAAGCGCGATTCGATGTTTCGACTCGAAAAGCCGGCGCCTATGCGTCATACCGTTACCGCATTACTCCGCACTTGACGACCGAAGTGGGCCTGCGGGCGGATGAATATCGCTATCCGCATCTCGAAACGTTCCGCAAGACGAGCCCAAGAATCAACGCCGTGTATCAGTTCGATTCGGGAAGCGAGCTACGCGCCGCGTGGGGCACGGTCTACCAAGGCCAGAACGTGAGCGACTTGCAGGTCGAAGATGGCGCGAGAGATTTCTATGCACCGGAGAAAGTCACTCAATCTCTGTTCGGTTTCATTCAACCAATTGGTGCGGGCTTCTCGTTGCGCCTCGATTTGTATCAGAAGGATTACGACGATCTGCACCCGCGGTATGAAAATGCCGTCGATCCAATTCAATTGATACCCGAGGCGACCATCGATCGAGTACGCATCGATGCACGCGAAGCACGATCTCGCGGTGCGGAGCTAACAATTCGCCGCGAACAATCCGGCAACTGGGGCGGCTATCTGGCTTATGGGTACAGCAAGGCCGAAGATCGCGAACCTGATCGGTGGCGCGCGCGATCCTGGGATCAACGCCATAGCGTCTCCGCGGGCTATCACTACAGCGCGAACGATTGGAGCTTCAGCTTAGCCGGGCTATATCACTCTGGTTCTGCAACCACTGAAGCGATTCCGTTCATCGCCACGATGCCGGATAACAGCCAGCGCCTCATGTGGCGTTTTGGCGATCGTAATGCAGCGCGTTTTCCAGCGTTCTTGCGCATCGACGCCCGCATTGCACGCGAGGCGCATTTGAAATCCGGCGATCTGTCTTAC
>DASTSB010000041.1:0-35035 GCA_035760885.1 Steroidobacteraceae bacterium | reverse complement strand
TCTGCATTATGGTGGGCGTTGATCATCGGCGCGTCCGCGTTGGTATTGGTTACCGAACTGCTCAACACTGCAATCGAGCACTTAGCGGATCACCTGCACCCGGAAATGCATCCGCAGATCAAGATCGTCAAAGACTGTGCGGCGGGCGCAGTGCTCATTGCGAGTCTATGCGCGGCGGGAGTCGGAGCCGTGTTCGTTTACGCCTATTTTTTGGCGCGCTGATGCCGATTCACTCGAGCGCCGCGGAATACATCAACATCGCCCCGCCATCCGGTGTCGGCCACAACTGCACATGAGCGCGTCGACGGCGAGCATCCTCCTGGCTCAACACAAAATCGGCCGTAGCAATGCCTAAGCCCGCGCCCGCCACAGTATCGGACAGCCAATGAACATTACTGCGCAGGCGCAGGTATGCCGTGGCACCGCCAATGCCATAACCAAGTGCCCGACGCACCCATCGATAGCGATCGTTGCCGCTCTCAGCAAGTACGGTACCGATCGCAAAAGCCAGCGTGGTGTGCATCGAGGGAAATGAACTACCGCTCTTGAACCACTCATCGTGCTGGTCCGTGTCGTTTGGGCGCTCGCGCCCGAACGCATACTTGAACACCGTCGCACTCGCTGCACTCAGCCCTGCCGCCTCGATCATCGCCCAACCTTCGTTCTTGCCTGGTTGACTGCCGCTCAACTCGGCACCTGCCCAAGTACCCGCGAGCACGACTGCGGCCGGCACGATATCGCGCAATTCGCCTGGACGCTCGCGGGTTTTGGCAGCGTACGAGCGCGTCGCGAAATGCGTTCGCACGTCATCATCGTATCGATACGCCGCGGCGGTTGCGGCAGTCACCAATCCAAACTCAATCCAATTATCTTGATCCCAGCGCAGCGGTGCGGTCGCGTAGCTCTTGAAGTCATCCCACGTGGTCTCTATCCGCGACTGTGCACGCGCGGGATGGCTGCTGAGCGCCAGCAGCGCGAAAAAACCTGTGAGGAGTCGCCGCGCAGAGGCACTTGGAAGAGGCCGCGCGTTGATGTGTTTTTCTTTTGGCATTCTGAGTTGGACGCTATATCCATCGAAATCATTCGCAAAGCAGTCCGAATTCCTCGGGGATACTCGCAACATTCACCATTAATGAAGCCGCAGCCATGGCCGTGCGAATTCGCATGCCTAGAATTACCTTGAATTCATCAGAACGCGAGGTGAACTATGAACAACCCCATATCCGCTGCGACCGTAATCCCATGGGGACAGCGATCATACAGCGATCCATCGACTGAACCCGCCTGTCTGACCGATCTTGCCGTTGCGCAGTTGCGCGCGGAGGGACAGCAATATATTTCGCAACAAGATGTCGATCAGCGGATCAAGCAGATCGTTGCGGATCACAATCGCAAAGTCGCGCAAGCCGCGCTGGGTCCCGATGCGATCGACCATCAAGGCCAAGCCGAGCCTCAAGCCGTGGAAGCAAAAGTCGCGGAGCTCGAGCAGACACAACAGTGGCTCACCGTAGATGGTCATCGCGTCCGCGTGATCCCCAATCATCGCGGCGATGGCAGCCTCGGCACCGATGGTTGGGACGCACACAAAGACGGGGGGGATCTCGTGCATGAGGGCGAAACCATTTTCGTGACACCCCACGCTGCCGCTACAGATCAGAAAGCCGGCGCGACGAATCCATCCGCCGCAGGACAACCGAGCGGCCCTCAGAGCGGTTCGGCCAATGCGAATCCGACTGCACTACCGCCGAACGCCGCGACCGACCCCAAGTTTGTTCCCACTCGACAACAGCTCACGCAGTACGCGCAAACGAAGGGCTGGGGCGCGGATATCACCAGCAGGATGGACGCGCTGGGTGCGAAGCGCGGCGAGCAGGCCGCCTGGGTATTAGCCAAGAATGACGGCTTCGCCAATCTCACCGGCGCGCAACGAAGATTTGCACTGGATGCTGCATTGAAAGGCGACCAAGGCCCGCAGCGCGTTCTCAAATTGATCAGATCCGACGCTTTCAAGAGTCTTCGCGGCAATGCACCGCGACGATCTTCTCAAGACACCGTGGGAGCCAAAGACATCGTGCTGCAACGCTATGCGGATCCTGACCTGGCGTTCGCACTCGACACGACGATGCAAGAGGAAAAATTCAAATCGCTGGATAGCGCATCCAAGCAAGGCAACGTACTGGTGTTCATGGCCTTATACGCCGGCAGATCCGATGAGGGTTACGGAAAACTGCCCGCCGGCGAGTCGCGTCGCCACATTCTGGCGTCGCTGAGCAGTCAGGTGCTCACGGATTCCGGCTTCTTAGATCTCATAGACGCGCCCTCGAACACGGCTGACATCGACCGAGCTCACGCTCGCATTGACGACTTCGTCAAAGCCCATTGCTAGTAGCACCTTGAAACGATAGCGCGGCGGTGTGCCGCGCTATCTCGCTCGCCGCAACGGTCGTTGCAATCACCAAGAGATCACGCCACAGGCGGCAACATGTCGTGCGCCTTTAGATAGGCAGTCCATCCGTCAGTGCCAGTCGGCCGACGATCGGAGTATCTTTGGCCCGTCGGCCAGTAGTAGGCCGACGATTGCTGATCGGGATAGTAATAAAATCCCATGTCGCCGATGTCATCCTCTGCGCGCCAGGCACGTATATCCGCGTCGTAGTAAAGACCCGATGCGCTGTCCTCGTAACGTCGCTTGGCTGAGTTGTAGCGTATCGTCGGAAAGCGAGAGGGATCTGACTTTGCAGGATCGCCCTCGGGCAACGCCAGGTAGGCAGCGTTACTATCTTCTTGCTTCAATCCCCCGAGCAGAAATGGCTCACGCACCGTACCTGTGCCAGCGCTCTTGATGATGCTGCGCGTGGCTGGATCGTATCCGACGAGTCTTTGTGCATCGGGCCCTGCATTCTTTGCACCGAAATACGTCCACGTCCCTCGATCGAAGTACATCTGCGTGAGCGGATCCTCGAAGCGCTGCGCACGCTCGTTGAACACGAAGCGCTCACTCTGCGCTGCAACGTCTCGATTCATCGCCGACGGCAGCGAAACATAGTAGTCCATCGACATCGGCGTCGCGGGCTGTTGCAGATCGACCTGCACGTGGTCAGGCAGCACACCGGCAGCTTGGATCGCAGCCTCGAGCTTCTGCGGATCCAACCCGTTGATGTATTCGACGAACTTCGTCGGGTCGCCACCTACCGCCTGATAGCCGAGCGCAAAACCATCGCCTTTGCCATCGCCGGTCCAAAATGCGTGCTCCTTGAGTAAGTCAGCTTGCGGTTGTGCTACGCCTGCGCCTTTCAGAAATGCATTGTCATAGAACTGCAAATCGCTGATGTATCGCTTCTGATCCACGAACCAGTTGACGCCCGTCGTCGTGAGATAAGCGGCGTTCACCCAAAAGCCGATGGGATTGGCAGTCAATGCGCGAGTCTCGGCGAAACTGATAAGACGGCTTACGGACAGTTTTCCGGCGGCCTTCTCACCCAATTGCAGTGCAGTTAATTTGGCACGCTCCCGAACAGCCTGTTCGGAGAGCGATTTTCCGGCCAATTGCTCGGCCACCTTTTTGGCCGCGTCCGCGATCCCTGGCTTCAAGCGTATTGCCGCCTCGCGTGTCTGCAGGCGGAACAGTAGAACATCGCTGCTGGCATTCACGGCGTGGGTCCCTACTTTCCACCAACGTGAACCCCACGCACCCTGCGTGGGGTCGCTTCCGCCCGCGACCGAGTAGCCGATACCGCTGATGTCCCAAACGGACGCAAGCGCCATCAGACCCGCGAGCGTGACGGTGAGTCCCGCGGTCCCGGTGAATGCGAATCGCATCGACGGTTGATCGCGGCCCAAGACCGCATCGACGGGCTTGTATATGAAGGGCGTGTACGACTTCATCTTCTCAGCAAAAGCTGTCGGCTTGAATTGCTGCCATCCCGTCATCGCCATGCGATCGACGGCCACTGCCGCTTCAGCTAAGTGGAATGCTGCAAAACCACCTACCACACCTTCGATAACAAGTTTGCGCCACTCTCCGCCAGCCACCGTCCCCACATCGTTTTGCAAATATTCGACGAGCGCGAGGCCTGCAGTTCCCCCGGCGCCCCACACAGTCGCGCCAAGCAACGGCAAACGTCCAAGGCGGGTCGCCTTGTATGGCTCCTCGAAGTAGCCTTTGTCGGCACGGTAGAGTCGCTCATTTCCTGCAACATCGCGCGGCATCCCGAAGCGTGCATGCCGCTTAAGCGAATCGCCGGTGGTGGTGAACTCATTGGCAGCGCCAGACCCCTTGCGCTGCAGCACATACGTCTCCGCTAAATATTCAGCGAAGTCCGAGCTTTGAGCGATCCATCCATATTTCTGCGGCCGAAGTACGCCGTGCGCCAAATCGGAATCCAGCATCTTCAAAGCGATCTTCGTTCCCGCCGCCAATGTTGCGCTGTTGCTCAGCAAGAGCATCGATATGCCTACGTCCCCATTGAGCAGTTTGTTACGCGAGGCATCGACACCGGCAAATTCTTTCTGCTGTCCCAGCGAATGTCGGTAAAAGCCCACCGTCTCGCCTAAACGCAGTAGTTGATATCCGCGCATATCGATACGTCCGCGGTCCGCAACAATCTGGTCGTATCGCGCACTACCCTTCTTACCGTCGCGGTAGATGCTTCCTATTCCAGCTTCGGTTTGGTCCGCCGTGAAATTCATACCGAATCGCGCAACGGGCGACGTAACCGGAGCCATGTTCTTGTTGACCTCCGCGTACAACGCTTGCGTATCCTTGGCAAACGCATCGATGCCTGCGCGGACGTGTTTCAGTGTCACATCCGCTTGCGCGTTGCGACTCCACTCAGCATAGGGCAGGCGCTTGATCTCTAACGTCGGATCGAGCATCTGTCGGGCCGTTTCCAGCGCAAGACCGACTGCGCCCTCGCTCGCAGCTTTTTCGAACGCCACGTCGATACGACTTGTCCATGGTGGGATGGTGGAGCTGTCGCCAACGTCCACAGGCTCACGCAACGCGGGAATTTCTTGCGCTAAGCGTCGACCGAGATAGGTCATTTCCTGCTCGATTGCGGGAGAGTCGTATTTGCCCGTCGAAGCGCTTTGCATGCGCGTCATTCGTTCGGCTGCGAACGACAGATTCACGATGACTTGGTTGTAAGTAACGTTCTCAGTTGGGATGCCGCCGTTCGGATTGTCTTTGCGCAGCAGGACATCGCCCCATTCGCTGTCGAGCGACAGGTCTGCGACGATGCGATCCATGGTGCTTTGCCCGCAGTCGCCGCGGTCAGTACGCACTTTGTGGAAGATCTGCGCAACCATCTCTGGCTTGACGTAGGCACGTTGCGCAGGATCGGTCAGCTCCAGCAATCGTTGCGTGGCCGCGAGCGCCGGAGGCGTGTTCTCGAACAGCAGTCGCTCATATTGCGGCGAGTGTTTGTATCCGTCGTAACTCGCCACGGCATCGTCATATGCCCGGCCCACCTGGCTCGCCGCCCAATCCACGTAGTCATCGACGATCGCAGCTCCGCGTTGATCCGAAAACACGATCGCCCGCACCGTGGGATCCAGCGCGCGCGGGGTCAAGCGCCCCAACTCCTGCATGCGCTGCTCAGGACCTGCGCCGAGCGATGCATTGCGCAGAATGATCTCGGCATCGAGCGATGCCTGCAGCTCCGGATCCGTCGCATAACGATCACCGATCCGATCGGCTGCAATAGCATTCGCGGGCCCTTCCTTCTCCGCTTGTTTCTCGCTGACTGTTTTCATCTCCACGTCGATCTCGGCGCCCACGCTCGCTAGCAATTCCTTCCGCGCATTTGCAAATGCATCCCGCGCATTGAGAAGTTGCTGGTCCGCGACGGCTTGCCCACTCTGCTGGTTCGCGAGCAAACCGTTCATGGCGTCATCGGCGCGATGCACTTGATACAGCTTGATGTTCGTCTCGCGAGCGGCGGCAGATTCAGTGAGGACTGTCCGCAATGCGCCATCCATCCACCCGCGCACCAGCGACCCGCCGTTGTCGTGATGCGCCAGCAGCCGTGTTCGTATGTCTTGGGCAGCGCGCTCGGTAGCAGCGAGATTGTTAGGATCGGCCCGATAGATGGCGCGCAGTTCCGCCGCGACGGCTTGCTCCGCTCGCGCAGCATCCATAGCTGCTGCCGCTTTACTCGCTGCGTATAACTCGCGACCGACGGCGTCGTCGCGCTGGTGCTTCGGATCGAGCTTAAGCTCGCGGGCTGCTTTATTCGAGGCGAAAGCCTGATTCGCCGTCCAATCCGCGTACCCGCTCACCGAGGCTCGATCCGTCCCAGCCGGATAGCCCGAGATTGCAGCCCCGCCCGTACGTAATGTTTTCAGAGCAGGAGCTCGCAACTGCGGCGACAGCGCCAACTCGCTGCCGGCCGGTGCATTGGGCGCGGGCGACTTGAGTAACGACACGATCGCATTCTTCAAGCGCGCGTTACCCGGATCGAGCGATCGCAATCCCTCGCCGAGCAATCCAAGCCGATCGCCTTTCGTTGCGACAGGCGCGCGCGTATCGGAAAGCAACGCTGCGGCAATCGCCTGCACGTCTTCATCGCTGCCGATTTCCAGACCGGCGGCAAGATCGCGGAGTGTCGCGCGAAACTCATCCTGACCGTCGAGGCCGGTGGTCTTGTTCGGATCGGAGCGACTCGGCAGATCGCTATTGCGCGCGTTGCGGCCCAAGTCTTGAGCAACGTTTGTCAAGGTCGGGCGCAGGTCTGCGACGAGCTTTCGTTTGTCGACGAGCGGTATCGATGCATCTGCCGCGACAGCCGCAAACTCATACATCGCAACCGCCCCGCCTCGTTGCTCATAGGTATTGCGAATGCGCTCCGCATGATCGGGCGCTAGGTAACGCGCAGGAAATTGATATGAGTAGGCGGATCCGACACCGTAGAGATTAGCCATCGTTCGACTTCCCTTCGTTGAAAACCACCGAACCATTCCATGTCGAGAACTCGATCGCAAGCTCGTGACGATGTGGGCACAACTATTTTTCGCGTGTACCCGCTCAAAGCGGACCGATGAGCGTCGGTGTTCGCGGGCAAGC
The DNA here is from genome assembly GCA_035760885.1 of Steroidobacteraceae bacterium. Taxonomy (GTDB): domain Bacteria; phylum Pseudomonadota; class Gammaproteobacteria; order Steroidobacterales; family Steroidobacteraceae; genus Steroidobacter. The sequence continues at coordinate 27,972 of DASTSB010000041.1, read as the reverse complement.
GTCGGCGGCCCGCGACGGTTGGTCCGATTTGATCAGGCGAAGTGACGTTATTTTCCGCGCGGACTGAATTCTGTATTCAACTGTGATGCGTTGCGCATTAACTTCGCGGCATGAACGCTGCAGAACATCGCACCACGATACACAAACATCTGCGAGTGTTGAGCGGCAAGCACGATGGAGCAACAGTGCCGCTCGCATTCGGCACGTACAGCGTGGGCGCAGATGACACATGTTCGATCGTGTTGTGCGATCACGGTATCGCCGATAAGCACTGCGCCATCTGTATCGATGAATACGGCATCACATGCCGCGCGCTCGCGGCGGACATACATGTTGCCGGCTCGCCGATTCGGCGCGGCTCGGTCGCAGCACTGAAGGATTTTCAACCGCTATCGTGCGGCCCCGTCACGTTGAGCATCGGCCAGGCCGAAGGTGCCGAGCACAAGTGGGCACAACTGCAAGCTGGATTGCGCCAGCATGCTGTCGAGCCCGCGGCAACGCGCTTCTTCAAACGCAACAATGCTTATGTGTTGATTGCAGTACTCCTGAGCGGCATCGGCGGAATCGCCAGCCTCGCGTATGCAGCGCTCGCGAACAACGACGCATCCCTCTCGCGTTCGCGAATCGAGTCGGCTCGAGAATGGCTCAAGGAAATTGCGCCGCCGTCGAGCGAATTGGTCATCGGTTTTGCCGGCGAGAATCGCCTGCTGCTCTCTGGCTATGTGCCGCTCGCGTATCAACGCGACGCGCTGCTGAACGCGGCCCGCAAATCGGATTTCTCGCCGCGGGTAGAGGTGCACGCCGTCGATCAGATGCTCGCATCGCTGTCGCGGCTGGCGCAGCTCGATGCCCTGCCTTGCCTGCCCGTCTATCGCACCGCTGGACAAGCTGCGTGCTCGCAACCCGTCGACAGTGAACACATCGCACAACGCTTACGCCAGCTCGCGCGCGAGGTGCCGGGCTTAACCGCGCTGCACGTTTCGGTCGCACCTGCTGCCACGACTGCAGAAGCACGGCCGCCTTTACCGCCTTCACCGCCTCCATCGCTCACGAAGAGGTTCTCGGTGCTCATGTTTCGCAACGCGCGTTACCTCATCGGCCCCTTCGGCGAGCGCTATCAGGAAGGCGAACTGTTCGACGGGCTCAAGATCGATCGGATCGACGTGGATGAAGTGGTCTTCGAACACGCGGGACAGCGCTATCCATTTCGAGTCGCAGCGCTCGGAGCAAAACAATGACGCATGACGATCCGCCGAGCGATCTCGTGCGGCGGTTGCTCGGTAACGACGGCACCGAGTTGCGCGACGATTATCTTGCGATGTTCGAGCGGACACGCCTCGCCGCAACGCGGCGCATGCATGAACCCTTGGCACCCGAAGATTTCGCAACTGCGCAGGCGTTTGCCGAGTGCAGTGCGCTCGCTGCGGAAATTCTGAGCGAGGTCTGGGAAAGTCTGCACAGCAATTAAATCGCCGTGCGCTCTCGCACTGCGTCGATGAGGTTGGGGGACCACGGGCCGGGATGCCTGTTCGAAGTAGCAGGGATGTCAGTCGATCGTTATCAATGATTCATAGGAGCAACGCATGGCAATCGATATCAATACGCTGCCGGGAGTGGTTGGCAATGCTGAAAGTGCCGCAGGGGACGCCGTCAACGGCCTGGACGGCAACTCGACCATGGCAGATGTCATCCAGGCACAGCTGAAGATGACGCAGTACCAACTAGTCGCCAGCGCAGTGAGCGCCATCATCAACGCGGACGGCGAAACCAAGAAGCAAGGCGCGCGCAATATTCGCGTCGGGTAGTCGGCATGCAAACGCTCGAGCCGTCGAGAAATCTCTTTGGAATGCAGCGCCGCACGCTGGATCCACGATTGCTCGGGCGTTTTGCCGAAATCGGTTTTTTGGCTAGCGAGTTCGGCCTCCACGACGCTGCGCAGCGCTTATTCATGCTGCTGACGCAGTTGCGCGAAGGCCACCCCTCCTCGCTAGTCGCGCTGGCGATGGTGCGGGCACGCGCTGGACGGATCGAGCAAGCGATCGAAGAGCTTCGCGCAGTCATTGCTCACTATCCGGAATGCGATTTGGCGCGCGCGATGCTGGGCACCATGCTCGTGCACGCCCGTCTGCCGGGAGCCCTAGATTTATTCCGCGCTGTCATCGCATCTAATGCCGATAACGCGGCAATCCAGATCAGCGAGGCCTGGATCGATTTGGCCGGCCAGACCGAAGGAACACAGGACTGCACTGAGCCGGTGGCGGAAATTTTCAGATATCACAACGTACGTCCGTAGCGAGGATCTATGACCGCGGTACCTCCAGCGACCCTGATCGAGTTCGCTCCGAACGCTGCAGCGTCGAGCAACACCCTGCAACCCGCATCGGCGCAGTCCGTCGCACATTTTCAGGCTTTGCTCTACAACCCGACGGCGCTTGCGAACGGCATCTCCGTGCAGCCGGTAAATGGCGGAGCTTTTCTAAACTATATCGAGAAAATGTCCTCGCGCTGGCGAGCAGGCCAAGACGCGATCGAACAACTGAGCCGCAAAGGCACGCTCAGCATGGGCGAGTTGATCAAGGTCCAAACCGAACTCGTCAACGCAACGGTCAATGTCGAGATCTCTTCCAAGGCGACAGGCATTCTCGAGAGCAGCATCCAATCTCTCGTGCAGCGAGGTCAATGAAGCACATGCTCGCGCGCCGACCTTTGCGAACGCTGCTCTTCTTCGGCCTGCTGTGCCTCGCAGGATGCCAACAACCGATTTACCACGACCTGAGCGAGACGGAGGCGAATGATGTGTTGGTGACGCTGACCCGCGGCGGTATCGCGGCAGAAAAACGCAGCGACGAAGAGAAACACTATTCGGTGTGGGTGGCCGATGCGGATTTAGCTGCGGCGATCGAACTGCTCAAGGCAGATTCCAAACCGGCGGAGCACTACGCGAGTTTGGGAGAGATTTTCGGCGAGCGGCGCCTTATCTCCTCGCCTACGGAAGAGCGTGTGCGCTTCATGTATGGGCTGCAGCAAGAACTCAGCCATACGCTCTCGCAGATCGACGGCGTACTCGTCGCTCGCGTGCACATCGTCGTGCCCACGCAGGACACCTTTTCCGACGGAATCAAAGCTGCTTCGGCTTCTGTGTTCCTGAAACATCGGGCGGATACCAACTTGCAGGCGCTAGTGCCTCAAGTGAAAGATCTTGTGGTACGCAGCGTCGAGGGATTGAGTGCCGACACGGTCTCGGTCAGTTTGTTTCCATCGCCGCCCGCTCCCATAGCAAACGACCAACTGGCGCTGGCACACGTGATGGGTATTCCAGTGGCGGCGACGGCCCAGACCAGAGTGTGGGTTCTGCTGGCAGTACCCTGGCTTCTCGTAGTTGCATTGGTCGTTCTTCTCGCACAAGCCGCTCGAATTCGCGATCTGCTGGGGCGGCGCGGCGAAGCGCGGCATGGACACGGATCGGCCGCTAAGTTTGTCGCCGGCAGTACGCGTGCGCTTGGACAAAACGAGCTAGGGGCGTAGTGGTGTCTGCGCGCGCCGCTGAACTCATGAGCGACCCGATGACTCCGGCAGCGCCGCTTCAGGCCGCCCCTGATCTATTCGAGCTGCAACTTTCCTTCAATCTTTTCCCTGCCACGTACGCACATTGGAGCTGGATCGAGCAATTGGGTTTTTGCGAACTCAGCGCCGATCCTGCCGGCTTACCGACGGCTTCGACTTACTGGATTCGCAGCGTCTCAGATGCGTTGCTGACCGAGTTCGCGCTAGAGCAACAATTCGATTTCGACTTTTCCTCCGCTCGCAAACGGGTCGCCTTACTCGATGCGGACGCCGCGATCATCCTCGCCAAACACGTCGCTGCGATTCTGCTGCGCGAGCGATTTCGCACGGTCATCGCACGCGAGGCAGTCGCGGAGCTTCGCGCCAAAGTCGGTGCCGACGCACATCGGTTTGCGCTGCAGTTCGATGGCGATGTTCCGCGCCTTACTGGATTGGCGGAGCAACTCACGTGGTGTGCGACCGAACATTGGGATCGCTACATGGCCGCTCTCGTCGCAGCGTGCTTGCCGGAAGGAGCTTTCGGCGTGCACGGCCGGCTGCAACTGCGATTCCCCAACACGTGGGCGACAGCCGAGCCCGTACTTGCAGTGCGCGCATGCGACGGAGCAACTCTCGGAAACTTATTTACGACTGTCGCGCGGCATTTGCCGATCGCACCATCGCGACTCTTCGATGTGGATGCATCGATGCCCATGCCTGCACCGCCTCACCTCGAGACAAGTCCATGACGCTTAGGGTAGCTATCGACAAGATGAAGCTGGCCGAGTCGCCCGGTGCGCTGGTCAAACGCGAAGTGTTCGAGGAGATGTTGTCTGCTCAAGATCTTCTCAGCAATGCACAGCAACATGCCGATGCAATCAAGCGCGCCGCCCGCGCTGAGATCGATGCCTTCAAGCACAAGGCATACCTGGAAGCGTGCGAGAGTGCTCGTAATGACGTTGCCGCGGCGATGACCGCAACGACAGCACACATGGAAGCGGCTTTCGTCGGGTTGGAAGCGCGCATCGCGAACACCGTGTTGCAGGCTCTGCAGCAGATCCTCGGCGAGATGACGGACTCGAAGGTCATGAGTCATTTGATTCGGCGGGTGCTGGCACAAAGTCGCAGCTACAAGAGTCTGCGTTTGCGAGTCGCCGCAGCGGACTTCGAGATAGTGAAGAACGAGCTCGCGGATATCCTGCGCGACTTTCGCGATGTCGAGTTCATCGACATCCTGAAAGATACGCAACGCCCCAAGGGAACGTGCGTGCTGGAAACGGAGCATGGCGCCATCGATGCCAGCTTGAACGTGCAGTTGGCAGCGATCAAACGCAGCCTGGTAGACGCGTTCGTCGGCAAGCGCGAGCAAGCGACGCAGGTGGTCCGCTAGCATGCAGACCGCCAAGCCGTTGCACGCCGACTATCTCGCTGCCGCACTCGATGGCGCTTTCGATGGCCTTGTGCCCTTACAAGCTCGGGGTCGAGTGATTGAGGCGATCGGCACGATGGTCCGTGCCAAAGGAATGAATGCTCGCGTCGGTGATGTCTGCGAACTGCGTGGACCCGACAGCAGTTGGCGCCTGCACGCCGAGGTCGTGGGCATGGCTCGCGACAGTACCTTGCTCATGCCCTTCGGCGAGTTGCAGGGAATTTCCAGCGAAATCGAAGTAATCAACCTGGGCCAGCCGCCTTCCATCAAAGTGGGCGATGCGTTGTTAGGTCGAGTTCTGGATGGCTTCGGCCAACCATTGGACGATGGAGGTCCGATACCAGCACAGGCCGAATACCCAATTCATGCCCGCGCACCGCACCCACTAGCACGTCGCAAAATCGATCAGCCGTTATGGCTCGGCGTGCGCGCGATCGACGGACTCTTGACCTGCGGCGTAGGTCAACGCCTGGGCATCTTTGCACCAGCAGGAGTCGGTAAAAGCAGCTTGCTGCACATGATCGCGCAGGGAGCACAAGCTGACATCGCAGTGATCGGTCTCATCGGCGAGCGTGGCCGGGAGGTCGGCGAATTCGTGCAGCACATGATGGCCACCCCGCATGCGGCACGTTGCGTCTACGTCGTTGCAACGTCAGATCGTCCTGCCGTGGAGCGAGCTAAAGCAGCCGGGGTTGCAACCGCGGTTGCGGAATATTTTCGCGACCAGGGCCGCTCGGTGTTGCTGCTTGTCGATTCCATCACGCGCTACGCACGTGCGTTACGAGATATCGGGCTCGCCACCGGCGAACCGCCCACGCGCCGCGGCTACCCGCCATCGGTGTTTGCAGCCTTGCCGCGCTTGTTCGAACGCGCCGGTCAGAGCGATCGCGGAGCGATCACTGCGTTCTACACCGTACTGGTGGACGATGAAGAAACATCGGATCCCATCGGTGAAGAAGCGCGTGCAACACTGGACGGACACATCGTTCTTGCCAGGCCGCTAGCTGCCGCGAATCACTATCCGGCAATCGATATCGGCAAGAGTCGCAGCCGCGTAATGCAACACGTCGCCCCTGCCGACCTGCAGGACATTGCAGGGCAAGCGCGGCAGCTGCTCGCGAAATACGAATCGATCGAAACCCTCTTGCAGATCGGTGAGTATCGACCCGGCAACGATCCCGCCGCCGATCGCGCCGTGCGCTGCATCGATGCTTTGCGAAGCTTCCTAAAGCAAAGACCCCACGAATGCGCCGATGGCCGCGATATGGCAACTCGTTTACGCGAGGCACTGCACGAATGAATACCTCTCGACAGCGCGTGCTCGACGTCAGACGCGTGCGACTGCTGCAACTCGAGCGGCAAGTCGCAGAGGCAGCAGCAAACCTCGCCGCCGAAGAGGCAAGACTGCACGCGCTCAATGAGGAATTGCAGCACGTGCTCGATCAGCGGCGCTCCTGGGAACAGCAATGGCAGCAGTGGCTGCAGGGCGATGGCGTTTTGCACCGCGGGCACTTCTTCAACTTACGCAATCTGAGTGTTGCTGCATGGGAAGCCGATGTGCTCGATCGTCGCGAGCCCATTGCCCAAGCCAAGGCGGAGGCGCTGGCTACCCTCGAAGAAGTCCGTTCCCGACTGCGGCCCGCCTACCTGCGCGTGCGAACGCTGGAGTCATTACTCAAGGCGGATGCTTTGCGCGAATGTTCAACACGAGATGAGCGGCTACAGAGCGAAACATTGGACGAGGTGACGAGCTATGAATGGGTTGCCCACCCTCCCTGCGGGAGTTGAGCGCAGTGAGTCCGACTACGCCCCTGCTGCTTCTGGTCACGAGCGCAAGCGGGCCGATCGCGAGCAAGTTTCGCGCTTCGAAGCATCGCTCTATGGACGTGATTCATTGCGCCGCGAACCAGTGACTGAGCAAGCTCCGGTCGGGAATGGTGCGGACACTACGAAAGCAGCCGACGCTAGTAGGACTCGCGATGAGTCGCAGAACGTCTCGCCGTCACCGCAAGCGAGTGCGTCGGTAGCGTGGCAGAGAGATGTTGTCGAGCCTGCTGCACCAACGGGCGCGCCGGCAGAACGCACAGTGTCTGAGCTCATCACGCAGCTTTGCAACGCCTTGTATGTCGAATCGACGCATGCTCCGGGACGGATCGTGCTCGGCTTCGATGACGTGTCGCCCATCGCGACGGCAGAGTTCATTCGCGACGGCGCACGCTTGCGATTGCGGCTCCTGGCTCGCGATCGGCACGGCACCTCTTTACTCCGTGCCAACGCAGCGCATCTATCTGACGAGCTCAATCGTACGTCACAGCGTGACGTACAAATCGAGATTGCCGATGCACCGTAGGAATCTGCAACACGAGCGGTCATATCCATGAACGCTATCGTGCACAACACTGCTGATGCCCGAACGCTCACCACGCACTCTATCGTCCTCGATGCTCACGCCGTCGCGGCCGTCAATGCCTTCCTAAGTTCACAAAGCGAACAGGTGAGCTGGCAATGCTGGGGTCGCGAATATCGCTTACTGTGGCAAGCGCCCGCCGAACGGAGCTATGCATTAGTGCTGCGGCTGAAATTCGCAGCGCATACCGCCGCATTGGCGCTTGCAGATTTGTCGGTACTCGACCCACTGATGATGGATGCACCGTTTACGCATCTGCCCGCCACAATCCGCGGTCGGGTCATTCAGCGACTGGTTGCACAAGCGCTGACTGAAATACGTGCGTTGACGGACTGCACGCAAGTGCTGTCAATCGAGTGGGAAGCCTCGCTGGCCGTGCAGCAGTGGCCCTGTCAATGCGGCTTCATCCTTCGGGACGTCACCCGATCGCTCGACGCGAGCGGCATTCTCGCAACGCAGTCACCTGCGGGCATGCAGTGGTTGCGCGAGACAGTTGCCAGTTCGATCGTTCCGGCGCCGCTGCGTGGCGACTTGCCTGTTCCGGTAGAGCTTTCGCTTGGGTGCAGTCAGCTGACAAAGAACGACCTGTCTCACCTCGACATTGGCGATGTCGTCTGGATCGCAGACGCGCATCACTCTCGCCGCGGAATTCGTGCCCGCCTCAGTAGCGCAGATGGGCGCTGGGCGTTCGTCGGCCACATTCAGCGCAACGCGTTCTCCTTGCTAGAGCGCGATACAGCTCGCATCAAAACAACTGCACCTTACGGCGGAGACTTCATGGAACATGAACATCGCGCGGGATCGATCAAAATCCCAATCACGTTCGATATCGGCGAGCTATCGATTGCGCTACAAGATCTAGAGCGCACCCGAGCGGGCCAGGTGTTGGAATTGCCGCAAGACCTGAGCACCGCCCGAGTGCACCTGCGTGCGGGTGGGCAACTCATCGCCACGGGCGAACTCGTTTGTGTGGGCCGCAAACTCGGTGTGCGTATAACCGATGCGCGCGCGCTGCGCGACTCGAAGGCTGGTGTAGCGGAGCATCCGTTGCAAGTATGAGCACGGCTAGTGATCCCTTTGTCATCGCGATTGTGCTCGGGCTGCTGGCATTGGCACCCGTCATCGCGATCATGGTCACGTCGTTCGCCAAACTCATCATCGTCATGGGACTCGCGCGCAATGCGCTTGGTTTGCAACAAGTGCCTCCCAATTTGGTGTTGAACGGCTTGGCGCTGGTTTTATCGATGTACGTGATGGCGCCGATCGGCACGCAAATGTTTCAGCTGGCCGAACAGCGCACGTCCAACAGCCAACTCACGCCAAAAGTTCTGTTCGAGATCGCCAGTTCCGTTCGCGAACCCTTGCGAGAGTTCCTCGGCAAACACGCGCAGCCACGCGAACGACAATTCTTCGTCGAGTCGGCCGTCAAGCTGTGGCCGGCGGAGCAAGCGAGCGGGCTCACCGACAAGGATCTCATGGTCTTGGTGCCGGCATTCACCGTGAGCGAGCTGACGGCCGCCTTCAAGATCGGCTTTTTGTTGTACCTGGCCTTTGTCGTCATCGATCTGGTCGTGGCGAATGTCTTGGTTTCGCTGGGCATGATGATGTTTTCACCGACCGTAGTGTCGATCCCGCTGAAGCTCCTGCTCTTCGTGTTGTTGGACGGCTGGTCGAAACTGATCCACGGCCTGATCTTGACCTATCGCTAGGCACTCAATGGACACCGCAACACTCGTCACCTACGTGAAGCAGTCGCTCCTGCTCATACTCATGTTGTCAGCTCCCGCCGTGTTGACCGCGGCTCTCGTCGGCCTGGTCGTGGCATTCCTACAAGCCGTCACTCAGGTTCAAGATCAAACGGTCGCATTCGGCATCAAGCTGATTGCCGCCGTCCTTGCCTTGGTCGTGTCTGCCAACTGGCTGGGTGCAGAGCTGTTCCATTTTGCCGATCAGTTGTTCGCGGCCGTGGCCGACGTGCGGTGAACATGATTGCAAATGCCGATTGGCACACGACGCTGATCACGATGGCCATCTTGATGTCGCGGATGTTGGTCGCCTTTTCCCTGATCCCATTGTTTGTCGGTTCGGTCGTGCCGATTTTCGTTCGTACTGCACTGGTGGCAGCGCTGGCGTTGTGCTTGCTGCCCTTTGCGCTCTCCGATCCGCACGTGATGCAAATTCGCGGGAGCGAGATGACGTTGTTTATCGCGAAGGAAGCCGGCATCGGCCTAGTGCTTGGATTGCTGGCTGGCATCGGCTTCTGGGCCGTTTACACCGCCGGCGTGATTATCGAGTACCAGGCCGGGCTGTCGATGGCGGCCACCTTCGATCCGATGACGGGGCAGGACGGCTCCATCACGGGGCAATTGCTGCTGCAACTCTTCGTGGTGTTATTCCTCATAAATGGCGGATTGCTCTGCCTCATCGGCATGCTCTTCGACAGCTACACCGTGTGGCCTATCAGCAGTCTGAGTCCGTCAATCGGAACGGCACAATTGGCCGATGCACTCATCTCGGCGCTGAGCGAGCTGCTCTGGGTTGCCATCAAAATGGCTGCGCCGTTCGTCATCATGATGATGGCGATCGAGATCGCGTTGGGATTTCTCTCGCGCTATGCGCCGCAACTCAACGTTTTCTTCGTATCCATTCCTTTAAAGGTTGCACTGCTCGCAGGCTTATTGTTGATCTACGCGTCAGTCGCTAGCGGGTCCTTCGGCGAGTTATGGCAACGCGACGTATCGCATCTCATCGATCGGATCGCGGGGCATCGCCATGGCCGAGGATAAGTCCAATCAGGCGAAGACCGAAAAGCCCACCGCGCATCGACTGCGACACTTGCGCCGCAAAGGTCAGGTGCCGGTCAGTAAAGATGTTGCGGCCACCGCCGCCACGATAGCGGGCTGCACGTTTCTTGCGTTGGCAGGAAATTATTGGATCGCGCGTTGCTCCGCACTCATCAGGGCAGCGCTCGAGTTCGATTTCGTGCGCTTGCAAGACAATGCCATGTTGATTGCGTGGATCGAACACGGCTTCGCAACGCTTATGGTGCTGTGTATTCCACCCATTGTCTTGATTGGCTGCGCAGCGACGCTGGCGCTCGCGCTGCAAACAGGCGGTGTGTTCTCGACCGATCTCTTCAAACCGCAATTGAATCGTCTGAGTCCGGCGGCGGGCATCAAGCGCCTCTTCTCGATGCAAACGGCGATCGAACTGCTCAAGCTGATCGTCAAGACGTTCCTGTTGTTCTCGTTGCTTTGGATTGTGCTGCGCGCATGGCTGCCTGACCTCTTGAGAATTCATCACGCGCAAGTCGAAGCGATCCAACCGATCGCCGCGCGCGTGTTGGCAATTATCGCCTGGGGCGCAACCGCACTGTTCATCGCAACGACCGTGTTCGATCTGTGGTTTCAGCGCTGGAATTTTCAGCGCAGAAATCGCATGTCGGTCGAAGAACTCAAACGCGAACGCAAGGAGACGGAAGGCGATCCGTTATTGCGTTCGCGCCGCAAGCATATGCATCAGGAAATCGCGCTGGCCGACATGCTTGCCAACACGCGGCGCGCCAGCGTCGTGGTCGTCAATCCGACTCACATCGCCGTCGCACTGCATTATGCGCCGGGCGAAACCGATCTACCCGTGGTTGTCGCCAAGGGTGAGGGATTCGTAGCACGCGCGATTCGCCGAGTTGCGCAAGAGGAAGGTATTCCCGTTATGCACAACATTGAGCTTGCACGTGCGCTGCATGGGCAGGCGCCGCTGAATCAATACATTCCCGATGACTTCATCGAGCCGGTTGCCGCGGTCTTGCGGTGGGCTCGCGAATTGCGACGTTAGGAGACGTTATGGCCAGCAATGCTGCCGAGATCGCCGCCCCGTTTACCTGGCGTTCACTGCATCGTCAGCACGATCTGTGGTTGGTGCTGCTCATCGTTGCGGTCGTTGCACTGATGGTGCTGCCGCTGCCGCCCTTCATGCTGGACACGCTGATCGCATGCAATTTGAGTTTGTCGCTCATCGTCCTCATGGTCGGGTTGTATATCGAGTCGCCGCTGGGGCTGTCTACCTTTCCCTCGCTGCTGCTGTTCACCACGCTGCTACGGTTGTCGCTGAACATTGCTTCCACGCGCCAGATTCTGCTGCACGCCGATGCGGGACACATCATCTTCACCTTCGGCAATATGGTGGTCGGCGGCGACATTATCGTGGGCATCGTGGTGTTCTTGATCATTGCGATCGTGCAGTTCGTCGTCATCGCGAAGGGATCGGAGCGCGTTGCGGAGGTCGGCGCGCGTTTTACGCTGGATGCGATGCCGGGCAAGCAAATGAGCATCGACTCGGATTTGCGCGCAGGGATCATCGACAAGGAAGAAGCGAAGGCGCGCCGCGGACGATTGGAAAGAGAAAGCCATCTCTATGGCGCCATGGACGGCGCCATGAAGTTCGTCAAGGGCGATGCCATTGCGGGCATGATCATCGCCGCGATAAATATATTGGCAGGTATGGCGATTGGCACGATCCGACGCGGGCTCGATCTCGATCATGCTTTGCGAACCTATTCAGTGCTCGCGGTCGGCGATGCGCTCGTTTCGCAAATCCCTTCGCTGCTGGTCTCGATCGCGGCAGGCATCATCATCACGCGGGTTGCCGATCCGCACCGCGAAACCGGCAGCAGTCTTGGCAACGAGATCGCAGGACAAATCAAAGCGCATCCGCGTGCGCTACTGATCGGCGGCGCTCTCATTTTCAGCTTACTGTTCGTTCCCGGCTTCCCGAAGTTGCAGTTCTTGTTGCTAGCTATCGTCATCGCTGCACTCGGATACGCGTTGCTGCCCAGTAGACGGCGCTACGCGCGCGCTGGCGATACCCCGATTCCTGCCATGGGCCGCGAACAATCCACTATCGCCCCGCGCTGGCTCGACCCAACCGATCACGCACTCACTGTTCCGGTGTGCGTGCAGATTTTTTCGGCAGCCGAAGAGCATCTTGCACCGGCGCGCATGCAGGAGGAACTTGCCAAGGTTCGCCGCAGCATCAATGTCGATCTGGGCGTCCCCTTTCCCGGCATCCTCATGCAGCCTTCTGACGCGCTGGCGGAAGGGCACTATCGGATCTGCATCAACGAAGTACCGATTGGGGACGGCGAAATCAAAATCGGCCACGTGCTCGCACGCTGCCCAAGCGACGAACTCGATCGCGCGGGCATTCCTTGGAATTCCGCGATGGGCGCGGCAGCGCGGATGGGATATTGGGTATCGAACGAACACGCGCACCAGCTTGCAGAAACCCGACTACCCGTCTTAAGCCTCGAACGCGTGTTGGGCGAGCATCTAGGCACAGTGCTGCAGCACGAATGCAGCGAGTTCATGGGCATTCAAGAGACGCAGCTATTGTTGAAGCGGCTGGCGGCCGAGCATCCTGACCTGGAACGCGAGTTGCAACGTGCGGTACCTCTGCCGCGACTCACCGAAGTGCTGCGCCGGCTCGTCGGGGAGCGCATCTCCATTCGCAATCTGCGCGCAATCGCCCACTCGCTGATCGACTGGGCACCGCGCGAAAAAGATACGGTGATGCTGACCGAATATGTGCGTACCAGCTTGTTCAAGTACATCTCGTTTCGCTTCGCTCGCGGAGCACAGACGCTCGCGGCGGTCGTGCTGCATCCGACCCTGGAAGAACATTTGCGCAAGAGCATTCGGCAAACCGCGGCCGGCAGCATGTTGATGCTCGATCCGTCGGCCACCAGCCAACTGACCAAACAAATCGTCAGCGCCGTGTCCAAGAGTTCGCGCCACGATGCGGGTACGCCGCCCGTCTTGCTGACCTCCCTGGAGTTGCGGCCGTACATTCGCAAGCTCACCGAACTTGAATTGCGAGACGTCCCGGTACTTTCTTACCAGGAGTTGGAGCCGACCCTGAAGGTCACCCCCCTTGCCTCGGTCACCCTGTAGTCGCCCGAAAGGGGCAGCTTTGGCGCCTCATCCCGTCATACTCACAAGGACGTAGCACCGAAAGGTCTCTTTCGGGCCGTCCGATGGCAGCAAGATGCACCCATCCGCACGTAAACAAAGGTTGGCCGACTGGGCACGCAATTGGAATGCGGGGCTGACCCGTTTCCTGCGACGGCGCGTTCCGCAGCAGATCGATCCTGAGGATCTGGCACAGGAGGTCTACTTGCGTCTCTTGCGCGTGGAACACTTGGACATGATCGAGGAGCCGCAGGCGTATTTGTATCGCGTGGCCAGCAATGTCGCCGCCGAATGGCGCATGCGAGCGTGCTACAGCAAACCGCACAGCGACGAACTCGATGTGCTGACGAGCCTCTCCAATCCAGAGACTCAGGTTGAGGAAACCGTGCTCATGCGGCGACTGGACGCAGCGTTGGCGGAGATGACACCGATGATACGCGCCGTGGTGTATCTGAAAGTTCGCGACTCGCTGTCGCATGATGAGATCGCGCAACACCTGAGCATTACGCCGCGCATGGTCAGGCGGATGTTGACCAAAGGTTACGAACACCTCCGCACCCGGTTGGTATTGGATCGATCATGACGAGCCCTGGGCAATCGCGTCTCGATCAAGCTGCTCCCCACGCGGGCGCGGCTTACTGGGTCGCGACTTTGAGCGACGGCCACTGCACCGACGAAGAGAGGCAGCAGTTCTGCGCTTGGCTACGCAGCTCGACGAAGAATGTCGAGGAGTTTCTGCGGTTGAGCACGCTGCTGCGCGGACTCGAGAATGAGCGGCTATGGCCGCAGCTCGACTCCGCAGCATTGATAGCAGCGGCGCGCGCGCATTCCAGCGTAGCAACGCTGCCGCACATCGCTCCTCCACGGCCAAATAGATTCTCGGCGCGGAGAATCTCGCTTGCAGCGGCGGTGTTGTGCACGATCGGTCTCACTTTTACCACCGTATCGAGTCATCGCTTTCTGGAGCGGTTGACCTCGACTTACGGAACGGAAATCGGCGAGCAGCGCTCCATTGCCTTAGAAGACGGTTCGGTGATCCGACTCAATGGTCGCTCGCGCATTCACACGCATTTCGATGCGCATTTTCGCGTCGTCGAGCTGCTCGAGGGCGAAGCGATCTTCAAGGTTGCAAAAGATCATTCGCGTCCTTTTCTCGTGCGCACCCGCCGCAGCGAAATCAGGGCGGTCGGCACGCAATTCAACGTGAAGACGCAAGCGCAAGGAACTGTGGTGACGGTGCTCGAAGGTAGAGTGCGGGTCAATGACCTGCCGAGGGGCGCAATAGGGTCGGGACTCGATATCATGCGTCCGCCAGTGGAACTGGTGCCTGGTCAACAGTTGATTATCGAAGCACAGCGCCCGCCTGTTCGCGTAACGCTGCCCAATCCGCGCACGGCTATTTCCTGGACCGAAAGACGCCTTGTATTTGACGCAGTGACCGTTGCCGACGCTGCGGCTGAATTTGCGCGTTACAGTTCCAAAGTAATTCGCATCGAAGACGCGGACCTAGCACAGCGCCGCATCACTGCCGTATTCGATACGACCGAGCCCGACTCCTTGGTGCAATTCCTGGCGACCGATCCGGCGGTGGCCATCGTCCCGGAGGGCGATGGATGGCGCGTTACACGAAGAACGAACGCACAGCTGAATCGATAGGCAACGTCTCGGGACTATCGGTCGGGCTCGAAACGAATCACCGGCTTGCCCAACTCCGGGTACACAGCCAAGAGTTTTCGCAGCACTCCATTGGTCCATCCGAAGCCATCTTGCGATGGGTACTCGCCGCCTTTGCCTGCACCGCTCTCGCGCAAATCATATTTTTCGACGAGCCGTCCGGTGCTGCGATAGACCTGCAGGTTCGCGGCCACCCACCGCTGCGCGATCGTGCTCGCAAGTCGATCGTGTCCGTAGTTTCGCAAGCCACCGATCGCAAGCCATTGCAAGGGCGCCCATCCATTCGGCGCATCCCACTGCTGCCCGGAAGCCACGGCCGTTGTCGCGAGACCGCGTGAGGTGAGAAGTTTTTCCCGCAGAGTATGCGCAGTCGCTTGGGCTTGTTCGCGATCCGCGATTTTGAAATAGAGCGGATACACGGTTGCCGCCGTGACTTGTTCCGATGCCTGATCACGCACCCAGTCGTAATCGACGAACGCCTGTGCCCGTGCGCTCCACAAATAGTGAATGATGGCGGAGCGCCTATGTTCGGCACGCGAGTTCATCGCCATCGTGCAAGCATGATCGCCGGTGACGTCGCACCCGTGCGCTATGGTTCTCTCCAGCTGATAGAGCAAGCTGTTCAAATCGATCGGAACGATTTCAACCGTTCGAATGGTCGCCAGCGTGGTCCCATCCTTGAGCCACCGTGAGCTGAAGTCCCAGCCGCTCTCAGCCGCAGCTCGCAGATTGCGATAGACCTGCTCAACAGGTCGATTCGATACCCTTGCGGTCGCGACATCCTCTTTGTATGACTCTTCGCGCGGCGAGTCGCGATCATCCCAATATCGATTCAGCACTGCGCCGTCCCGCAATCGCACGACGCGCCGGTACGCAGTGTTTTTCTCCAGCGATTGTGCCCCGTCCATCCAGAACGCGTACTCGCCGCGCAACATCTTGAGCCGCTTGCCATACACCTGCTCGCCCGCGATTTGCGCTTCTAGCTCTACCATCGCAGCCAGAAAGGGAGGTTGCGAGCGGCTGACGTAGTAAGTCCGATTGCCGTTCGGAATGTGGCCGAACTGCTCGATCAAATAGGCGAAGTTGTCGAGCATGGCAGAGATCAGCTCGACACGATGGCTCTCCTGCAATCCCAGCATCGTGAAGTACGAATCCCAATAGTAGATCTCGCGGAAGCGTCCGCCCGGCACCACATACGGCCGAGGCAAAGCAATGCGTGAGGAGAACGCGGGTTCCTGCACCGGTGCCCGAGTGAGCACCTCCCACAATTCATCGATGTGTTCGGTCACACTCTGCCCGGACGGCGTTCGATAATTCGCCGATACACGCTCGGGGAGCGCGAAGTACCGCTCGACGAAATCACGCAGCGCGAACCCCTTTGAATAGCGCTCCTTGAGAAATGCGGCCGCAATCTCGCGTGGACTTTGCTTCGGTGTCGCATCTACGAATGCCTTGCCATCCCCCAGCACGGCCTGGCTCTGCACTGCGACGAACAATTCGCCGTAAAGATCGGCCGGAGATTCGTACGAGCGCTCTGCGCCAGACGACGGCGCTCCCAAGCAAAGTGCAGCAACGCACAGCGTCAGCTTGATCAAGAATTGCTCCACCGCGGCATGAAAGGATGAAATGATAAGGAATGGAAATTCCCCGGCCGCAAGAACGCGGCCCGTCTGCAAAGCGGCGAGTCGCCCGCACGCACATCGACAATGCGAGACGACCCGCCGGGAACAGCGCCGGTCAAAACTTAAAGGTGACTGAACCTTGCACGGAGCGGCCGAACAAAGGCCGCGCCATGTAGATGCCGTCGAGTCCATCTGCGCCGACGTCCGTGCGCGGGTTGCCCTCCGTCAGCCCCACTTCGTCGGTGAGGTTGTCGCCGGTGATCTGCAACGTCCATTGGTTCGTCATCTCGAAGATGAATCCGGCATCGAGCTTGTAGTACGACGGCAACTCGATGGTATTTTCATCGTTGGAGTAACGCTCCCCCACATAGGTGTACGTCAGATACGCCCGCGCACGCTCTTGCATGAACGAAAACGTCGGGTTGATCTTCACCATGAGTTTGGGAATGCGGCGGATCGTGTTGCCGGTGTTGTCGACCGTCGCGCCGGAAAAGTTTTGATACTCAGGATCCTGTCGCGTGATGCTGAATCGAACATTCAATGGACCGATCGGCCGATATTCCCCTTCGAGTTCGACGCCGCGAGTGCGCGTTTCCGCTTGCCGGACAACGGTTGCGCCATTCGCCAGGATGTCGGTGAATGGCACGTTGTCGAATGTGGTTTGAAACAGCGTTGCGAACAACGCCAGTTTGTCGATCGAGGTCTTGTATCCGAGTTCGATATTGGTCACTTGATCTTTCCTGAGCACACCGTTACGCACGTCATCGAAATGCGGCAGCTTGGCCGAATCCGTGTAGTGGCCGTACAGCGCATGCCCCGGAATGAACTCGTAGTTGAAACCGATGGAATATCCGGTGTTACTGAAATCCTCATCCTGCCGAGTGCGATCCGTGCCTGCCAGTGAGGTCGCGTTGTCGTAAAGCGTGGCGGGATTGTTGTCCAGGTCTACCGTGGTTGCATTGCTGATGCTCGCATCGATGTCCTGCGTGTCGTAGCGCACGCCGAAATCCAGCCGCAATGCATCCGTTAACTGCCATTCGTCGGATGCATAGAGTGCATATGCCTGCGCGTCGTAGTCGGCAGCGAGATTAAAGAACGAATATTGAGTGAAGCCCGATGGGTCGGTGACACCCGGCAGCGCAAGCCGGCGCGGCTGATCGCTCACGTCCATGAGCAACAAATTACCGAGCGACCAGCGATCGTTCATCGAATAGTCCGCGGCGTATAGACCCACAGCAAGTGCATGATCGCCGAAGTTGAAATTCAATCGCAGATCGTTCTGCAGTGCTTCGAAATCCTTGTTCACGACCCAGTGACCGTGATTTTGCACATAGTTGCCGGGCGCGTAAGGCTCACCCGTTTCGAGCACCGTATAGTTCGGCGCGACTCCTGCGGTCGACGCGAACTGAGTTCCAGTGACTGGCGCAGCGCCGGGAAAGATACCATCGAAGCGTACTTCACCATCGGTGTAGCGAATCAGATTGGACAGAGACACTGCATCGTTGAACTCCCATTTCAGGTGCGCGCCGACGGTGCCGAGTTGCGGATGAATGCCATCCTCGAGGTCGGAGCCCTCCAGTCCAACCTCGGCCGCTGACGCCGGCAGACCCGCACGAGCGAGGTCCTCGCTATGCAGCGAATAAGTCCCCGCATCGCCGCTCAAAGAGCGCGGATTCGACGGCGAACCTTGCAATGGAATCGGGACTACGAACAGCGAACGATCGTCGATGTATTTGGCAAAGAGCTCGATCTCGCCTGCGCCGAACTTGCCGAGCACGTTGACACGGAATTGCCCGCCCTTATCCGCCGTGTAACCGGGATCGCGGACGCCATCCGAGCGTCGGTAGTAGCCGCCCGCTGCGATCCCCCAATTGTCCGACAGCGGCCCCGTCCACAGCATGTCGGCGCGCTGCGTTCCATAATCGCTGAGCCCGACTTTGAAAGAGCCTTCCGGATTGTCGGTTGGCCTTTTGGTTACGAAATTAATCGAACCGCCGATCGCTCCCGAGGTGAAGATGGGCGCGGTGCCGCCACGCAATGCTTCGACTCGAGCAATCGTGTCGTCCACGCGCACGAATTGATCGGGGTTGTAGAAGGACAGTTCGAAAACGGGATAGATCGGAATACCGTCTTCCATGAGGCCGACGTATCGATAGCCGCCATCTTGAATGATGCCGCGAGCGAACACGTTGCCTTGTGTCGTGCCTGCCGTGTCCTCCACCCAGAACCCTGGCACCGCAGAGATGAGCTCTGCGGAACTCGTCGGAGCCTGCTGCTGAATGTCTTCGGCAGTGAACGTCGAGATAGCGACACTGGATTCGAATTTCGTGCGCTGTGACACTGCCGTGCCCGTCACCACAATTTGATCGACACCAAAGAGTGCATCGTCCGTATCAGCAGGTGCCTCAGAGGGCGTGCCGGAAGCAGCAGCGGAAGCGTGCGGCGCAGCGGGCGGCAGTCCACTTGCCTGAGCAAGCAGGAACGATGCATCCAAAACGGACGGCGCGCCCGCAGTCGTCTCCTCTTGCGCAAGCGTGATTGCCACCGTCTTCGGATTCAAACGTCGATATTGCAGTCCTGAGTTTTGCAACAGTAGTTGCAAGGCTTCCTGTCGCGTGTACTTGCCGACGACGGATGGCGCGTCATGTCCCTGTCCCAGCTCCGAGAAGAACACGATCTGATCGCCTGATTGTTGCGCATAGCTGCGCAGTGCCGATGCTAAAGGCTGCGAGGCAATTTCAAAATTTTGCCGCTGTTCGGCGAGGTCCTCTGCTTGTGCGACGGCCACGCAGACCGTAGCGCCGATGGTTGCTGCAGAAATCGCCAGCCATCCGCATCCATGATTGAAAGAGCGCATGCTTCCCCCTCGTTGTTTCTAGTCGCAGTTCGTTGGTACACGCTTTCAGCGCGTTGACTGCTATGACTGGCTGGCCGATAAAACCTGCCCCCGCCCGCTGCATTCGATCAACGAGGTCACCGGACAGGTATCGCGCGAACGAATCGGCTGCAAAATCTCGCGCACTTCGGCAATCGTCGCCGCATGCAAACTGCGTTCTAGCGCGTTCACAAGATCGTTCGCGCGGTAGTGGAAGCGGAACCAACACTCGGCCAGATACAACGGGAAGTACTTGCACGGCACCTTGCGAAAGGCGGTCATTCGCTGCTTGGTGAACTCCCAAAAGTTCTCGGCTGGGCTGCCTTGATACGTCGCCCGGATCCCCTTGGGTACCATGACGAAATGATCGCGCACTCCAAGACTGGCAACCGAGTGGATGGCGCTTATCGGATACACGCTGCCAAGCGCCACGCGCTGAGGCATTTGCGCTAGCAAATCCGCAGCAACGAAGTTCGCTGTAGCGCGGATCTCGATCTGAGCGTCGCGCTGCTCGAGGCAAACCAAAGCCACCTGAGTCATTGCGGACCATCCACGCATCCAACGAGTACGCCGTTCGGCGACGGAGACTCGCGGTGCGCAGATGGCATTCGAGTCCATGGGTGCGTTGGCTAAGCAGCACGCGCGAATCAGGCGATAGAAACGCTCGGTGCTGTCCATGCACGGGCCGCCTGCGAAATGGCTCTGGTACGCCGATTGGCCGGCCGCGAAACTCGCTAACAGCCTTTGCTTATCGTGTGCACTTAGTCGCACCGAGTCCCAGACCGAGGTCGCGCTGTAACGCGCGCCGCAGCTTTGACACTTCCTTCTTCCGTCACCCAATGTCCAGCAAAGAGTAGCCCGGCACCGCGGACACGCAATCATCCCTCACCCCCTGTTCACTATGCGTGTGCCGTTAAAGATGAGGCGTGAGCAAATACTTGCCCCTTCGGATCAACACGTACTTGCGTTACGGGAACGAAGCAGTTCCATTGCACTGCGCTGATCGCACCGTGCGATAGCGCACGCGCGCGGCAGGCGAAGACGCGTTAGATCGCTATTTCTTTGCTGTCTTGGCAGCACTGATGCACAGCGCAACCAAGAGGCGGCGTGATCGCCAGAAAATTTTTTTTGGTGAGATTTGCGCAAATCCCGCGGCAACGGACGGATCTCAACCTGACGAATGGCGTTGTGTCGCCAGTTGGCATCAGTCCACGAGCGTCGCAAGCGCAATTTCGCGATTGCGCAATCGCGTGTTGGCGGTCACATCGTGTCGCAATGAATTCTACCTTACGAAATCATCCGTTAAAAAAACTGGGCATGAGCCCAGTTTTTTTAAACAGCACGAGATCTAGATTCAACCGCGTCCTTCGGCCAACGCAGCCACCAACGCACCCCGAGCCGTCGCACTGAGCGGATCGCTCGCCATGCGTACTTCGGAGATTTGCAGCGGCAACGTGCGGCGGCGCAGTGCCTTCTCGAAGCGATCACGGAAGCCGTTCGGCTTGGAAGTGCCGCCCGCGAGAACAATCGGGAGTGCCTGACTCGTTCGCGGCAATTTTTGCGAATGCGACAACGCCTTCACCAGTGCCTCGACCAGATTCTCGATCAAGCGGTCGTAATAAATGTGCAAAGCCTTGTCGATCTTATCGGCGCGTGGATGATTGAGATCCAGCGTTTCTTCCTTGATTGCCTTCACGCGCGTCGCCGGCTCATGCACCACGGAGCCGACGGAGCTGTCGACAAAGTCGCCGCCTTGAGGAATGCTGAAGGTCAGCGATGGGATCGATAGATACGACAGCGCAACGTTGCACATACCGCCGCCACACGAAATGCCGATGCCAGTGAAGCTTTCCTTGGCGAGTTCAGCCAGCACGACCGCCAAACCTTCATTAATGGCGAGAGCGGTGTAACCGCGATCGCGCAAATAGCGTTTCAGTGTTTCTTCGTGATACGTGATCTCGGCTCCCATGTCGCTCGAAGCCGCAGGAACCGAGAACGCGAGCAACTCACCTGATGCGCGTGCCGGCGGAATCAGCGAACCCAAAATGGTTTCAAGCACGTGCGTTGCTTGCGGTTCGCCGGGATTCAGAATGCCCTTCGCCATCGGTCGGCGCACTTCGGCATTGAACATGTGTGCGAATTGCTCGGACGCCGAGCCGTAAACGATGAGTTCATCGCCCTCGCGATAGAACGGAATCTTGCTCTGCTGCAGCGTGCTTTCGTGCAAAGACGAGTACGGCAAAGCGAAGAATGCATTGAGCTGTGCGTCGGTATCCGAACGGTTGGAGTCGCCGCGTGCCGCGACCACCTTGCTCGTGCCCACGTCGAGCCCGATGCGAGTGCGTGTGTTGCCCGCGCTGTACGTTGCGCCGCCCGCTGCGCTGCCCGTCTCTGCCGAAGTCTCGTTACGATCGTCCATAGCCCTATCCTCGCTTGTCGGTGTGTCGTGTCACTTCATCTGCCACATTCTCGATCGCTGGGGTTTCTTGAACCCACTTTTGGTAGCGCAGTTGATGGTCGCGCTTGATCGCATCGAGAGTCATGCCCTTGCTGCGCGCCTCTTCGGTGAGCAACTGTTCCGCGGCGATCAAACCGGGCCAGCGCTCGCCGACGGCGTGCAGAAATTCATCGTCGTATCCAAATCCGAAAATCGCCACGCTTGGCAGCGGTTGCGCGTATTGATCAGGTAACCCAAACGCTTCGAAGGGAAAGCCTCGCGCCCAATCGCGGTGATAGCCGATCAATCGCTTGTTGGGGTTTACGCTGGTGAGCCCGTGCGTTACGCACATCTCAGGTGCGATGGCGAATCGCTGGCGCAGTAGATTCGTGAGATTGCGCCCGGCGATGAGTTGCGCTCGCGTGATCGGCAGGGTGCGCCCGCCATCCCACCGCGACTCGAACGAGACACCTAGGAACGCCGAATTGAGATCGAGATAAACCTCATCGTTGCGAGCCCAGATCGAGCGCCCCGCGTGATTGGCGCGCGTTTCATCTTCGACAACGCGGTAGACGCGGCCAAATCGATCGATCAGATAGTTGTATGCCTGCTCGCGCCGCAGATATCGCAGCAGGTTCTCCGAACTCTTACGCAATTGTTGCTGGAAGCCTTCTTCGAGCGGCCACAGATCGCTCTCCGAGGTGTGAAACAGGATGCCAGCAGGTTTCGTATAAACCTCGTTCTGCAATCCGCCCTCGCGCCGGTACACGTGGTATTGCCGAGGCTTGCCCGCCACCGCGTAGCTCGTCTCGATGCGCAACCCATTGCTGTACAACTCCCACCCTTGCCCGCGATCGGCGAGCCAGATCGTGGAAGGCGTAATGCCCAGCGTTTCTTGGGGAAGCGATTCCGCCACAGGCATAGCGGCCTCGGTGGACTCGGCGGCACCGGGTGCCTGAATCTCGTTCTCAACTTTCAAGCTGCCAACGGGTGCTTGCGGAGGCGGTTCGATTTTCACCGCGAGTCCCGCGAGCATCGCCGGGATAATGAGCAGCGCCGCAACGACCGAGCCCAACACCGTCCAGCGTGCCTTGCGACGTGCCGCCAAGGTCTCTTCACCGACGGCCTGCTTGGCGCGGCCGTCCTGCAGCACCGAGTCCAGAGCTTCCAAACCGCGCAATCGATACAACGCCTTACGAGCCGCTGCGGTTGGGAGCCTGCCGACGCGAGCTTCGTCTCCGGCATCCAGCGCAGAGCGGAGATAGCGGAGCTTCACGACCGGATCGTCGATGTCGTCCGTGATGCGCGAGAGTTCGGCCCCCATCTCGTGATTGCAGGCGTGCCGCTCGCGGCGATACGTCTCGCTGACTTGTTCGGGGTGAAGCCTTGCCGCGTTCATGCTGCAGTGATTTCGAGATAGATAACGTAATGCGATGCCAGCGCTGCTTATGCCCTCATCCCCTTAAGGACGCAATAAGAAGAAAGAGGATAGCCGATAGCCGGTACTGACTACCGGATGGGTGGGGCGCGGCGCTCGCGCGTCACGAGTCAGGGGTCACAGGTCACGGGTCACGGGGTTCCGGGTTGGGCTTCGGGATTCGGGATTCGGGATTCGGGATTCGGGATTCGTGACTTCTGACTCGTGACTCGTGACTCGTGACTCCCGACCGGTCAGACTCATCCGAGACTCCTGACCCGGACCTTCGACTCGTGCTCACCGACCAGATCCTTGAATTTCTGCACCGGGCGGTGTCGATTGTCACGTCATCCCGCAATGAACGGCTGGTGCCATCGCTCGTACGCGCACGCGGATGGCGTGCAGTCGGGTCGCCAGCCACACGGTTACGAATATTTGTGTCGAGCGCGGCGGCGGCCAATTTGCTCGATGACGTTCGTTGCACGCGGCGGATCGCCACCACGTTCTCTCATCCGGGGACGCATCGTGCGATGCAGTTCAAGGGTGTCGACGCGGTCGTGATCGCCATCGATAGCGAGGATGCCAATGCGATTGCACGGTATGTGGACGCTTTCGCAGGTCACATCGCGACGCTCGGCTTTGAAGAACACTTCCTGCGCACATTCATCGATCCGCAACTTAGCGACGATGTAGCGATCGAATTCACACCGACAGACATCTTCCAACAGACGCCCGGACCGAACGCCGGCGCGCGACTGGCGACGCAATGAACGAACTGACGCTCGATGCGATTCGCGATTGTTTCGATGGTGACATTCCCGCTGTCATCGCCACGTGTGCACCCGATGGCACGCCGAACTGCAGTTTCGCCTCCGAAGTGCATTTCGTAGATGCAGAGCACGTAGGGCTGTCATACCAGTTCTTCAACAAGACGCGCGCGAATGTGTTGGCGAATCCGCACGCATGCGTGATGGTGTCGCACCGCTATACCGCAGTTTCATATCGCATCGACGTGCAATATTTGCGCACCGAAGAAGCGGGTCCGATATTCGAAAGCATGCGAGCGAAGCTCGCGGGCATTGCATCGCATACCGGCATGAGTGGCGTCTTTCGCCTGCAAGGCGCGGACATCTATCGCGTCCTCAAGATTTCTGCGATTGCGGGACGCGCACTACCAACCCCACCGAAGAAGAGCTTGCTTGCTGTGGTACGCAACTATTCGCAGGCCACATCGCAATGGAACGAGCTTGCGATCCTGCTCGAAGGCACGCTCGCGATGATCGAATCGCTGCTCGGCGTGCGCCATTCGATGATTCACTGGCTCGACGAATCCGGTGAACGCTTGTTTGCAGTGGCGAGTCGCGGCTACGCGCAGTCGGGCATCGGCTCGGAGGTTCAACTGGGTCAGGGCATCGTCGGATCGTGTGCACGCGCCTGTACCGCGATTCGCATCAAGCATGCAACGAGCGACTACACCTACGGCCGTGCCGTGCGCGAGAGCGTGCGTCAAAGTCATCTCGCCGATCGGCTGGAAGCAGAGATTCCGCAGCCCGGCCTGGTCTCTCCGGGCAGCCAACTTGCGGTAGCGATTACTGCACGCAAACACCTATTGGGCGTGTTGTATCTCGAAAGCGAAGCAGAATCGCGTTTCGGGTATGACGAAGAAGATGCGGTCGTCGCGATCGCCGATCATCTAGGTCTAGCCGCCCAATTGCTGGAGCAGTCGTCGGAGCGACAGGATGTTCAGCCGCATCCTGCGCCAACCAAGGGCGAAGTTGCGGGCCGACCGGTGACGATTCGTCATTACCGTGCGGACGAGACGATCTTTGTGGGCGACGATTACCTGATCAAAGGCGTAGCTGGCGCGATTCTCTGGAAACTGCTGCGAGAGTACGAAGCCCAAGGCAAGCAGGAATTCACCAATCGCGAATTGCGGCTGGATTCATCGCTGCCGCTGCCCGATTTCTCCAGCAACCTCGAAGCGCGCTTGATCCTGCTGCAGCGACGTCTCGCCGAGCGCTGCGCGTTCATCGGCATCGAAAAGAGTGGGCGCGGCCGCTTTCGTTTTCGAGTAGCGCGCCCACTGCAATTGCTAGAAGCGAGTTGATGCAGCTTTTCAAGAGGCGAAGAAAACAAGAGCCAGACGCAACGCAAAGCGCGCAAGGAATCTAAGCGCGTCCGGAGCTGGACTCGTCCATCCTCGTCCGGTCCCGTAGATATCCTCTCTTGCTTTTAGAATCTCCGTGTACTCTGTGGAGATTCTCTCGTTCGGTCTCGAGTCCAGCATGGTGATGGACCAGTGACCTAGGCCTGCAGTGCACGCTGCAACTTGAACCAATCGCGTTCGCTCAATACTTCACGCGCCAAGCCGAGCATCGCTTCGTACGCTTCGCGCGGTGCACTCGCACGCATCCCTAGGAACACCTGCATGCGCTCGGTTGGATTCAAGTGCGGCAACATCCAGCGCATCGAGAATGCCTTTTCCTGCGGCGGCACGGTCGCGAGTAGCGCGTCGTGGATGGCCATCAACTCACCATCCGTGTAGCACGCCTCGAGCACGGATTGATTGTGCGTTTCCTCGATGTTCATGTGCTCGAAGTTCTCCGCAACGAAGACACCGAGCGATGAATAGAGCTCATTTGCAATGCCTACTCGTTCACCGGCCGCAGCGCCCCACAATGCCGCCACTTGAGTCTGCAAGCGCGCAATCGCATCGAGGTGCTCGACATGATCGTCCGCCGTATGCAGCGAAGAGTCCAACTGGCGAGCCTCGAGCGCGGGATGGATGAACTCGTTCTCGTGATGCACATGTCCAATACAGAACTCTAGCAACGCATCAGTTTGCTCGAGCGCCTGCCCCATCTCAGCGGCATCCTCGACATCCATCCGCCCCACGCGGGCAAGCGTGTCCATCATCAATCCGCGGATTCCTTTATGAATCGCGCGATAGATCTGGAATCGCGGCCGACCTGCGATCTGAGTAACCTCAGTTTGAATGACTGTCGAGCTAACTGCGTTCATAAACTCCCCAATTTGATGTGACCGCGACCTGCGGCGATGGGGAGAATCGTAGAAGCGGCGAGGACAGCCGTTTCCTAAATGAGAGCTAAAGGGATACTAAAAGAATACTAAAGACGTGAGTGACGGGGGTTGGCGGTTAGCGGTTAGCGGTTAGCAAGAAGACTCGAAGACCAGCTCAGGCATTGCCACGCGCCCCATTCGGGGCTCTGCCCTGCGGTCAAATGGATCCAGCCTGCCGCAACGATCTCAAGACCCGCCTGAGAAACGGCCTCAGCAAGCTAAGGGGACATTCTTCCTAACCGCTAACCGCTAACCGCTTCCGTCAACTCCCCCTCCCACTTCGACACCACCGCCGTTGCAACGCTGTTGCCGATGACGTTGGTGGCGGAGCGGCCCATGTCGAGGAAGTGGTCGACGCCGAGCAAGAGCAGCAGGCCAGCTTCGGGGATGTTGAATTGCGAAAGCGTTGCGGCGATCACCACCAATGAAGCACGCGGAACGCCTGCGATGCCCTTCGAGGTGAGCATCAGAATCGCGACCATCATGATCTGCTGTCCGAGCGACAGCTCGATGCCGTAGACCTGCGCGATGAACATGACGGCGAAGGTGCAGTAGATCATCGAGCCATCGAGATTGAATGAGTAACCCATCGGGAGCACGAAGCTCGCGATTCGGTTGCTGCAACCGAAGCGTTCGAGTTCTTCGAGGGTCTTGGGATACGCCGACTCCGAGCTTGCAGTCGAGAACGCGAGGATGACCGGCTCACGAATTCGACGCATCAAGACGAGTACGCGCTTTCCAAGAAAGATCGAACCCAATGCGACCAGCACTGCCCAAAGGATGAGCATCGCGAGGTAGAACTCGCCCATGAAGACGCCATAGACGCGAATGATATCGATGCCCTCGCTCGCGACCGCATTGACCAAGGCGCCGAATACTGCGAGCGGAGCGAACAGCATCACGTACGCGGTCACCTTGAGCATGATGTGAGAGACGGCATCGAGCACTTCGACGACCGCTCGGCTGCGCTCGCCGATCGCCGCCATCGCCGAGCCGAAAAACACCGCAAACACGACGATCTGCAGGATCTCGTTACGCGCCATCGAATCGATGATGCTCGTCGGAATCGTGTGCTGTAAAAATCCCTGCAAAGAGAGCGCAGTCGCTTCGACGTCCGATGCGCTGCCCGCAGGCGGGGTGAGATGCATCGTCTTGCCCGGCTCGAACAGCTCGACGAGCACCATGCCGAGAATGAGCGACACCACCGACGCAAACATGAACCAACCGAGCGCTTTGCCGCCAATGCGCCCTACCGTGGCGATATCCCCCATTTTGCCGATGCCCACCACCAGCGTCGAGAACACCAAGGGCGCGATGATCATTTTGATCAGCCGCAAGAAGACCATCGGAAGGAGCGATGCGAGTTCCGCCACGCGAGGAGCAGATTCCGCAAACCACGTGTGCGCAACGTATCCCACGATGAGACCGGCAATGAGCCCGATCAGAATGAAGCGCGTGAGGCGGTTAGTTTGCATCTGTCTATTGCGCAGCAACGAGCAGTAGCGCGCCAAAAGCGACGCG
>DASTSB010000040.1:0-3919 GCA_035760885.1 Steroidobacteraceae bacterium | reverse complement strand
TGGATCAAGCGCAACTAGAGCTCCAGTTGAAGGTTTGGAAAGATCTTGCGATCAGCAAGCAAATGATGATGCGCGGCGCTGCGGAGGCGCTGAAGCTGGACCCTAACTGCTCGGCCGATGAACTGAAGCAGGCGCTTGACCTAACGTTGCAGAAAATTGCCGACGCGGACGACAGCGTCGCCAAGGCGAAAGAGCAGGCGCGTCAATCGCAGTTCAATCTCGACAAGGAAACGGCCGCTCGCCAGCGTGCCGAAACCATCGCGCAGCAGCTGACGGCCGACATGAAGGCGCTGCAGGAAAGCACCTCGCAGACGCTCGCCGGCGAACGCGCCGC
Organism: Steroidobacteraceae bacterium; assembly: GCA_035760885.1. Taxonomy (GTDB): domain Bacteria; phylum Pseudomonadota; class Gammaproteobacteria; order Steroidobacterales; family Steroidobacteraceae; genus Steroidobacter. Next base: position 3,585 of record DASTSB010000040.1, on the reverse strand, counting down.
AATCGCCAAAGAGCTGCAGAAGTTCAAGGACCGGGTTGCCGAAAAGGAAAAGCAGCTCAAAGCCATCAACACCGCTCTCGCCGACACGCCCGAGAACGTGTTGCGCAAGATGAATGCGCTGAAGAAGGAAAAGCAGACGGAGGCGGACGCACGTCGCCAGGTCGAGCAGAGCCTCGGCACCCTGCGCACTGAAAAGCGTAAGCAGGACGAAGAGATCGCCGCTCTGCGCAAGGACTCCGCGAAGCTGATCACCCAGTACAAAGAGCTGCATGAACTCGCGACCAAGCTGCAAGAGCAGCTCAAGCCTCACGTCGAAGAGAAGGATCTGCCGAAGGTTCCCGAACTCGATACGGCTCTGATCGAAGCGATCGAAAAGTCGGGCAAGGAAGACGAAGCAAAGAAGGAAGAAGAAGGCGGTAAGAATCGTAACGGCCTGCGTGCCGTGGGCGGATCGGGTCCTCGTCGCGCGGCGGGCTGACCCTCTCCCGGACTTACGTCCGACCTCTCCCGAATTGGGAGAGGTGAATCAGATCTTCTGAAGGGTAGAAAACGGAGGCTTCGGCCTCCGTTTTTGTTTGGGCCCTCACCCGAACTCCGTCCGGTTAGCGCTAGCGGTTAGCTGTTAGCGGTTAGTCGGGATGATGTTCTTCTTTCCCGTTCCCCGTTCCCCGTTCTGCTTCAGCCGAAGAACCAATAACACACCGCAATCGACGCCAGCACGCCTGCCAGATCAGCAAGCAGCGCACATCCCACCGCATGACGAGCACGTTGAATGCCGACGGCGCCGAAGTACACGGCCAATACATAGAACGTCGTTTCCGTGCTGCCTTGAACGGTGGCAGCTAACAACGCGGGGAAACTATCGACACCGTGGTGCTGCATGGTCTCGATCAACATCGCGCGGGCCGCACTTCCGGATAACGGTTTGACGAGCGCAGTCGGCAACGCATCCACGAAACGAGCGTCCCAGCCGAAAAAATCCACCGCATGGCGGAGACCGCTCAAGATGAAATCGAGCGTTCCGGAGGCGCGCAGCACGCCCACCGCGCACAACATTGCTACGAGATAGGGCAGCAAGTTCTTCGCGACCTCGAATCCCTGCTTTGCGCCTTCGATGAAACATTCGTACACGGCAATCTTGCGAACCGCGCCGGCAATCAAGAACGCAACGATGATTGCAAACAGGATCAAATTGCCAAGCAGCGAGGACGTCGCGGCCAGTGCGGCCGATGTCATCGTCATCAACGTTGCGATCAAGGCCGTGAGCACGGCTGCGCCGCCGAGCAACCAGGCAAGCACGACGGGATCGCGCAATTTGAGCTTCTGCATGAATGCGACGCTGATGAGTCCGACGGCCGTCGACGCAGTCGTCGCGAGCAGAATCGGTAAGAACACCAGCGTCGGATCCGTTGCGCCCTGCTGAAGCCGGTACATGAAGATGCTCACTGGCAGCAGCGTTAGCGAAGAAGCATTCAGGACCAGAAATAAAATCTGCGCATCCGTTGCCGTTCCAGGTCTGGGATTGAGCGTCTGCAACTCGCGCATCGCCCGCAGTCCAATCGGCGTTGCTGCGTTGTCCAAGCCCAGAACGTTCGCGGAAAAATTCAAGGTGATCAGACCGATCGCAGGATGACCGCACGGTACTTCAGGCATCAGGCGCGCAAACAGGGGCCCCAGGATTCTTGCGAGCCAATTGACGAGTCCAGCCTGCTCGGCGATTTGCAGGAATCCCAGCCATAAGGTCAGCGTCCCGAACAACAGGACCATGACCTCCACCGAGAGCTTGGCCATTTCGAAGAGCGCAGCGACGATCGCTGCGAACACGGCTGCATCGCCCGCAATGAGCCAACGTGCGAGCGCGGCGAGCATCGAGACGAGAAAGAATGCGAGCCAAAGGGCGTTGAGCATCAGCGCAAGCTACACAACCACAATGTTGCGAAGCCTAAGCGATGCGCGTGGCAGCCGAAACGTTATTCGCTAAGAGGCGCGCTCCGAGCTTTCGTGTTCGCTGGCGCGGATCGACCGTTGCTGCAACTCATGCAGCAGGGTCGTCGAATCGACCGGCTTGGTGAGATGCACATCGAAGCCCGCTTCGCGGGAACGACGACGATCTTCTTCTTGTCCCCAACCGGTTGCTGCAATCAGAACGGTCTGCGAACCCCACGGCTGTTGGCGTACCCAGCGCGCGGCTTCGTGGCCCGTCATTCGTGGCATGCCGAGATCCATAATGATGGCCTCGGGTCGAATCAGATCCGCCATTTCGATTGCGGCAAGCCCGTCGTTGGCGATGTGGGTGACGTAGCCGGAAAGCTGCAGCAACGTTGCGAGACTGTTAGCGGCGTCCAAGTTGTCATCGACGATGAGGAGTTGCTGGCGCCGCTGGAACATGGGTGCAACGTTCTCGAGCGCCGCGCCGTCGTGAGTCGCCGGCGCACTGTGCGACAACGGCATTGATACCGTGAACTCGCTTCCGCGGCCCCGGCCGCGGCTGTGCACTTCAATCGCGCCACCGTGCATTTCGATCAGGCGTTTGGCGACGGCGAGCCCCACACCCAGGCCACCGGACGCGCGCGTCTGCGTTTGATCGCCCTGCACGAACAAATCGAACATGCGCGCTTGAAACTCCGGATCGATGCCGATGCCGTTATCGCGAACGCGAATGCGTGCGCGACCGCCGACGACGTCCAGCGTGAGTTGAATGTGGCCGCCGGGCTCGGTGTATTTAGCGGCGTTGTTCAACAGATTTCCGATCACCTGCGACAAGCGCGTGACATCGGCGCGAGCATGGACTGCACTCGGCGGTATGGACACCGTCAGCTTGTGGCGCACCGATTCGAGCAGCGGCCGCACGGTTTCCACGACGTTATTGACCACGCTGCGCACGTCGACGAATTCCATCCGCAGTTCGAGCGTGTTGCGAGTGATGCGACTCACATCGAGCAAGTCGTCGATCAACCTCGCCATGTGCGTGACCTGACGTTCGATGACCGATTGCGCCGCCGTCACGATTTGCTCCGGCACGCCGGGCTTCAATAAACCGGTCGCATAGCGGATCGGCGCGAGCGGGTTGCGCAGCTCATGGCCGAGGATGGCCAAGAATTCATCTTTGCGGCGATCCGCCTCGCGCAACTGCTCTTCCAACTCACGGCGGCTGGTGAGATCGGTCAGTACGGCGACCAGCCCTTTCACTTCCCGAGTGGTCGGGTCGATATCGGGCACGCAACGACCTTGCATGAACTTCTCGCCGAGGTGCTCATAGGGGATCATGCACTCGAACGTGACCGACTCGCCTCGCAGCACCTGCTGAAGGTGCGCTTCGATCGCGCCATACGCACGCTGGCCGAGAACCTCGGGAACGTATTTGCCAATCAACGAATCCGGGCTCGCCCCTAAGCGCGCGGCATACGCTCGATTGACGAATACGAACCGCAGATTGCGATCGCAGTGGAGGAGCAACACCTCGGCTTGGTCGGTGACCAGCCGCAATTCCTCGGCTGCACGCTTCTGAGCATCGATGTCGGTCGAGGTCCCGCACCATCGCACCAACTCGCCGTTGTGATCGCGAACCGGCACAGCACGCGTGAG
>DASTSB010000039.1:0-14643 GCA_035760885.1 Steroidobacteraceae bacterium | reverse complement strand
TCTCGAAGGTCCGGGATTCGAGACCACTGCGGACAATCGCGATATGTATCGGCGATTAGGCATTCGTGCGGTCCAGACGACGCCACTGGTATCGCGCAGCGGACAGATCCTCGGAATGTTGTCTTCGCTTTGGAGCCTTCCGCATACACCCACCGAACGTGAATTGCGGCTGCTGAATATTTTGGCGAGGCAAAGTGCAGGTCTCATCGAGCGCGCGCAGATTCGCCGTCGGTTAGAAGCGAACGAAGAACGCCTGCGGCAATTCGGCGAAGCGTCTCAAGACATCCTCTGGATTCGCGATGCGAAGGATCTGCAATGGGAGTACCTGACTCCGGCGTTCGAGCACATTTACGGTGTCAGTCGAACTCAAGCCATGATCGGGGACAACTATCGCAGCTGGCTGGATTTGGTGATCGATGAGGATCGCGACCGAGCGCGCGCCGCGATGGACCGCGTTCGAGCCGGTGAGCACGTGACGTTCGGCTATCGGATCAAGCGTCCCAGCGACGGCGGGATTCGCTGGATTCGCAATACCGATTTCCCGATTACCAATGAAAGCGGCGTCATCGCGTTCATCGGTGGCATCGATCATGACATGACGGAACTGCGCGAAACCGAGCTGCGTCTGCAGACGTTGATGGAGGGAATTCCACAACTCGTCTGGCGTGCAGTAGATGGAGGCGAATGGACGTGGTCGAGCCCACAATGGACGAATTACACCGGTCGGAGCCTGAAGGACAGCATTGGCTTCGGATGGCTTGCAGCTCTGCATCCGGATGACCGGGATCGAGCGATGCAGTGCTGGCAAAACGCTATGACCGCGGGCAGTCTTGAAATGGAGGGACGCATCTATCATGCAGCCGAAGACGAATACCGGTGGTTCCAGACGCGGGCGACTCCGGTCAGAAGCGAGAGCGGCTTCATCATCGAGTGGCTGGGCACGTCCACTGACGTGCACCAGTTGCGCAACATGCAGGATCGCCAAAAAATTCTAGTAGCGGAGCTTCAGCACCGTACTCGAAACTTGCTGGGGATCGTCCGGGCCATGGCGGAAAAAACGTTGCGAAGCAGCGTGAGTCTCGATGACTTCCGCGATCACTTTCGCGATCGATTAGATGCCCTCGCGCGTGTGCAGGGGCTGCTCTCGCGGCTGGATGAGCGCCAGCGAGTGACTTTCGATGAGCTGATCCGAACTGAAATCGAAGCGATGACGGACGCAACCGACCGAGTCACTCTGCAAGGACCATCTGATGTTCCGCTTCGATCCTCGTCCGTGCAAACCCTTGCAATGGCCATCCATGAGCTGGCGACGAATGCGGTCAAGTACGGTGCACTAAGCCAGCCACAAGGGCATCTCGACGTGAAATGGGAGTTGCAGCCGCGAGGTCAGGGCGGCACCCCATGGTTGCATGTCGATTGGCGAGAGCGCGATGTGCAGATCCCAGTCTCGATCGTCGCCGCTCGAACCGGTGACGGCCGTGAGTTGATCGAGCGTGCCTTGCCGTATCAGCTCAGCGCCAAGACCAGCTACAAGATCGAAACTGACGGTGTGCATTGCACGATCTCCATGCCCGTCTCGGGTGCGGGTCGGGAGCGCGATCGTGGTTGACGCCGCCTTGAACGGATGCCGCGTGCTCATCGTCGAAGACGAATATGTGCTTGCGTTCGAGCTTCACGGCAAGCTCACGGGAATGGGCGCCACGGTGTTGGGGCCTGTTGGTACTCTTGTCGATGCGCTCGATCTCATTAACTCGGAGTCGCGGATCGATGTGGCCGTGCTCGACGTCAACCTTCGCGGCCACTCGGTTTTTCCCGCTGCCGAGCTACTGATATCGCGCGGCACTCCGATCCTGTTCACCACCGGCTACGACACCTCGCAATTTCCAAGCCGGTTTCAAAGCATGCCGAGATGCGAAAAGCCGATCGACCTCGCGGCCGTCACGCACGCGATTTGCGAGCTCGTGGGAAAATAATCGTCGTGATTGATCCGAGACGGTTCGAGGGGAAGATGGCCCGCAAGAAGGTGTGAGTGCTCGGGACTAGAGCGTCATATAGGCGAGTCCGTTCGTCACGTACGGCGCCCACCGAAAGTCTTGAATGTTCACGATCTTCCCGTCGCGCCAGTCCAACAGGACAACGTAGGTCGGTGTGTCCGTTGGGTCATGTAAGTCACTAACAAACAGAGCGAGCCGATCTTCAGCGAGGCCAATCGAGAACTTCCAATCGTCCCTCTCGCCGTACCGTCCGAAGTACACGGAAACGTCTTTGCGGCCTGTGAGCCGCAAGCGGTTCACGAGATCGAGCTTCACATCCTCAGCGAGAAGGTTACGCAACGTGTCGAAGTCGCGCGCGTTGAAGCTGTCCGCGTAGGCTCTGAGTCGCGAGATGTCTTCGGCAGGGACGGTTACGCGCTCAGTTTGACGGACGTCGGACCAATGTTTCAGTCGCGTGCGCCCGCGATGCAAGGCCGCCTTCACCGCGGGAAGCGTGCTGTCGAGAATGTGAACGGTCTCTTCCACTGAGTAATCCAGTACGTCTACTAGGATCACCGCCGAACGCTGAATGACCGGCAGCTGCATGATCGCTGCGAGACTCGCATCGGTGGTGATCCAAGATTCTATCTGCGAATTCGAATCAGCCTCGTCGGCGGATTCTTCATTGAAGGGCACTTCGGCCTGGCGCTTGCGACGGCGCAACGCATCCAGTGAAGTGTTGTGCGCGATCGCAAATAACCAACGCTCGATGTTCGCAACCGGGCTTCCGGAGGCGAGCGCTTCAGTCGCCTTGGTCAGCGTTTCCTGAACCACATCTTCGCCTTCGAACACTGAGCCGACCATTCGCGCACAGTACCGATGCAAGCGCGGCCTCAATTCGATCATCAACGCACTCAAAGAGTCGTCTGTCGCGGTCATTCGCAATCCTAAATGGAGCTTTGCATTGGGAGTAGACGTTCAGCGATTCCAAAACGATGCGGCTGGAAGGAAATATTCTTGACCCGCATCGTTGGGCGCACTCGTGACGTCCTGGTCGATGAACCGCGAATGCTCGCGGTCAAACAGAGGACGAAATTATGCAAAGAGTGACGATGGTTCGATATACCGCCAAGCCCGACCGAGCTGCCGAAAACGAAGCCCTGGCACGAGCGGTCTTTACTGAGGTGCACGAGAAGATGCCTGCCGATGTGGCTTACGCGCTATTTAGAAACGGCAACGAGTTCATCCATGTGTTCGTGAATCTTAAGGAAGATGAGTCCGCATCGGTGACTGAACTGCCCACGTTCGTCAAGTTTCAGAAGGACATCGCGGATCGCTGTGAAATCCTGCCGCAAGTCACGCGGACTGCCGCAGACTTGGTCGACAGCTACGGATTCTTGGCCGCGCGGATGTGACTCACTGGTGTAGACGATTTGAGCTGAGTCCGTTTGATTCAGACCGACGGACGATTGCGTCCGTCGGTGTTCCGCATTAGCGTCCATCGGCACGGAGGGTGCGATGGTCCACTACGCTACTCGTTTTGTAGTCTTCGTTCTGCTGGCGTGCGGTGTCGCCGCCCAGGTGGCTGCCCACGAAGAGCATGAGCAGCATGGAGCCATCGACTTTCCAATATCTTGTAGCGAGCCGTCGCAGCAAGCATTCAATAAGGGAATGGTGCTGCTGCATCACATGACCTATCCGCAAGCGCGGCAGCAGTTCGAAGCGATCATCGAAGACGATCCAGAGTGCGCGATGGCTCATTGGGGCGTGGCAATGACACTGTTTCAGCCGCTGTGGCCCACACGCCCATCGCCTGTTGCGCTCCAACGTGGATGGGATGAGGTTCAAAGGGCCAAATCGCTCGGCTTACAGAGCGAACGCGAACGGCAATTCGTCGTGTCGGCAGAAGCATTCTTTACCGATCCACAGTCCGGCGACTACTGGTTGCGCATCCGTCGGTGGGAGGCAGCATCCGCTGAAGCCTATTCGAAGATGCCGAATGACACCGAGATCGCGGTCTTCTATGCCTTAGCGCATTTGGCAACGACGCCTTCGAACGCGAACACGCGCGAACACGCGGATGAGGCCGCCGCAATCCTGACGAAGATTCTTCAGCAACATCCCGATCACCCCGGCGTCATGCACTATCTAGTTCACGCGAACGACGTGCCCGGTCGCGAGCACGAGCTGCTCGATGTCACGCGCAAGTACGAAGAGATTGCGCCCGACAATCCGCACGCGCTGCACATGCCGACTCATATCTATACGAGGCTGGGGGACTGGGACGGCGTGATCAGGGGCAACCTCAGAGCAGCCAATGCGGCGCTCGCATACCCTGCAGGTGAAAAAGGCGAATTCATCTGGGACGAGTTTGCGCATGCGATCGAATATCTCGTGTATGCGTATCTGCAGGAGGCAGATGATGCGAAGGCGCTGTCGCAAGTGCAGCGCTTGCGCGCAGTGCCCAACCTCGAACCCTCGTTCAAGACCGCGTTCCATCTTGCATCTACGCAAGCACGTTACGCGCTCGAACGTGGTGCTTGGAGTGAAGCTGCGCAAATCCAACCACGCATGCCTGGCTCGATAGATTGGGACAAGTTCATTTGGCCCGAAGCCATCGCGCAGTTCGCGCGTGGCTTTGGTGCGGCCCGAACCGGCGATGCCGAGCGGGCGAGGGCCGCCTTGATTCGCATCGAGGAACTTGAGAAGCGTGCTCGTGCAAGCGGGGAAAATCTCTTCGCGCGCAATGTTCAGTTGCTGGGCATCGAGTTGAATGCGCGTGTGAGCTACGAGCGTTCAGAAAGGAAGCTCGCGGTGCAGCTGCTGCAACAGGCTGCGCAACTGGAGAGCGCGACGCCGAAGCATCCCGTAACGCCAGGTCCGACACTCCCTGCGTATGAACTGCTGGGTGACATGTACATGGAGTCCGGGCGACCGGAAGAGGCTTTGGATGCGTACGAGGCTGCACTGAAGTCATATCCGCGACGATTCAATAGCATCCTTGGTTCCGCTCGAGCAGCGCGCGCATCAGGAAACGGGGCTCGCGCCGCGGACTACTATCGACAACTCATCGCACTTGCGGGTAGCAGTTCTCGCGGATCGATCATCGAGGCACGTTCGTTCATTGAAGGGCATAAACAGCCGGATGATCCTCGCTAGCGGGTCTTAATCGCTCCTGGGGTCTGCGGGCACCTGTCCTGTCATCGGGCAGTGCTATCATCCGCCGCCTATGAATCGAGACCTGGACAAGATGCGCCGGCGGCCGTTCTTCTTTCCGCTGTTGCTGCCGGTGATTCTCTTCATTGCGCTGGTTGCTGCTGCCGCGTGGCTGTTCGATGCGCGCGCGACCACGGTCGTGTTCGTGGTTCGCCACGGGGAAACCGAGCCCGGCAACGATCCTGATCCGGTGTTGAGTGTCGAAGGCCGCGAGCGTGCGGCTCATCTCGCAAAGGTGTTGTCGCAAGCCCAGCCGGTCCGTGCGATCGATGCGATTTTCGCGTCCGAATTCCGTCGCACTCATCAAACCGTCACGCCGCTATCCGAAACGTTGGCGCTGCCCGTGAATCTGATCCCCAGCGGCACCTGGGGCGATTTGGCTCATCGGATTACTCACGAACATCGCGGCGAATATGTATTGGTTGCCGGGAGCAGCAATACGATCCCGCAATTGATCGAAGGATTGAGTGGAGAGAAGGTGACGCTGCGAGACGACGAGTACGACACGATGTTCATCGTCTTCGTGCCGCAGATCTCCAAGACCCGCGTGGTGCGGTTGAGGTATTGATCCGGACGAGGTGATGAGGTGATGGAGTGATGGAGTGATGAGGTGAAATGACGTAGCGAAAATCCATGTCGACTTATTCAGCCCGTGCAAAGGTGAATGCCGGGAACATGGTGCTGACATACCGACTTCACTTCCTCACTTGCTAACTTCCTCACGCCCATGGTCTTCCACAAGACATTATCGTTCGACATCGCAGCGCGCACATTTCGCATGATCACGACCGATGTCGCCGAGTGCGTGCGGGCATCGGGTGTGACAGATGGTCTCTGCACCGTATTCATTCGTCACACGAGTGCGTCGGTCTTGATCACGGAGAATGCAGACTCAGCGGTGCGACGCGATCTCGAGAAGTTCATGCGTCGCGTGGCGCCGGATGGCAGCCCCGATTACGAGCACGACACCGAAGGTCCCGATGACATGCCGGCGCATATCCGGAACATGCTCACGGCGAGCAGCGTCAGCGTGCCCATCATCGATGGCGAACTCGCTCTCGGTACGTGGCAGGGCGTTTACGTTTGGGAGCATCGCGCGCATCGACACTCGCGCGAAGTCATCGTCACGATCGTAGGAGAGAAGTGACGAAGCGAGAATTCGCCTCGCCACTTCCAGATTTCCCTTAAGCGTTCGGTTCGGTACCGCGCTTACCTTTGAAGAACTTGGCGATCGCCGCGCCGAAGCCAGCAATGGCGATGAAGATGATCTTTGCGAACTTGGCCAAGAACAGGCCGACCATCGCCAGCAATCCAAGCTTCTTGGCCGCGATACCGCCGATCAATGCGGCCAATCCATACGCGGCAACCTTGTCCGTCGATGAATCGAAGTCGGTGTAGCGTTTGCCACCGTTGAAATCGACAGAGGACAACAGTTGGTGAGCCACCGGCTTGTCGCTCTCGATATTCGATGCGGCCGTCACTAGGTCCAGCGAGATGTAGCCCTCCCGACCGAGTACATACGTGTTGTAGTTGATCGAAGGATCTTCGTCTTGACCGCCGATGTCGCGGACCTCGGCTGACCAAACCAACCGATGCGAACTGGAGTCGTACTTCGGCGATTCGACCCAACGAGTCACTTCGATCGGCGGCACGCCGAGCTCTTTGCGATGGGCATTGCCTGCCAGCGTTCCTTCTTTGATGTTCTTGAGTAACTCGTCGGCGTCCCAGTCCTTGGCGTCATCATCTTTGATGTAACCGGCGGGTTCGAAATCGAGCGTTGCAAACCATTGGCCTTGCTCAGCCGGCAATACCAACCCGAGGAAGTTGGCGTCGGTTTGGTTGCCCATGCGATCCATCAATGCGGCACCTTCCTTGGCGGGGATGTAGCGGAATCCGGCGGGCAAATTCAGTTGCGCCTGGTCGCGCAGCGTGATGGTGCTCGGACCGTCGACGGTCGCCGCCCTTGCGGCTTCCCATACGGGATCGGGTCTTTCGCTCGCAGTCTGTTCCTCTTGGTTCGATTGTTCTTCGTCTGCATAGACGGCAGGCGCAAGCCCGAATGCCAAAAGGCAGGCGGCAAGCAGCCCGTTCGCTGATCTCAGATAGGCTCCTAGCATCACTATTCCCCAGGGTTGAGTCCGTACGTTGCGGACAGGCGCACCTTGGCCGAAAGCGGCTGACTGGGCAAGCAATGCGACAGTACGCGGCGGCCTAGGTTGCTCCGCCAAAGTCCGGTGCTACAATTCGCCGCCTTCCATCGGTGGGGCCGTAGCTCAGCTGGGAGAGCGTCTCGTTCGCAATGAGAAGGTCAGGAGTTCGATCCTCCTCGGCTCCACCACTTCTGATAGTGACTAGCGGATAGCGGATCGTGACTAGCACACACCGATTTCCGTCGAATTCTTCTCTGACCGAGTCACTATTCACTAGTCACCAGTCACTACCAATCGCCCCCGTAGCTCAGTGGATAGAGCGACCGCCTCCTAAGCGGTAGGTCGCAGGTTCAACTCCTGCCGGGGGCACCATCGCTCGTGACTGGTGACCAGTGACTGGTGACTAGATAAGAAAAAACCAGCTCGAAGTAGTTGGTCACGCCCTGCGCACCGTTCATTCAATGGGTACAGCAACTGCTTCGCGGGCGGTAGTCGCAGGCACGGTAGATTCACCCTCACGCTCGAGGTCAAGTCGGGCAGCCCATTGCACGGCAGCGCTGCGGCTGTTTTGCGGAAGTCTGACCTGACGCCAGTCCCTCCTGATGCGGACGCATCCTCCTGACGATAGTCCCTCGTGACCGCGAAGCGATCCGTCGTGGTTCTGTGCGTATCCAGTCGCGCGGTACGGGTTGTACTTACCTCCGACTCCCACGCCAGCACCCGAGGGAACTCTCGCTGCGTCGATACCGTTGCGCGAAGTTGTGCCATCTGCACGAGGGAATGTCATGTCGCGTTCTAGTCACGGCCGATCATCTGCTTTTCGTCGCGGCATGCGACACGTTTTATTTGCCAGCGGACTACTTTGCACGGCAGTCGTGGTGCAAGCACAAACTGCAAGCGGCACGCTGCGCGGGCAAGTTCACGCGCCCGACAACACGCCGGCCACAGTCACGGCGACGAATACGCAAACCGGATTTGCACGGACCGTGCAGAGCGCAACCGGTGGGGCGTATGCAATTCCCGGTTTGCCACCCGGGACATATCGCGTCGATGTGAACGCGGGCGGTCAAACCTCGTCACGGACCGTCATTCTGCAGGTCGGACAGACAGCGACGCTGGACTTAGACGTGGCGCCGGCGAGCGAAGCGCCCGTCGAAACCGTCACAGTGACTGCAACGCAATTGTTCGAGACCCGCACGTCGGAAGTCGCATACAACGTGACGACTCGCGAGATTCAGGCGCTGCCGCAGAACTCGCGCAACTTTCTTGCCTTCGCCGACATCGTTCCAGGCGTGCAGTTGGTGAACAGCCCTGATGGTTCGACGAGCCAGCTCCGCAGCGGCGCACAATCGGCGAACGGCGTGAACGTCTTCATCGATGGAGTGGGGCAGAAGAACTATGTATTGAGCGGCGGAATTAGCGGACAGACCGCGACGCGCGGCAATCCATTTCCGCAATTGGCGATCGCCGAATACCGTGTGATCACCTCGAACTACAAAGCGGAGTTCGATCAGTTGAGCAGCGCTGCAGTCGTCGCAGCCACTCGTTCAGGCACGAATGAATTCGAAGCGGATGGATTTTGGGACCGCACTTCAGAGAATTGGCGCGCTGCAGATCCCATCGAAGCCAAGGCCGGCAAGAAGGTGCCGTCCACTCAAGAGCAATATGGCGTGGCGTTTGGTGGGCCGATCATACGCGACGTGATGCATTTCTTCCTGACGTACGAAGCGAAGACATTCGAATCGCCGGAAAGCGTGACGTACGGCCGCGGCATTGCGTCGCTTCCAAACTTCGATCAGTTCGTGGGGCCGACGAGTACCCCATTCGATGAAGATCTGTTCTTCGGCAAGATCGACTGGAGCATTGGAGATGCACATCTGCTCGAGTTGACGTTCAAGTATCGCGACGAAAGCGAGATCACGAGCGTCGGCGATCAAACTGCGGATCCGTACGCGACCTCACGCGACAACACCGAGAAGCGCGTAGACGTGCGTTATCAATTGAGCGCGGACCGATTCCTCAATGACGCGCATCTCACGTACGAAGATGCGAGCTTCAATCCACGTCCGAAAACCAATGCGCCTGGTCAGATTCTCACGACGGGAAACCGCGACGATGTTGTCTTGCGTGTTGGCGGCGGGCCTGACTTTCAGCGCAAGTCGCAGAAGGGATGGAGTATCCAAGATGATTTGACGTTCAACGCCTTCGATTGGGCGGGACGGCACACCGTGAAGACCGGCTTGAAGTACAAGCAGATCAAGATGAATGCGTTCGAACAGCAGCCCTACAATCCGCAGTTCTATTACGACATCAATGCGAGCACGTCGATCCCGTATCGCGTGGAATTCGGTGCGCCACTGCCGGGTGTTCCGGATCCGAATGTCGAGTCGACGAACAAGCAGTTCGGCATTTATCTACAGGATGATTGGGAGATCAACGAGCACTGGCTCGCGAACATCGGTGTGCGCTGGGATTACGAACGCACGCCGGCTTGGGAAAACTACGTGACACCGGCCGATGTGGTTGCCGCGATCAATTCTCAGGATCCGAGTCCGGATGCGCCAGCGGGACAATCTTACGCGCAGACGTTGGCGCGTGGCGGTATCGACATCAACGATTACATCAGCACCGGCAACAATCGCGATGCGTTCACGGGTGGTATTCAGCCTCGCCTAGGACTCTCCTACGATCTGTTCGGCGATGAGCGGCATGTAGTCTTCGCGGGCGCTGGGCGCGCGTACGATCGCAATGTCTTCGACTATCTCGCCATCGAACAATCGAAGGGCACGTTCCCGACCTATACGAGAACGTTCGACGCACCCGGTCATCCTTGCGATGCGGGCGCGACCGACTGCATTGGCTGGGACCCGGCCTATTTCGATCGCGCAAACTTGGAAGCGCTCGTCGCGAGCAATCCTTCATTCGGACGTGAGGTCGATCTGATCAATAACAATCTGCGCACGCCATATTCCGATCAGTACAGCTTAGGTATGCGTAACCGTGTATCTCTTGGCGATCAAGAGTGGAACACGACGGCAACGCTGTCCTACATCCGTTCGAAGGATGGCATCGTGTTTTTGCTCGGAAATCGTCGTCCTGACGGCACATTTTTCGAGCCCGGTTCGACTTGTGGCACGCAGCCCTGGGGCTTTGGTTTGCCGGGACTCGGCACGTTGTTGATCGGACGAAACGGCATTGAAACGCGGTCCAAGATGGTCTTGCTGCAAGCGGAGAAGCCGTACACGCGAGACTCGGGCTGGAGTGCCACATTCGCATATACGTTCACTGACGCGACCGAAAACCGCACGCGTGCCGCCGAAGCCGATGAGCACTATATCTTTGACTATCCGACCGTGGGCGATTTCGGCTGGCATACCTCAACGGGCATTCCGAAACATCGACTGGTTGCGACCGGCATTGTGGATGCACCCTGGGAGATGACGTTGTCCGCAAAGCTCACGCTGTCAACTCCGCTGCAATACGAAGCCATCGATTGTTTCAACGTCGACCCGCAAGATGGACGACACTGCTACTTCCACAACTTCCAACCGTCCGGCACGTTGGGGTACAAGCAGTTCGATCTCGCGCTTGAAAAAGGCTGGTCAACATTCTCGGATGATCTGCAAGTGCGCCTGCGAGCGGACATCCTGAATGTATTCAACTCCGAGAACGCCGCCGGGTTCGACAATTGGCGCGGCGATGGCAACGGGCCTAATCCGAATTACGGCGATCCCACGCAGTACTACCAGCCGACGCGTACGTTCAAGTTGTCGTTCAATGTGAATTGGAAATAGGTGAATTGGAAATAGTGCCAGCCGCTCGAACTCGAGCCGCACTGGTGGGCATTAAGCCAATTTACGTTTCTGGTCTGCTGTGTAGGCGGATGCGCTGTTAACATTTCGCCATGGCACAACGTACGAGTCCGGTGTAAATGTCGCTCGACGAGCTGCGTAGCAGGCTCGCCAGACTCGCGATGCTCTGGCTGTTCGTGGTCGCATCCGTGTGCGTGCATGCAGCGGAGACAACCAGCATTCCCAACATCGTGGTGCAGGGCGCGCGACCCGTGGCGAAGACCGAACGCGACCTCGATCCGGTCGTCAACAATCTCGAACTGCGGACCTTTCGTTATTTCTGGCGCACTGCCGGGCGGCGCAACGGACTGATCCCGGATCGCTTCCCGAGCGAGTCGGCATCGAGCATCGCGGCGATCGGTTTCGGTCTCACCGCTTACGTGATCGGGTCCGAGCGGCACTACATCTCACGAAACAGCGCTCGCATCCGCACGTTGAGAACGCTGCGGTTCTTGGCGAGCTTGCCGCACGGCATCGATGAAACCGGCTATGCGGGCTATCGCGGGTTCTTCTATCACTTTCTGCAGATGGAAGATGGCCTGCGCTTTCGCCGCTGCGAAGTGTCCACGGTGGACACCGCTTTGTTGATGGCCGGCGTGCTGTTGGCGCAATCGTATTTCGATCAAAACATTCGCTCCGAGCGCGAAATACGCGAACTCGCCGACCTGTTGTATCGCAAGGTCGAATGGTCCTGGGCGCAGCTGCGTTCGCCCGCGATGTTCCTCGGCTGGCGTCCTGAGAGCGGATTCATTCCGTTCGATTGGCACGGATATAACGAGGCGATGTTGATGTACATCTTGGGTCTCGGCTCGCCGACGTATCCGCTTTCCGACGGTGCTTGGAACGCGTGGACGGAAACGTACAAGGATCATTGGGGCACGTTCGAAGGACAGGAGTTTCTCTCGTTCGGGCCGATGTTCGGGCACCAGTACTCGCATGTATGGATCGACTTTCGCGGCATCCAAGATGAGTACATGCGCAGCAAGGGGATGGATTATTTCGAGAACAGCCGCCGCGCGGCCTACGCGCAGCGACAGTACGCGAAACAAAATCCGATGCGCTGGCGCGGATACGACGGCGAGATTTGGGGTTTGACCGCGAGCGACGGACCCGTCGATATGGTCCACGAGTTTTATGGCGAAGAGCGCGGCTTCTTCAGCTACGCCGCACGCGGAACGGCGGCCCCGCGCGTTGTGGATGACGGCACGATCGCGCCTACAGCCGCAGTAGGTTCCATTGCATTTGCGCCTGAGCTTGCGATTCCCAGCATTCACGCATTTCGCGCCCGCTATGGCGAGCATCTCTATCAGACGTTCGGATTTCTCGACGCCGTCAATCCGAGTTTCACCTTTACCGATGCGCCGCTGCGTCATGGCAAAGTCATCGAAAATCTAGGTTGGGTGGCGGACGATTATTTGGGCATCGACCAAGGCCCTATTATTGCGATGATCGAAAACTACCGCAGCGGTTTGGTGTGGAACATCATGAAGCGCAATCCTTACGTGCGGCGAGGATTGGAGCGCGCCGGTTTCAGCGGCGGGTGGATGACCAAAACTGAACCATCCCCAACTCCGCCCATCACCACCACACCGCGCTGATCGCAGCATCCCTATGTTCAAACCCTGCGGCGTCATCACCATCACGACCGACTTTGGCCATCAGGGGCCGTTCGTCGCAACGATGAAGGGCCAGATCCTGGCGCACTTTCCCGATGCGCGAATCATCGACGTCACGCATGAAGTCCCGGTCTATTGGCCTGCAGAAGCAGGATTCTGGCTCGCGCGTGCGTTTGGCTATTTCCCCGGCGGGTCGGTGCATGTTGCGGTGGTGGATCCCGGCGTCGGCACGAAGCGCGACATCATTGCGGTTTCGGCGGCCGGCCATGCGTTCCTCGCGCCGGACAACGGACTGCTTGCGCCGATTCTCGCGCGCACACCGAGCGCCCACGTGTGCATTGTCGACCTCGCGCGCTTACAGTCGAAGCTCAATTTGCCCACTCCAAGTGCCACCTTCCATGGTCGCGATATTTTCGCCCCGATAGGTGCGGAACTCGCGGCAGGGCGTGTCTCGTTCGATGAGTTGGGTCCGCTCACTCGAGAATGGATTCCCTCGTGGGTCGACGATCCGGCGGTCGCTTCAGATCACGTCACGGGCGTGGTCATTACGATCGATCACTTCGGCAATCTCATCACCAATATCGATGCCGAATTGGTGCGTCCGTTCGGTTCACCTCTCGTTCGTACCGGAGGTCACTCGTTTCCGCTGCGTCGAACCTACGGCGATGCGAAACCGGGCGACTACCTCGCTCTGATCAATTCGTTTGGCGTGGTGGAAATCGCCAGAGCGGAGCAGAGCGCGGCCGAAGGTTTGGGGCTAGGCCGCGGCGCCCCCGTGATCATTACGAATCAGTAACTTGGCGGCAGACTGACGCGCGTCGGCCGCCCGAACTCACGTCCTATTTCACGCTCCAAGTAGGTGGTTGCCGGAATCTTCCCGGAACCATTGAAAAGCGCAGCGCATCGTATATAGTCCGCAGGCCGCCGATCCCCATCGGCCCAGATCCCTTTGATTTCACAGGAATTTTTCAGGAATCATCATGGTGGAGAGAGACGACGACCACTTCGATCTCGACGATGACTTCGTTGCAGAGACCGACGAGGAGCAGAGCTACGATCGTTTCATCGATCCGGTCGCTCGCCGAGCGCGGCCCAGCGCAAATGCTGCCGCGAAGAAGGGTAAGGCCGCTTGGAGCAAACTCGAGGACGTGTTGGCGGAGCGAAGGCTGCAGAAAGAATTGAACGACTTCGAAGAAGAAGAGTAATCCTGGCTTCTTGAGGCATCGGTCGAAGTCGGTGCCAATCATCAGTCCGAGCGTTCGCACCAGACGCGGAATCGCTCGACTGCGCGCTTACGAGCGCTTCATCCTGGGGAATTCAAATGAGCATGTCTGTGTCCGCGCGCGGTGAGTCGCCGTGGGTGGTGTTGAAGTTCGGCGGTACGAGCGTCTCCTCCGTTACGAACTGGAAGAACATCGCCGCAGTGTTACGCGACCGCCTGGCGGAAGGTTTGCGGCCTGTCGTGGTGCACTCAGCGCTATCTGGGATCACCGATCGCCTCGAGCAACTGCTGAGTCTGGCACTCAACGGCGATTGGCAGCCGGTCATGGAGCAGATCGAGCAGCGCCACCGCGATCTCGCTCGCGACCTCGGTGTGGTTCCCAGCCCGGAACTCGAAGAGCAATTCAAACGACTGCGACAAATCGCTTCCGGCATTGCACTCGTCGGGGAGGTCAGCGAACGCGTTCGTGCGCGCGTGATGGCACAAGGCGAACTGCTCGCAACGCGCCTGGGTGCGGCATTCTTGGCAGCCGAAAAGTTTGACGTTCGGTGGGTCGATGCGCGCACGGTGCTCAAATCCGAGCAGCGCAAGAATGCGACCGCGCGTGCCAGTTAT
>DASTSB010000038.1:0-11063 GCA_035760885.1 Steroidobacteraceae bacterium | reverse complement strand
TCGGTGCGAGACTGACGCAGCCCGAGGTTAGTGCGCAGAGAGCCAAGAGTGAGAATTTCCACGGGGCACACGGGGAACATTGGGTCGGACTCAATCCCATTTTCTTGCCCTGTGCTCCCCGTGGTCCCAATGGAGTTCTTCTAGACTGGCGACTAAACATTTGCCGAGGCCTCATCACGCGGAGCCGTACGCGCATCGCGCCACTTGCGAGCGCGTTGCACGGCGCGTCGCACCACGACGAAGAACAGCGGCACGAAGAAGATGCCGAGGAACGTGCCGGCGAGCATGCCGCCCACCACGCCAGTGCCGATCGCGCGACGAGCACCGGAACCTGCACCCGTTGCGATGGCGAGCGGCAACACACCGAAGCCGAATGCCATCGAGGTCATCAAGATCGGACGCAAACGATCTTTGATGGCGTTCATCACGCCTTCCACCATGTCCTGACCGTATTTCTCGATGTTGGCGATCGCGAACTCCACGATCAGCACCGCATTCTTCGAAGACAAGCCGATGGTCGTGAGCATGCCGACTTGGAAATACACGTCGCGGGAGAGGCCCCGCAGCATAGTTGCAAGCACTGCGCCCAAAATACCGAGCGGCACGACGAGCATGACGGATGCGGGAATGGCCCAGCTCTCATAGAGCGCGGCCAAACACAGAAATACCACTGCGACCGAAAGTGCATAAAGCATCGTGGTCTGCGCGCCCGCGGCTCGTTCTTGATACGAAGCGCCGCTCCACTCCAGGCCGTAACCCGCGGGGAGTTGCGAGACCAGGTGTTCGACCTCGGCCATGGCATCGCCGGAGCTGACGCCGGGTGCGGGTTCGCCATTCAATTCGACCGCGGGTAGACCATTGAAGCGCTCCAGGCGCGGCGAGCCGTATTCCCAGTGCGAAGTCGCAAATGCCGAGAACGGCACCATGTCGCCCGCTGAGTTGCGCACATACCAGCGCTGGAAATCTTCAGGAACCATGCGAAACGGCGCGTCCGCTTGGACGTAGACGCGTTTGACGCGGCCGCGGTCCAAGAAGTCATCGACGTACTGACCGCCCCACGCAGCGATCAAGGTTTCGTTGATTGCTGCCATCGACAGACCCAACGCACCGGCCTTTTGGGCATCGATATCGAGGCGGAACTGCGGGGTGTCCTCCTGACCGTTCGGACGCACGTTGGCCAGCAGTTTGTTTTTCGCGGCAGCCCCGAGAAACTGGTTGCGTGCGGCGATCAAGGCATCGTGCCCGTGACCCTGAGTGTCTTGCAGATAGAACGAGAATCCGCGAGCACGACCGAGTTCAGTGACCGGAGGCGGCGGAAATGCGAACACGAGCGCATCTTTGATTTGGCTGAATGCGCCCATCGCTCGTGCGGCCACGGCGGTTACCGTCAGCTTGTCGTTTTCGCGTTCGTCCCACGGTTTGAGCTTCACGAAGCCGATGCCGGCATTTTGGCCACTACCGCCAAAGCTGAAGCCCTGCACGGTGAAAATCGACTCGACCGCATCCTGCTCCTTGTCCATGAAGTACTTTTCAACTTGTTTGATGACTTCCATTGTCCGTGCTTGCGTGGATCCGACCGGACCTTGCACCTGCACGAACAGCACGCCCTGATCTTCATCGGGCAAGAACGACGTCGGTAGCTTCATGAAGACGAAGAGCATCACTGCGCAGATCGCGCCGTAAATGAGCAATGCTCTACCCGGATTAGCGAGCATGCGCGACACGACGCTGCGATATTTGTCGTTGCCGCGATCGAACTTACGATTGAACCAGCCGAAGAATCCGCGTTGAGTGGCGTGATCGATTTCGTGCGGGCGCAGTAGCGTGGCGCATAGTGCGGGCGTGAGCACGATCGCCACGAAGACCGATAACGCCATCGCCGAGACGATGGTGATGGAGAACTGCCGATAAATGACGCCGGTCGATCCTGTCAGGAACGCCATGGGCATGAACACCGCGGCGAGCACCATCGCGATGCCGATGAGCGCACCTGTTATTTGATCCATGGATTTGCGTGTCGCCTCGACCGGCGGCAGTTTCTCATCGCGCATCACGCGCTCGACGTTCTCGACAACCACGATGGCGTCGTCGACTAACAGACCGATCGCCAGCACCGTTGCGAACATCGTGAGCATGTTGATCGAGAACCCTGTCGCCGCGAGCACGCCAAATGTCCCCAGCAACACAACCGGCACGGCGATCGTCGGGATCAACGTTGCGCGCCAATTCTGCAAGAACAAATACATGACCAGGAACACGAGCACGATGGCTTCGAGCAGCGTCTTCACCACCTCGTGAATCGATACGCGCACGAAGGGTGTGGTATCGAACGGTGTGATCGCACGCAGTCCCGTGGGGAAAGTCGGCTTCAAGTCCGTGATGAGTTTTTGCACTGCTTGAGCCGTACTCAGCGCGTTGGCATTCGTCGCCAGCGAAATCGCAACACCGGATGCAGGTTTGCCGTTCCAGCGGCTGATCGTGCCGTAGTCGGCGGACCCGAGTTCAACTCGCGCGACATCGCTAAGCTTCAACACGGCGCCGTTGGTTTCGCTGCGGATGATGATGTTGCGAAATTGCTCGGCGTTGGTGAGGCGTCCTTGCGAAGTGACGGTGGCATTGATCTCTTGGCCGGGCACCGCCGGTTGCGCGCCGAGCTGTCCGACGGACACCTGAGCGTTTTGCGCGCGAATGGCAGCGGTGATGTCGCCAGGGGTCACGCGATACGTATTCATCTTGTCCGGATCGAGCCAGATACGCATCGCGTACTTCGAACCGAAAACGTTGACGCTGCCGACGCCGGGCACGCGACTCAACGGATCGACGATGTTGGTGCTCACGTAGTCCGCGATATCGACGCGATCCATGCTGCCGTTTTCGGATACGAAGCCGACCACCATCAAGAATCCGGTGTTCGCCTTGGTCACGTTGATGCCTTGCTGTTGCACGATCTGCGGCAACAAGGGCGTCGCGAGCTGCAATTTGTTCTGGACTTGAACCTGTGCAATATCCGGATTCGTGCCGCTTTCGAAGGTCAGCGTGAGACCTGCGGCGCCGCTCGAGTCGGACGTGGCGGACATGTACAGCAGCCCGTCCAAACCTTTCATGTTTTGTTCGATGATCTGCGTCACCGAGTCTTCGACCGTCTTGGCCGATGCGCCCGGATAAAACGCATTGATGTTCACCGATGGCGGCGCAATCGTCGGATAGCGTGAAATCGGCAATCGTGTGATCGAGATGGTGCCTGCAATCATGATGATGATTGCGATCACCCACGCAAAAATCGGACGGTCGATAAAGAATCTGGCCATGCCTCGCTCCGCTCAACGGACCGCGGTCTGTGCCGCGGCGGGAGCCTGTGCAACGGCGGTTGCTTCGACCGGGTGCACTTGCATTCCCGGTTGCACTTTCTGCACGCCTTCCACGATGACGCGTTCGCCTGCTTGCAAACCGCTGTCGATGAGCCACTGATCGCCGACGGTTCGCGTTGTCGATACGGTGCGCTGCTCTACTTTGTTGTCCGCGGTGACGACGAGCGCGACACCGTTGCCCTTCGGGTCGCGAGTGATCGCGCGTTGCGGTGCTAACACCGCATCGCGTTCGCCGCGCTCCAACACCGCGCGGACGTACATGCCCGGCAGCAACAGTCGATGCGGATTCGGGACCACGGCGCGTAGGGCGAAGCTGCCGGTCTGCGGATCCACGCTTAAGTCCGCGAACTTCAATTCGCCTTGCTGCGGATATTTGGAGCCGTCCTCGAGGATCAACGTGACCGGTGCGCTTTGGTTGAGATCCGTGCCGCCGAAATCGCGGCGTAGCTGTAATAGCTCGCCCGCCGACTGCGTCAAATCGACATAGAGCGGATCGAGCTGCTGCACTGTCGTGAGTGGCTGGTCCTGATTTGCGGTGACCAAGGCACCTTGCGTGTAGTTGGACTTGCCGATGCGACCTGAGATCGGCGATGAGATGCGCGCATAGGCAAGATTGACTTGCGCGCTGCGCAATGCGGCTTCGGCGGCTTCGAGGTCAGCGCTCGCTTGGCTAGCTGCCGCAACCGCGCTTTCCTGTTCTTGCGCGCTCACTGCATCGATGCGAGCCAACTCGGTGGAGCGATTGGCTGCAAGTTTGGCGGCTTGGAGTGTGGCACGCGCCTTCGCCACCGCCGCTTCGCGGCTGTTCACCTCAGCGCGGTAGATGGCATCGTCCAACTGGTAGAGCGGCTGGCCGGCTTTGACCTCGCTGCCTTCTTCGAACAGACGCTTCTGAATAATGCCGGTGACCTGTGGTCGAACTTCCGCAATCACATGCGCAGAAACGCGACCGGGCAGATTGCGCACGTCGCTCACTCGTTGCATCTTGAGCGTCACGACGCCTACGTCGGGCGCCGGGGGTGCGCCGGCTTGCTGCTGTTTTCCGCAGGCAGTAAGCAATAACGCCGCTATGACTGGCGTACACCAGAAAAATCGCATCGATGGGACTCCGAGGCACGAGGCGGGAAC
Source organism: Steroidobacteraceae bacterium (assembly GCA_035760885.1). GTDB lineage: Bacteria > Pseudomonadota > Gammaproteobacteria > Steroidobacterales > Steroidobacteraceae > Steroidobacter. The sequence continues at coordinate 6,567 of DASTSB010000038.1, read as the reverse complement.
CCGGCATTTTCCCGCCGCCAGTTAGCCGGGTTCAACTCGCTGAACGGTTCTTTTCAATGACAAGCGCGGGCCGAGGTTCCGCGTTCGGCTAGCTTCCGACCGGAAAACCGCTCACATAGTTCCTGCAGTCGGGCCAAAACGGCGGGACGACGTTCGCTTTGTGATCGAAGGCGCACATTCAAGCCTGATCTGGCGTTTTTGTCGGGGCCTTATGGCTGCGTTCGGTGTCGAGCAGCACTCGTTTGCGCTCCAATCCCCATCGATAGCCACCGAGTGCCCCCGTTCCGCGCAGAACTCGATGACATGGCACGAGCAAGGCCACGCGATTGCTGGCACATGCGCGCGCGACGGCGCGAGCTGCGCCTGGCTTGCCCAACTCTCTGGCGACCTCCGCGTACGATTTCACCTCGCCATAGGGTAGTTGTTGCAAATAGCGCCAGACAATCAATTGGAACGCAGTGCCGCGCAGATCCAACGGCAGATCGAGCGTCGGTTGCAGTCCCTGCAAATGGCGATTCAATGCGGCGATCCACCGGTCAAATTCCTCGCGCGAGTCATGCGGCATCGGCTGGATTGCCGCAGCGGGAAATTGCCGTTGCAGTTCGGCAGTGAGCTGCGCCTCGCTGTCGCCAAATTGTAGAAAACAGATGCCTCGATCCGTAGCGCCGATCAGCATGAGGCCCAGCGGCGTCTCGCCATGCGCGTGCGAGATCACGAGGCCTTTGCCGCCGCTGCGATATTCGCGCGGCGTCATGCCCAGTTGCGCTTCGCTTTGCTCGTAGATGCGGCTGCCTGATCCGAAGCCGGCCTTGTAGATGGCGTCCGTGACGGATGCGTCTTGGTGCAACTCTCGCTTCAACACGCGCACCCGCAACGCGTTTTGGTATTGCTTGGGCGTACTACCGACGATGCTTTTGAATGCGCGTTGCAGATGAAAAGGACTGTAACCCGCCTTCTTAGCCAAAGCTTCGAGGCCTACTGTCTCGTCAGGATTGGCGTCGATGGCTCGTGCAAGATCATGCACGACAGTGGTGATTACCGGTTTGCGGTTCGCATCGGGTCGACATCGCTGGCAAGCGCGAAAGCCTTCGCGCTCCGCTGTTTGCGGTGAATCGAAAAACGTCACGTTCTTGCGCAGCGCGCGTCGCGATGCGCAGCTCGGCTTGCAGTAGACACCCGTCGTTCGCACTGCGAATACGAACTCACCATCGAATGCGGAGTCGCGCCGCTCCACTGCCGCCCATCGCGCTGCGTCGTTCATGGTTGCCCTCCGTTTCTTCACGATGGGCATTTTCCGCGCCTTGCGACCCGCGACACTCCGACTCTTGCTCTTGAACTTCCGAGCCATAAGAACAGCAGAAATTAGCCACAGAGAACGCAAAAAAGAAAGGGACGACCGATGAGAGGATTCGCTCAAGGTCAGAGAGTAGAGCGTAACTCCTCCCACGTACGTCTGCGTCTGCTTAGTCGCGGCGCAGACGAAGCCGTACTTTGCGTTGTGGCCGAGGCTTCTACAAATGGCGCCTGACATGACCGCCCCGATGACCACGCCAAAACGAACCTTATCGTGTTCTTTTTTGAGTTCTCTGCGGCCACTTTTTCTTTTCCGAATTGATGATCTCGTAAGCGGCCCGAACGCCGCTCTGCAACGCGCCGGCCACGGTGCCGGATTCGCCCGCTACATCGGACGCTTCGCCCGCGAAGAACAACGTGTTCTCTATCGGTGCAGCCAAGGCCTTGCGAGCACGCGCCCCGCCGGCGAGCACATAGCTGTACGCGCCGCACGAAAAGGGATCGTTTTCCCAATCGTGAAACATCGCGCCCGCAAACTCGTCGCGGACGTTCGCTTTCTTTCCGAACAGCGATTGGAAGCTCTCGAGCGCTGCTTCGATGATTTCGCCATGAGTGCGCCCGGCGAAGCTCTGTGCGTTTGGACCTGCGGTCCACGCGACGACAATCGAGGAGCGCATCGGTAGCGAGGTCCAGAAGGTGGGGAAGGGCGCGTTCGGCGCATGGAAAAACGCCACTTCGCGATAACGGCCTTTTTCCAGCCGTTCCCAGAACGCGCTACGAAAACGCAGCAAAACCTTATGAACCGGTCCATTGCCGAGTAGCTCGAGCGGACGGCGCTTCGACTTCAATTCCGGCACGAAGCGCACGGCTCCGCGCGTCTGCGGTGGGCGCTGAAGGATGCCAATCGGCAGTGTGACAATCGCATTCCGCGCCGACAGCTCGAATGGCTGACCTCGTCGGGTTCCCGTGACCCGTACCGACCCTCGGTTCCAAGCGATCTCGCTGACGATCGTTTGGGTCTGGATCGAAATGAGCTCTGGGTCAGCCGCCGTGACCAGGGCGTCGATGAGGCTCTGGTACCCGTTTAGGGGTCGAAATGTGGGCGCATCGGCCGCACTTCCGCCGCTCCATTCTTCGATCGTCTCAGTCGTGCTCACGAGCGTCGCATCAGCTGCATCGAAGCCTTCGACGAGCATGCTCGCAAATTCCCGCACTCTCGGCCGCAAAAAGCGCTTTGCGGGCCCCGCAAGAAAGTCCGCAAACGGCAGGTCCTTGCGCGGACGCGGGGCCTTGGACAGACCTCGTTTCATCTCCTCGAACAGCGCCTGCGTGGGCCGCAATGCTCCGTCCTCGAGCTCCCAGCGGACTTCTGACGCATCGACGGCTAGGGTGCGCGCCCGTTTCAGCCATTCGAACGTGATGGCAGAGGCGCCGTGGATGAACTCGGCGCCCAATTCGAGCGGGATCGGCACCCCGGGCTCCATGCGCGTGAAAATCCGGCCGCCCAACCGGTCGCGCGCCTCGAGCACCCGGGCCGAGTGACCGCTTTTTCCCAATTCCGCCGCGGCAGCGAGGCCCGCTGCGCCCGCACCGATGATTAACGTGCTCGAATCCAAAGTCGCATTCCGGCTCGACGAGTTCACAACTTAATCCGGAGCCCGCGCGAAAGGTTTCGGCGGCGGGTTTTGGTTAGCGCTCACTCGCGTTTCGAAAGCTTAATCTGCAGTGCGGATAAGCCTTCCACGCTGGATTCTACGAGTCGTTGTCAGCACAATTGCGCGCCCTCGAATTTTCCAGCCTAGAACGTCTGATGAGCACACCAAAGCCAATCACCCAAAACGCGGATATTCGCTATCTCGGTAAATTGCTCGGCGATGTCATTCGTGCGTACGGTGGTGAGCGGCTGTTCCAGCGGATCGAGTACATCCGCGCCTCATCCGTGGATCGCTATCGTGGGGTGTCGAGTTCGACGGATCGCGGCCTGGATGCGCTGAGCTTGGATGACACGCTCGCGTTCGTCCGAGGCTTCATGCTGTTCTCGATGCTTGCGAACCTGGCCGAGGATCGCCAGGGCGGCGCGACGCCGACGCGCGAAGACGTCGAATCCGCATTGGAGCGGCTTGCGACTGCGGGCGTGGATGTTGAACGCGTGATCGAGTTGCTGGATTCCGCGTTGATCGTGCCGGTGTTGACGGCGCATCCGACGGAGGTGATGCGCAAGAGCATGATCGATCATCGCAATCGAATTGCGGAGCTGATGCACTACCGCGATTTGGGTCGCACCGAAACACCGGACGGCGATTTGATCGAACAGGCGATCCTGCGGCAGATCGCGTTGCTGTGGCAAACGCGTCCGCTGCGACGCGAACGTTTGTACGTCGCCGACGAAGTGGAAATCGCGTTGACGTATCTGCGAGACGTATTTCTGCCAGTGCTGCCGATGTTGTACGCCCGCTGGGAGCGCGTGCTGCAGCATCGCCCGAAGAGTTTCTTGCGCGTCGGCAGTTGGATCGGCGGGGATCGCGACGGCAATCCGAACGTGAATGCAGAATCGCTGCGCATCGCCTTGGGCCGCGCCTCGCAGACAGTACTCGAGTTCTACCTCAATCAATTGCACGCGCTGGGCGCGGAGCTCTCGATCTCCACCGAGTTGGCGACGGCGACGGACGAAGTGATGAAACTCGCCGATGCCAGCGGCGATCAGAAGGCCGCACGTCGCGATGAGCCTTATCGCCGCGCGATCACGGGCATCTACGCGCGCTTAGCCGCGACTTACGAGAAGCTGACGAATCATGCGCCACCGCGTCGCGCGTCGGTTGTCAGCACGCCGTATGCGAATGCACAAGAGCTACGCGCCGATTTGGTCGAAATAGCACATTCGTTGAAAGCGAGTGCCGGCGGAATGCTCGGTACCGGTGGCGCACTCGGCAGATTGATCCGCGCCGTGGAAACCTTCGGTTTCCATCTCGCTACGCTCGATCTCAGGCAGAACGCCGATGTGCACGCTCGCGTCGTCGCTGAATTGTTCAAGGTGGCGGGTGTCGAAGCGAGCTATGAAAAGCTCAGCGAGGATGCTCGAGTCGAACTGCTCAGAAAGGAACTTGCGAGTGCACGATTGCTGACGAGTCCGTTTGCAGCGTACTCCGAAGAGACGTTGAAGGAACTCGCCATCCTGCGTGCCGCGGCGCATGCACACGAGGTGTATGGGCCTGCATCGATCACCACATACATCATTTCCAAGAGCGAAAGCGTTTCCGATTTGTTGGAAGTAAATCTATTGCTCAAGGAAGTGGGCCTGTACCGCCCGAGCGAGCCTGGTGCGGCTTCGATCATGGTCGTGCCGTTGTTCGAAACCATCGCGGATCTGGAAAACGCGCCCACCATCATGCGCGCATGGCTCGGATTGCCTGAGGTTCGCGAAGCTGCGAAGACGCGTGGCTATCAAGAAGTCATGGTCGGCTATTCGGATTCGAACAAGGACGGCGGCTATCTGACATCGGTGTGGAGTTTGAATCGCGCCACGCGCGCGCTGTCGGACGTGTTCGAAGAGTCGGATACCGCGATGCAGATCTTCCACGGACGCGGCGGCGCCGTCGGTCGCGGTGGCGGCTCGTCGTTCTCCGCGATCCGCGCTCAGCCGGTCGGCACTGTGCAAGGTCGCATTCGCATCACCGAACAAGGCGAGGTGATCGCGGCCAAGTACGGCACGCTATTGGGCGCCGCCGAAAACCTCGAAGCCATCACATCGGCAACGATTCTCGCCTCGCTCGAGCGTTCGAAGGCATCGGCGCATGAACGCGCTCACTTCCGTGCGGCGCTGGATGAGATTTCGAAAGAGGCGTTCCGTACCTATCGCGGCCTCGTGTACGAAACCGAAGGCTTCAACAAGTTCTTCCGTCAGATGACGCCCGTCGCCGAAATCGGCGAACTGAAGATCGGCTCGCGTCCTGCCTCGCGCACCAAGTCCGATCGCATCGAAGATCTGCGCGCGATTCCATGGGTATTTAGCTGGTCGCAAGCGCGCGTCATGTTGCCGGGCTGGTACGGCGTCGGTCAGGCGCTGCAGGCGTACAAGGACCAAAACCTGCTCAAGGAAATGGCGCAAGCATGGCCGTTCTTTCAAGCGACGCTCGACAATATGGAAATGGTGCTCGCGAAGTCCGACATGGGCATCGCCGAACGCTACGCAACGCTGGTAGCCGATCGTGAGTTGGCGACGAGCATCTTCGAGCGCATCCGCACCGGCTGGAAGGTCACGCATGACAGCGTGTTGAGCATCACCGGACAGTCGCGCTTGCTCGAGCGCAATCCGGCGCTGGAATCCTCGATTCGCTTGCGCCTGCCGTATATCGAGCCGCTGAATTTGTTGCAGGTCGAATTGCTCAAGCGCCATCGCGCTGGCGAAACGGATGATCGCGTCCGCGAAGGTATTCAGCTTTCGATCAATGCGGTGGCGACGGCGCTTCGCAATAGCGGTTAGCTTCGGAGATTCTCCACGGAGGACACGGAGAACACGGGGGTAAGAAGCGGAAAATGGAAATGTCTCCACGGAGGACACGGAGAGCACGGAGAACTAAGAGCCGGGAACCGAATGCACGTAAGCTGCTCCAAGCGTTAGTTGATTCCTCAATCGTCCAAGGAGAGCGCCATGAAATTGAGTTCGATGGTCTGGGCAGCAGTTATTGCGTTTGTGTGCAGCGGAAACGTTCACGCCGAATCCCAGCCGGCGTCCAGCAAATACGAAACCCCGCTGAAAGATCTCATCGCCGCCGTGGCGAAAAAAACCGGTAAGAAGTTCGTAGTGGATGCGCACGTCCAAGGGGATGTGACCTTGATCGGTCAAAACTTCGATCAAGTGTCTTATGACAACCTGAATACCATCCTCTACTTGTATGGTTTTTCGATGGTGGAGACGGGCGGCTACACCTTGATTGCGCCCGATGCTGTTGCGAGACAGTTGCCGAATCCCGTGCTCGCCGAGCGAGCGAAAGCCTCCGATCAACAGGTGGTCAGCACCACGATCAAGGTTAAGAGCTTGCCCGCTGGGATGTTGGTTCCGGTCTTGCGGCCATTGATGCCCATGAACGCACATCTGGCCGCCGTGCCATGTGAGAATGCACTCATCGCGTCCGATACGTTCGCGAACATCAAACGCTTAGAATCCATAGTCGCACAACTCGACACCGGGACCGAACGCGTCGAGAACACGTGCGGTCCCGAGAAGGTCGCTCGCGAGTAGAACTATGCTGATCTTGGTTGCAGGTCTCATCCTGT
>DASTSB010000037.1:0-3720 GCA_035760885.1 Steroidobacteraceae bacterium | reverse complement strand
AATCAATCCTGCTCGCCGTCGTGGGTACAGGTACCGAAGTCGGCAAGACCTGGGCAAGTTGCGAGCTCTTGCGACAAGCACGCCGACTCGGCGTGACCGTGAGTGCGCGCAAGCCCGCACAGTCGTTCGAGGGATCGGGGCCGACCGACGCGGATTTGTTGAGCGCAGCGAGTGGTGAATCGCCGATCGATGTTTGTCCCGCGCATCGCTCGTATCCGGTCCCGATGGCGCCGCCGATGGCCGCGGAAGTGTTGGCGCGACCACGCATCGTTCTCAAAGATCTCGCGGCTGAACTGCGATGGAAACCGGACGTCCAATTGCGGCTGCTCGAAACCGCGGGCGGTTTACGTTCACCCATCGCTCACGATGGCGATAACTTGGATCTGGTAACGCTTCTGCATCCGACGCACGTACTCTTGGTCGCTGATGCAGGATTGGGCACGATCAACTCCGTGCGATTGTGCCTGTCGCAGCTTGCAGCACTTGAAACGATCGTCCTTCTCAATCGCTTCGATCAGAACAGTGATTTACACCGACGCAATTACGAGTGGCTGAAAGCTCGCGATGGATTCAACGTGATTGTGGAGGTGAGGGAGTGGGTTGAGCGGATGGGAGGGTAGGGAGCGGGGAACGCCATCGTGAGCCGTGGATCGGGGTTCGAGGTTCGTGAGACGGCGCTCTGACTCCCAACTATCAACGCCCAACTCTCAACGCCGAACTGTCAACCCACAACCGTCAACTCAGAACTCTCTGCCTACCCACCCACCTTGCTCTTTTCCTGTTTACCTTTTTGCGTCTCGCTCGACTCCAAGAACAACGCCGGATCGACCATCGCGCGATTGAGTGCGATTCCCCAATGAAGATGCGGTCCGGTCACGCGGCCGGTGGAGCCGACGGTGCCTAGCAATTGTCCTGCGTTCACAGTGTCGCCCGCTTTCACGGCGACGGTATCGAGGTGGCAGTACATCGTGACGAGTCCACTGCCGTGATCGATGTAGAGCGTGTTGCCGTTGAAGAAAAACTCGCCTGCTTCGACCACTTTCCCGGCGGCAGGCGCGTGAATGGGCGTCCCACGAGGTGCTGCGATGTCCATGCCCGTGTGCGGATTGCGCGGCTGACCATTGAAGAAACGTCGCGAGCCAAATGAGTCCGAGCGCACACCTTGGATTGGCGGCTGCAGTCCAAACTGAGCGGATTCTTCCGCAGTGAAGCGCGAAAGCGCGGCGTCGGATCTGGCTGTCTCAGCTCGAATGCGCCTGAGATCTTCAGGGTTCGGCTCGACTTTGCGCTGATCCTTAATCGTCAGGTACTGAGTGCGGTATTTCTTGCCCTTAACCTGAAACGGCACTTCGACCGTGCCGCGTTGCGACTGCACGAGGATCTTCTGCGTCCCCGGTCTCGTAGCGAGCGGAATGCCCACGATAGCCGCCCAATGGTCGCCGCGTTTGATCACGGCGCACTGGCGACCTTCGAATTCCACGCGCGGCGGAATTGCACTGGCTGCCAAATCGACGAAGGCGATCCCGCCCGGTACGCGGCTTTCGCGTGGGAGATCAAGTTTGGCGGAGGCTGCGTGGGATTGGATCGCCAGCGTTCCCAAAAGCAGCGCAGCGATCGTTCGTACAAATACTCTCATTTGATATCGGGTGGGTCCTTCGTTGGTTCTTCAGCGACGGTGCGATCAACAGTTGCCTCGACCAAGCCTCGTGCGAGGCGCGCTTGGATTCGGTCGCCAGGTTGCACGGACGAAGCATCGACGATCACGTGCTCGCGTGCGGTGACGATTGCGTACCCTCGCTGCAATGTTCGCAGCGGGCTGACGACATCGAGCGTTCCTGCAGCCACGTTCAGTCGATGACGCCAACGCTGTAGCCCATGTGCCATGGCGGAACGCAGAACATTCGATGCACTTTCCAGGCGACGATAACCCGATGCGACCATCAACGCCGGCGAATGCTGGCGCAAATGGGCTCCGAGCTGAGCAACCAGCGCTCGGCGTTGCGACAGTTGATGTTCGACAGTGCGAAGCATCCGTTGTTCGAGCTCATCCAAGCGCTGTGCGTGCTGCCGGAGCTGCACGCCGGGATGGAGTTGCCCCAGTCGGCGCTCAAGCCAGGTGATGCGCTGTGCAGCGTTCGTCACGCGGCGTTCCATTCCGTGCTGCAGACGACGGCCCAATCCAGACAACGCTCGGCTCCATTCGTTGCAATCCGGTGCGACGATTTCCGCTGCCCCCGAGGGAGTTGGGGCGCGCACGTCGGCAACGAAGTCGGCGATCGTGAAGTCCACTTCGTGACCAATACCGCTGACGATAGGAATCGCGCAATCGAAGATCGCCCGTGCCACCGGTTCCTCATTGAAGCACCACAGATCTTCCAGCGATCCGCCGCCCCGGGCGAGGATCAAGACGTCGCACTCGGCGCGCTGCGAAGCCAACCGGATCGTCGCGGCGATCTGCGCAGCAGCGCTCGAGCCCTGAACGGGAACGGGATAGATCAAGACCGGAATCGTGCAGAAACGTCGTCGCAGGATATGCAGCACATCCCGAATCGCCGCGCCCGTCGGTGAAGTAATCACACCGATGCGCTTCGGTAGACGCGGCAGCGTCTTCTTGCGTTCGGCCGCAAAGAGGCCTTCAGCCGCCAGCCGGTTCTTGAGCACTTCAAACTTGCGGCGCAGGGCACCTTCCCCGGCCTCTTCGATGAAGTCCACGATGAACTGATAGTCGCCTCGCGGCTCGTACAAGCTCACCCGGCCCCGCGCTTGCACGTGCAGGCCGTCCTGGGGCTTGAACTTCGCGAGCAGATTGCGCTGGCGAAACATGGCGCAGCGAAGCTGTGCGCTTTCATCCTTCAGCGAAAAGTACCAATGACCGGAGGAGGGTCGCGAGAAATTGGAAATCTCACCTTCCAGCCACAACGCAGGCAAGCCGCGCTCAAGTAAGGTGCGCGCTTCCCGATTCAGGCGCGTTGGCGTGTAGACGTCGCGGCCATTCTCAGCGGCTGCAGGGTTCGGCGCGAAGCCAAAATCGAAGTCGGACGACATAAGCCGCAAGGCTACAGCGAAGCGGCCAGGGACAACAGGTTGTGTGGCGAGCGAGGGGCAAAAGTCACGTCTTTTGACGCCGCAGCGACGCTTGTGACAGGCCGCTCCCGGCATCCATGCCTCTCGCGGCATTCGCACCTCCATGTGCATCAGATGTCCGAGTCGTCGCTTGCGCCAATTCAGGCACACGGGTGTGCCCGCCGCCGAAGGTGGCGAGCGAGGGGCAAAAGTCACGCCTTTTGATCCTAGCAGCGACGCTCGTGACAGGCCGCTCCCGGCATCCATGTCTCTCGCGGCATTCGCACGTCCATGTGCATCAGATGTCCGAGTCGTCGCTTTGTATCGATTCAGGCACAGGGATGTGCCCGCCGCCGAAGGTGGCGAGCGAGGGGCAAAAGTCACGTCTTTTGACGCCGCAGCGACGCTTGTGACAGGCCGCTCCCGGCATCCATGCCTTCCGCGGCATTCGCACGTCCATGTGCATCAGATGTCCGAGTCGTCGCTATATACAAGACCCGTCGCTATATACAGATATACAAGGTGCCGCGTACAATGGCGCGCTTTCATCGATAACCGTGGCGGCCCAACCATGCGAATTCTCGAGGAAGCACTCACCTTCGATGACGTGCTCCTGGTCCCGGCATTCTCCGACTTCTTGCCGCGCGATGCAGATCT
>DASTSB010000036.1:0-4528 GCA_035760885.1 Steroidobacteraceae bacterium | reverse complement strand
TTCACGCGTCTGCGTGTGAGAGGTGTGGGCCTGTCGCTGGATGATTTCGGCACCGGCATGTCTTCGCTAACGCAGCTCTACAAAATGCCGTTTAGCGAAGTGAAGATCGACGGCCCCTTAGTCGCCGAGATCGCGACCTCTCGTGCGGCGGCAACGGTTGTGCGTGCCATCGTCGATCTCGCCCATGCGTTGTCGCTCACCGCTTGCGCCGAAGGCGTCGAAACCGCGGCCGCGTTCGAATTTCTAGACAGCGCCGGATGCGATGCCTTGCAGGGCGACTTCATTGCCTCCGCAATGCCTGCTGCCGAGATGGAATCGTTTATCGATGTGTGGAATGGCGCCGATCACACGATCGTGCCGGTGGTGAGGCGCTGACCGTGCCGTGATGGAGTGATGCGGTGATGAAGTGAAACGGTGTAGATCATCTCCGCCCTCCGCGCTTCACACCATCACACCATCACCTCATCACCTTGACGCTCGCTGACGCGAGCGTCAAATTGCCTTGCGCAATTTGTCCTTGCTCTGACGCAGCAAATGCAGCGGCGCTGAAAGCACGATCTTCGTGCCCGCGCCGGGCTCTTCGAATGCGATCGTGCCGCCCAGCATGCGGGCGCGGTATTCCATGATCTTCAAGCCCATGCCCGGGCGACCCTGTGCGAGGCCCGCGGACAAGCCGATGCCGTCATCGGCAATCGACAACTGGAGCCTGCGTCCTGTCGATTTCAATTCGATCGCAATCGACGTTGCACGCGCATAGCGGGCCGCATTCGTCGTGGCTTCTTGTGCGATTCGATACAAGTGGGTTGCGGCGCCTTCTTCCAAATCCGGTAATTTTTGCCCCACGTTCTCGAACGTGCATTTCAAGCTATACATATCGGAGCAGCGCGCGACGAGATGCTTCAAAGCTTCGGGTAATCCGCCACGCTCCAAATTCACGGGCGCAAGTCCGCGGGCCAGGGACCGTGTGCTCTGAATCGCACGCGCGAGCAAATCGCTGATCTTGGTGAGCTGCGAGGAGTATTGCGGTGCTTCGCGCGAGAGCTGCACTTCCAAGCCCTTCAACAAGAGCGATAGGCCGGTCAACTCTTGGCCCAGTCCATCGTGCAAGTCGCTGCCGAGCCGGCGCTGCTCACGATTGCTGATCTCCAAGATTTCCTGTTCGAGCTCTTTGCGTGCGGTGACTTCGCGCACGGTGCAGACCAATCCAGTAATCGTGCCGTGATCCCGCAGGGGCACATGCGTGAACGTAAACCAACGCACGCTGCCGTCTGCTGCGATCCAGGCGCGCTCCTGATCGGTCAGGGAACGGCCCGTGCGCATGGTCGTAGCCGCTTGGGTCTCGATGTCGATGACATTCTCATCGGTCCAAACTTCCGAGAGCCTTTTTCCTAAGATTTCGTCGCGCTTCTTTCCGAGCACCTCGAGTAATGCGCGGTTCACCACGGTAAGGCAGTTGTTCGTGTCCACGGCGTAAACGATTTCCGGGAGGCTGTTGATCAGCGTGCCGAGCAGCAGGCGCTGCACTTCCAGCGCCGCTTCGGCTTGGCGCCGCTCGCGCCGCTCGCGGGCTTCAGTGAGCGCGCGATTCACGACCGCCGGCAATCGTTGCAGGCGATCTTTCAACACATAATCGGTGGCGCCGCTCTTCAATGCCTCGATCGCGCGTTCTTCGCCGAGCGAGCCCGATACGAAGATGAACGGCACGTCAGGGCAGCGTTCCAGCACGATGCGCAGTGCAGCGAGGCCATCGAAACCGGGCAGGGTGTAGTCGGCGAGCACTAGGTCAGGTGCGCCGCGCTCGAGCGCGGCGCGAAAGTCGGGCTCGGACATGACGTGTTCCCATGTCACGGAGACGCCGTTACGCGCGAGTTGAAGCTGGATCAATTCGACGTCGTTGATGTCGTCTTCGAGCAGGACAAACCGAAGTGCCGGCATTGGACCTCTCTGCAGTGAGTGCAGGCGTGCAAGCTATCACTCTCTGCGCACTGTGGAAAATGGGGATTGCCGCGCTGCACGTTGCTCCGGTAAATGCATGCTGCGAGGGGACAACACGCGTGGGCGAACGAGAGAGACACTATGGCAGAACAAACACGGATCGTTATCGTCGACGATCATCCATTCGTCCGCGAGGGGCTCAAGCAGCTACTTGCGGGGCAGAGCGACTTCTCGCTCGTAGGCGAAGCGTCATCGATTCCTGACGCGCGCACGACGATTTCGAACCAGAAACCCGATGTCGCAGTCGTCGACCTCGCACTGGGACCGGATGACGGCGTCGAACTCGTCCGATGGATCCGTACCGATCACCCTGACGTGCGCGTGTTGGTGCTATCGATGCAAGACGAAGCGCTGTACGCAGAACGACTACTACGTTTAGGCGTGAGCGGCTATGTCATGAAAAATGTCGCGGGGACAGACTTTCTCGGCGCGCTGCGCAAAGTAGCGCGCGGCCAACGGCATGTCAGTTCTGCGATGGGCGAGCGTCTGCTCACTCAAGTCGCACGCGGTCGCGCACCGGGCAATGATGAAGATCCGGTTTCGTCGCTCACCGATCGGGAACTGGAAGTGTTCAAGCTCATCGGCGAAGGCATCAGCACGAGAGAAATCTCACAGCGCCTATCGCTCTCGATGAAGACGGTCGATGCGCACCGGCGTCACATGCGCGAGAAGCTCAATCTGCGTTCGACGAGCGAACTCATCCGCTATGCAACGCAATGGGTATCCGATCGGGGCGAAGCCTCGGCCTAGGCACGCCTTTGCCCATCCTATGGCCATGGATGCGCGGTCACTCAAGTCGTTCAGTGGCTTAGGTTTTTTAACTTATTTCTTCAGCACTCGCCCGGCGCCGAAGACGTGCGCGCCGCGTGCGACATTAGGGGATCGGCTGATATCCCCTACACCTTCCCTCAAACACCATGCCCGGGCAGCCCAGTCGCCGTGCAGCCGGGCTGTCTTTTGTCCTGCGGATTTACGGCGCTTCAACATCAAAGAGACCCGACGCTGCGTGAGTGCTGCGACCCAAACCCTCGATCTGAACGTCGCGACCGATTCCGGCTCCGGCGTGGACGCAGCCATGCTGCATCAGATCGTCGGTGCGCTGCCTGAGTTCGTCTTCTTATTCGACCGTAGCCTGCGCCTGCTCTACGCCAATCGCGGCCTTGCGGGGCGCACCGCCGACGCGTTGCGCGGCATGCACCTCACCGAACTCTTCCCACAACATCTGCACGCGGTTGCCCTCGCAACCGTTCACCGTGTCCTCGCGACCGGAAAGATCGACGGCTACTTGGCGGAGATCGAAAGCGAGGATGGCCAGGCCCAGCATTTCGATGTGCGTGTGAGCCCCGTGTTGCGCGAAGGCGAGGTCAATGCGCTAACCCTCATCGCGACCGAAACGACAGGCCAAGTGCGTGCCGAGCGGGCGATCGCGACACAGGAGCAGATGATCGAATCCATGCTCGAGGGCGTCGCGGTCATCAACGAGCGCGGTGTGATCGAGATCACAAATCCGGCCTTCGACAGCATGTTCGCGTATCGACGCGGCGAATTGATCGGCCGCGAGATGGTCAGTCTAGCGGGCTGGCCATTCGAGCAGCGCGAGCGCTGGGAATCTACCGACAATCAAAGCGCCGATTCGGTGCGCGTGGAATTCGATGGCCGCCGTTCGGACGGTACGCACTTCTCCGCAGCCGGTGTGCTCTCAAGGTTCGGAGTCGCGGGTCGAAATCACAGTTTGGTGGTCTTGCAAGACGTGAGCGAGCGCAAGCAGTTGGAACGCGCCATCTTGCAAGCGGTCAATCGCGAGCAGTACCGCATCGGCAATGACTTGCACGACGGACTGGGTCAGGAGTTGACCGGCATCGCGTTGATGCTGCGTGGAGTCGCGGGACGGCTCGCGAGCGAGTATCCCCCGATCTTCCCGGAGATCGAAGGCATCACGCGGCTCGTCAATAACGCGATTGAGAGCACACGTGCTCTGGCGCGCGGGTTGTCGCCCGTCAATTTGGAACGGGGCGGACTCCAGGACGCTCTCGAAGGTTTGGCCATGCACGCAAGCGAGTTGTACAGCGTGCAGGTGACATGCACGCATCGGGTGAAGACCTCCAAACCGCTCGGTGCAGAGTTGGCCAATCATCTGTACCGAATTGCTCAAGAGGCCGTTAGCAATGCGGTACGTCACGGGCAGGCGCGGTCTATACGACTGCACTTGCACGGAGCGCGCGCTAAGGTGCGGCTGACGATCACCGACGACGGCAACGGCATGCCTGATGACGCCATGGATGCATCGGGCATGGGACTGAAGACGATGCAATATCGCGCCCGCATGTTGGGCGGCGAAGTTCGATTCGAAGCGGCCGCCCCTCAGGGCGTTCGCATCATTTGCGAGTGCCCGCTGGAAGCGCCAGGGGACACCGCGAGGGCGCCCGCCAAGGCGCGCAGGAAGAAGAGTTCAAGTACAGCGGCGACACAAAGATCGGCGCGATAGAGATTGATTTAAGGAGTGCTTAGACCATGAGTATCGGGACATCATCAC
>DASTSB010000035.1:0-3647 GCA_035760885.1 Steroidobacteraceae bacterium | reverse complement strand
GCGCAGCAGAAAGACCTCAAGGCCAAAGAAGAAAAGCTGCAGCGCGATGGTGCGGTCATGGCCGAGAACGAGCGCAACCGAGCGGAAAAAGATTTGCGCGATGGCCAACGCGATCTGCAACGCAAGCAGAACGAGTACGTCGAGGATTTGAACCTGCGCCGTAATGAGGAGATCGGTAAGTTGCAACGTTCGTTGCTGCAGGAAGTGCAGAGCTACGCAAAGGGCGCGAACTACGATCTCGTCGTCGGCGATGGTGTGCTGTACGCAAGTCAGGCCCTGGATATCACCCCGCAAGTACTGAGCGCTTTGCAGGCGCGGGCCAAGAGTTCGCCTGCACCTGCGAACAGCGCGGGTGCAAAATCCTCGACTCAGCCGAAGCAGTAGCAAACTGCCGGCACGGGGACTGCTCGATGTTTCGCGCAGCCCCACGTGAGTATCTCGCATGAGCGCGCAGACTCCCGATCGCGAGCCGCCGGGCATTTCCCTGGGTGAGCTCGCGGTCCGATTCGGTTGCACCTTGAAGGGCGATCCAGACCTTCGCGTCCGTCGCGTTGGGACATTGGAAGCCGCCGACGCTGACTGCATCAGCTTCTTGGCCAATCCGCGTTATCGCAAGTATCTCGCCCATACGCGTGCCGGGGCCGTCATTGTCGAGCCCAAGTTCGCGAACGACTGCGCGGGCTCTGCGCTGATCTGCAAGAATCCTTACGCAACTTACGCTCGAGTTGCCGCCGTATTGCATCCGCCTATCGCGGCGGCTCCAGGTGTCCATCCGAGCGCGAGTGTGGATTCGACTGCGCAGATCGATCCGACTAGCTCTGTTGGTGCGAATGCCGTCATCGCGGGCAACGTCCGCCTCGACGCGCGCGCACACATTGGGCCGGGATGTGTCGTCATGGAAGGCACCGAGATCGGCGCCGACACGCGCCTCGTCGCGAACGTCACCGTATGTCAGGCCGTGAGCATCGGTCAGCGCTGCCTGTTGCATCCGGGCGTAGTGATCGGGGCGGACGGATTCGGACTGGCGCCGGATCAAGGCGAATGGATCAAAGTGCCGCAGATGGGGGGCGTCCGCATCGGCAATGATGTCGAGATTGGTGCGAACACCACCATCGATCGCGGCGCCATCGAGGATACGGTGATCGAAGATGGCGTGAAGCTCGACAATCAAATTCAAATTGGACACAACGTTCGCATCGGTGCCCATACGGTCATCGCCGGTTGTTCCGGCGTGTCGGGCAGCACGACCATCGGTAAGCGTTGCATGATCGCGGGGCAGGTTGGCATCGCCGGCCATCTGAGCATTTGCGACGACGTCGTGCTGACCGGTAAGTCGTTCGTGTCCACCAGCATTCGCAAGCCCGGCTATTATTCGAGCGGCTTGACGGTGGATGAAGCTGCGCGATTCCGCAAAAATGCGGCGCGTTTCAATCAGCTCGATGATCTGGCGCGCGAGGTTCGCCGCTTGCGTTCCGGTGCCGAACCGGCGGAGCCGGAACTCGGACAACAACAATCGGAATCGACAGAGGACTGAATGGCAGAAGCTGCGGCACGTCCAGCAATGGACATCCAGGAAGTGATGCGACGCTTGCCGCATCGTTATCCCTTCCTGCTCGTGGATCGGGTGTTGGAGTGCGAGTCGGGCAAGGCAATCCGCGCCCTCAAGAACGTCACGATCAACGAGCCGTGCTTTCCCGGCCATTTTCCGAATCGGCCTGTCTTCCCGGGCGTGTTGATTCTGGAGGCATTGGCACAGACCGCGGGAATCTTGGCGTTCGTGACGGCCGGCGTGTACCCGGAGGAGAAACGCGAGCTGTATTTTGTCGGCATCGATAAAGCACGCTTTCGCAAACCGGTGATGCCCGGCGATCAGCTCATCTTGAAGGCGAATCTCGAACGCTCGTTGCGCGGTATTTGGAAGTTCTCCACCATTGCCGAAGTGGACGGTGCTGAAGTGACCAGTGCCGAGATGATGGTTGCGCCCGGGGAGGGCGTCTAAATCGCGCTCCGTTCAAGCAACGAATCCATGTCAATTCATCCCACCGCCATCATCGATCCCACCGCCAACATCGACACCACAGTCGAAATCGGCGCGTATTCGGTGATCGGCCCGAATGTGACCATCGCATCGGGTTGTTGGGTGGGGCCACATGTCGTGATTGACGGGCCAACCACGATCGGGCGCGACAATAAGATTTTTCAGTTCGCCTCCATTGGTGCGGCTCCGCAGGATCTGAAGTACAACAACGAGCCGACTCGCCTCGAGATCGGCGAACGCAACATCTTCCGCGAGAACTGCACGATCAATCGCGGCACCACAAAGGATCAACTCGTCACGAAAATCGCTGACGACAACTTGTTCATGGCCGGCTCTCACGTAGGGCACGACTGTGTGATCGGCTCGCACTGTGTCTTCGCGAACTACGCGACCTTGGGCGGTCACGTGTGGATGGGAGATTGGGTGCACATGGGCGGATTCTCGGGCGTGCATCAGTTCTGCAAGGTGGGTGCGCACGCGTTCATCGCGAATAACACTGCTGTGACGCGCGACGTGCCGCCATTCATCATGGCTGTCGGGCGCCCTGCCGAGCCGCACAGCGTGAATGCGGAAGGGCTGAAGCGACGCGGGTATTCGACTGAGCAGATCCGCAACATTCGCGATGCCTACAAGGTCTTGTATCGCTCTGGCCTCAAGCTCTCCGAGGCGATGCAGGAGTTGCAGCAACTTGCGCAAGCGCAGCCTGAGATCGTGCCTTTCGTCGATTTTCTCAACGACACTACGCCGCGCCGCGAACGCGTCGGCATCGTTCGCTAAGGGCCGATGACCGCGGGCGCGGGATCGTCGAAGGTGAGCTCATCATCTTCGCCTCCACTGATTGTCCTGGTCGCGGGAGAAACCTCCGGCGACAACCTCGGCGCGCAGTTGATCGAGGCGCTGCGCGAGCGGCTCGGATCCGTGAGATTTGCCGGTATTGCCGGGCCCAAGATGATCGCGGCTGGCTGCGAACCCTGGGAGCGCGCCGAAAGTCTGGCCGTCAACGGACTCTTCGAGATCATTCCGCACTTGCCGCGACTACTGCGCATTCGTCGCGACCTCGTCGTCCGCGTGCTCCGCGAACGCCCCGCAATCTATGTCGGCGTCGATGCAAAGGAGTTCAATCTGCGGCTTGCCCCTGAACTCAAGGCGCGCGGGATTCGCACGGTTCAATACGTCAGTCCCCAAGTCTGGGCTTGGCGCCAGGGACGGGCGCGTACGATCGGTCGAGCGGTGGATTTGGTGCTCTGCTTGCTGCCGTTCGAACCTCCTTTCTACGATTCGCATGGGGTGCGTGCAGTATTCGTGGGGCATCCACTCGCGGATCGCATTCCTCTTACCACGGATTCGAACGAGTGCCGCGAACGCCTCGGCTTGACCCCCGAAGGCGAGTACCTCGCACTGCTGCCGGGCAGCCGCCGCGGCGAAGTAACAGCCCTGAGCGATGATTTTGCCGCCGCGGTGGCATGGTTGCGTGCGGCCAGGCCTACATTGAAGTTCATCGCCGCGCTGGCTTCAGCGCCGACGCGCGAAGTGTTCGCGAGCGCGCTGCGGCGCGCTGGCGTTTCAGACTCGGTAACGCTGTTCGATGGCCGGGCTCAGGACGTGATGG